>DAOUEW010000094.1:0-18081 GCA_034430275.1 Anaerolineae bacterium | reverse complement strand
GTTCGTCGGCGTGGTGACCTTCCGCGATGTAATCGAGCTCGCCATAGGTGATGCGAGCGAATTCGTCGAGAAGGGCATCCATGTTCACCCTGCGCCTGAGGGCGGGGTACCATTTGATGAGAGCGACCGCGCGTCTGATCGCGGCGAGGTCAGTGGCCACCAGTTCCTCGATCGCCGGCCGCTGGGCCTTGACGATCACTGGCTCTCCGTCGGGAAGCCAGGCGTAGTAGGTCTGGCCCAGCGATGCACCCGACTGGGGCTCCTCAACGAAACGCGAGAAGACGTCGTCGATCGGAGTTCCTAGTTCCTGCTCGATCAGGTTCTTCACCGGGGGAAATGGATCGGGAGGGACCTCGTCCTGGAGAGCCGAGAGTTCTTTCGTGATCTCGGGCGGCATCACGTCGGCTCGGGAGCTGAGGAACTGGCCGAGCTTGATCAGCACTCCGCCCATCTCTACAGCCAGTTCGCGGAACCTGGCCGCCCAGCGTCGGCGCCTTTCTCGCGCACCACGATGGACGAACCCCAGGGAGAAGACTCGCCCCAGTATCAGTTCCCACCACAGCAGCGACAGGAGCAGACGCGAGAGGAACAGGAACACGCGCAGAAAGCGCCGGCGGCGTATCTTCATGTTACTCGGCTTAGGGATAGAGGCGATACAACATGCGTGGGAAGGGAATCGTCTCGCGGATGTGCTCCAGGCCGCAGATCCAAGCAACGGTGCGTTCTATGCCCAAGCCGAACCCGGAATGGGGTGTGGAGCCGAAGCGGCGGAGATCCAGATACCACCTGAAGGCCTCTTCTGGCAGCTTGTGCTCCCTGACCCGTTGCAGCAGGAGATCGTAGTCAGCGATGCGCTGCCCACCCCCGATGATCTCTCCGTATCCCTCGGGCGCGAGACAGTCGACGGACAGAGATATCTCGGGGCGTTCGGGGTCGGGCTCCATGTAGAAGGCCTTGGATTGGGTCGGGAACCGGTGCACGAGGACTGGCTTGCCGAACTCCTGGGCCAGGGCCGTCTCGTCGGGGGCGCCGAAATCGCTGCCCCACTCGAATTCCATCCCCTTGCTGTGCAAGATCTCCACGGCCTCGTCGTAGGAGATGCGCGGGAATGGCGCTTCCACTTTCTCCAGGGAAGAGGTGTCTCGTTCCAACTCCTCCAGTTGTGTCTTTCGCTTCTCCAGAACCGTCTGCACGATGTAGGTGACGAAGTCTTCCGCCAGCTCCATGCAGTCGTCAAGGTCCGCGAAGGCCATCTCGGGCTCCACCATCCAGAACTCCAGCAGGTGGCGACGGGTCTTGGACTTCTCGGCCCTGAAGGTGGGCCCAAAACAGTAGACCTTGCCCAGAGAGGCGATGCTGGCCTCGCTGTAGAGTTGGCCGCTCTGGGCCAGGTAGGCTGATTCTCCGAAGTAGTCTGTCTCGAACAGCGTGCTGGTCCCTTCGCAGGCCGCCGGAGTCAGGATGGGCGTGTCCACGAGGACGAATCCGTGGTCGTCGAAGTAGTCACGACAAGCGCGTATCACTTCAGCTCTTATCTTGAGGATGGCGTGCTGTCGAGCGGACCGGAGCCAGAGATGGCGATGGTCCATCAGGAAGCTCACCCCGTGCTCCTTGGGGGTGATGGGGTACGGCTCGGCCAACTGCACGATCTGGAGCTCGCTGAGAGAGAGTTCGTAGCCGCCAGGGGCCCTCTTGTCTGCTCTCGCGGTGCCGGTGACGACAATCGATGATTCCTGAGTCACGTCCTGAGCCGCCTTGAACGTCTCCGGAGACACTTCGTCCTGGAGAACGACGGCTTGGATGATGCCGGTCCCGTCGCGCACCAGCAGGAACTGGAGTTTGCCCTTATCGGTCTTGTTGTAGAGCCAGCCCTTGAGTGTGACCTCCTGTCCCTCGTGCTGGGCAATATTCTCGATGTCTGCGCGTTGCGTCATGACGGTACCTCCTGGATCGGCATTATACCAGATGGTTTGCGGCCGCAGCAAGGGTTCCACGGCCAGTGCCGTCAATGGCGCTCAGCGACGGAATGCCCTCGGGAGGAGCCGCTTAACCAGAGTCAGGTCCTCTTCGGTGAAGGTACCTGTGACGATGAGGGAGACGGCGTACACAGCCAGCGCCAGCGGGATGAGTAGCAGGAAGCTCACGTCGCGCAGGAGCCAGAGAAGCGCCCCTGCCAATAGAGTGCTCACCACCGGCCGCCAGATGAGGTCGATCCATGGGACTGCAGAGAGGTGCTTTCGCACACCGTAGTAGAAGGGCAAGAGGAGCACGATCTCAGACAAGATGGTGGTGACAGCAGCGGCCTGGTAGCTGAAGGTGGGGATGAGCAACAGATTGGCGACCAGGTTGAAGCTGGCACCAACCACGAACGCCCCTGTGAGGAACCGCTGCTTGTCTATGGCGATGAGCACGTACTGGGTCACACTGTTGATGAAGCCGAAGGGTATGGACCAGATCAGGAGTCGCAGGGCGATGGCTGCGTGGGGTAGGTAGGCCTGGCCTCCGACGACGAGGATGATCCCGTCAGCGTAGAACGTGGTCAGGAGGGCCACAGGGAGGCTGACGATGATCAAGATCTTGAGTGAGACGGTATACGTACGCACCAGGGCGTGCCTGGCTTCTGCTGCATAGCGAGACATGACAGGAAAGATGGCTGCGGTGAAAGCTGATGGGATGATGTTCAGCGCATCCAGAAAACGATACGCGGTGGAGTACCAACCCACCACGGTGTCTCCTTTCATCGGCTGCAGCAGAGTGACGTCCACGCGCCAGAACAGTGTGGCCAAGAGATGGTTGAGCATCAACGGGTAGGATGTGCCCACCATCTCGCGATTGAATCCGGCATCGAACTCCAGGCGAGGCCTCAGGACGAGCCGGACCAGCAAGTACATGAGAATCAGGGCAGTGATAATGCTGGTCGTTACCGACACGGCTGCCAGGCCGATGATGCCCATGCCCAACAGAAGAACTACGACGCCAAGGCTGACCCTGATGATCGTCGTGACCGTGGTGATGGCTGCAGGGTACTCCATCTTCTCGTACGCAAGGAAGACCGCTGTGAGAGCCGCCGAGATGCTGCCGGGTACGAGACTGAGGCTCAAGAGGAGTATGGCAACGGTCGTATCGTCTGGGAGAGCGAAGACCCCCCTCCACGCTACCAGGAAGACCAACAGCAGGGGCGCGGAAGCGACCAGAATGATCAGACGCAAGATAGCGGTGTTGCTGAGGTAGCGGTTGGCCTGGCTCCGGTCTTTGGACACCTCTCTGGTGAGCAGTGTGTTCAGGCCGAAATTGGTCACTATCTCCAGGAACGAGTAGACGACGATGGCGAAACTGTACTTGCCTGCGCCCTCCGGACCCAGTATTCGCAGCATGAGCATGGCGAAGGCGGTGTCGATGAGCTTGTTGAGGAAGGAGGTAGCCATGGGGGTCATGCTATTCTTGGCTACGCGCTTGAGGATGGAGTCGCCTTCTTCCTCGCGATAGAATCGACTCCAGAGCCAAAGGCCCGCCGCCGCCAGCATCACGACAGCGGCGATGAAGCTGGCGTAGACGCCCAGTTTGAGGGACATAGGGGTGTATCGGAAGCGAACCACGTTCTGCCCTGCACCCAGATGCACAGCCCGGAAGTTGTAGTCCGCCCTGTAGATGTCGAGCTCCTGTTCCTGGCCGTTCTCCAATTGTTGGAACGCCTTCCAGCCAGGGAAATAGCTGTCGGCCAGCACCAACCAGCCATCGCGAGGGAGCTCTGCCTCCACGACCACGTCGTTGATCCCATAGCTAGGGATACGAGTCTGTGCCGGGGCTTCCACTGGAGTGCTGGAGGAAGTCTTCAGGTATTCCGGGGGCGGGCTCGTGCTCAGGAGCACGCGTTGTCGCGGATCCAGCCCCTGTAGTCGCTGCAACAGCCTCCCGTCGTCCTCGATCACTTCGGCGTCATACACGACGAAAGCGCGCGGCAGGTAGTCGTCGTTGCGATAGATGCGCAGCTCGTCGTCGTAGACCAAAGTGTAGTTCGGATTCGGGATGTGCTGGGTGGTCACGACGTATTTGACGTTGAGCAGGTCCAGCAGTGGCGAATCGAGGGAATCGTACTGGTAGAGAGGCGCGATGCGGTTGTAGATCAACTCGCCCTGTTCCTCGATTTGCCCCATGAAATCGGCGTACTGCTTGGGGATGATGGAGTCATATCCGCGGATGTCGTGAAAGCCGTAGTACATCCCCACGTTGGCGTGGAAGGTCTTCTCCCCCGGTGCGTTGAAGGACGTCAGCCTGTAGAGTTCCTCATCCGACTGGAGGAACTCGACGGAAGGAGGTGTGAGCCCTGCCAGGCGAGTCTCAGTGGCAGGGTTGAAGCCCGCGGCGAGAATCAGCAAGTCCAGCGTCAAGACGACGATAGCCAGGGGTCGCCAGACACGGTGCGATCCCAGGCGGCGCGGCAGATAGATATTGCAGTAGCTGACCCTGAGAACAATGCCGGAAGCCACGAGAAAGAGGCTGAAGAGCATCAGGTTGCGCCACTGGTAGGAGAGGAAAGCCCGTCCATCGGGGAAGGATGCCTGGGCCAGGTCTGAGCTAGCCAGCAGACGATCCGCCAGTGGAATGAACTGGGCCGGGATGACCAGCATCGCCAGGGCGCAGAGCAAACCCGCCGCCCCCACCGCAACCGCCAGCCACCCGAGTACCTGAGGCCCGCAGACTTGAAGGCGAGACCGCTTCACTGAGTCGAAGCCCGAGCGCAAATCCGCCGCTCCCAAGCCCGCCAGAACGGCCATGCTCAGGCTGTACGGGAAGATCCAGCGGAACGGGGTGTGAAGCTGGCTGTATCCTGGCAACAGGTGATACAGAAGGGAGTACAAAGGTATTCCGAAGCTCAGCGCGAAACCGATCGCCGCCAGGGAAGCAAAGATACAGACGTAGCGATCTCTTCTTCGAAGGACCGCCACCCCGGCCAGCAGGATGGGTAGCAGCCCAACATAGGCTCCTGCCTCGACGTAGTTCTTGATGCCCCAGAATATGGTGTTGATCGACTCCCCGTAGGCGTTCCGTGTGATGGGAGCCCACCGGCGGGTGAGCAAGTCGAAGTAGCCGTGGTGGCTGGGGTTGCCGAAGAAGTCTGGGATGAGGAAGGTCACCACCTGACGCACAGGATAGGCCCAGCCGATGATCTCCTGGTAGGTTGCAGAACCTTGTCTGAAATTGAGCCTGGCGAGCTCCAGGAAGGGCAAGAGTTGGACGGCACCCAGACCCACTCCAAGGCCGGTCATGCAAGCAACGATGAGAATCAGGACGGCGATTCTCTTCGTATCTCGCGTTCGCCACCATAGCATCCCCAAACGGCAGGCCGAGTAGAAGGCCAGGACCATCAGCACGTAGTAGGACATCTCGGCGTGTCCCGCGAGGAACTGGATTCCCAGGGCCAACGCACCGCCAAGCATGTAGGGGATGGAACGCACCGCTGTCCGGTGAGTCTCCTGAGTCCTGATCATCAGCTCCGTCATCGTGAGCACGAAGGGCAACCAGCTCACGGCAGCCAGGACCATAGGGAAGTCGACACTGACGACCATGAATCCGCAGAAGGCATAAGTCACCGCGGAGACCGTAGAACCGAGCCTGCCGGCACCCAGAGTACGCATGAAGACGTGCATGAAGAGCGCAGCGAGGAACAGGTGGAGGACGGTGAACCAGCCGTATGCTCGCGTGATGGGAAGCACGTAGAACAGCACGCTGAAGGGGTAGAGAGCCGAATGCTGCCCAGCGGCGAGGAACGGGACGCCAGCGAAGAGATAAGGGTTCCAGAGAGGTATCTGTCCCTCTCGGAGCGCCTGAACGATGAACGTCTTCCAGGAGTAGTTCTCCAACAGTAAATCGCTCAGGAGCTCGTTGTGCGGAACACCCACCCCCATACTCTCGGCGAAGGTCTGCCAGGGCTGGAAAGCGAAGAGGTTGTCGAAGGGGACGAGCGTGCGGCTGCCCGTAGTCACAGGCCAGAAAAGAATCAGCGGCAGCGCCAGGAGGAATAGGACGATAGCGAGGTCCCACAGCCTCTCTTTGCGGATCAACTACTACCCCTGCTCGTAGTGTGTGGCTGCACGTCCCGGTAGTGCCATCTCATCTGCCACACACGCCACATAGCCTCCAAGATGATGCGCGAACTCATCTTGGACAGACCCATAGATCGATCCTCGAAGTAGATGGGGATCTCGCAGAGCCGGAGGCCAGTCTTCTGGCATGCGTAGGCGACCTCTATCTGGAAGGCGTATCCCTCGGAGCTAATACGATCGAGGTCGAGTTCGCGGAGCGCCTGGTGCCTGAAACACCTGAAGCCGCCTGTGGCGTCATTGATGCGAAGTCCAGTGACGAGACGAGCGTAGGCGTTTCCGCCCCAACTTAGGAAGCGGCGCCAGGGGCTCCAGCGTTCGTCCACTCCCCCCCCGGCGACGTAGCGAGACCCGACCACCAGGTCACAGTCGCTCATCGCGTCGAGGAACGTGGGGATATAGGACGGGGAGTGCGAGAAATCCGCATCCATCTGGACTATGTAGTCCGCGTCAGATTCCAGCGCGCGGTGGAAGCCTGTGACATAGGCGGTTCCGAGCCCCATCTTCCCTTGGCGGTGGATCACGTGCACCCGATTGGCATACTGGGACGCAAGCCCGTCTGCAATCTCGCCTGTTCCATCGGGCGAGTTGTCGTCGATGATCAGTATCTCGAGGCCCTCCACGTCCAGAGTCATCAACTCAGCGACTATCTGGACGAGATTGTCGGCTTCATTGTAGGTCGGCATAATCACCACGGTCTTCATGGTTCTGTACTCTCGGTTGCTGCAGATATGCTGACGATTATACAGGCAGGGCAGGTCGAGTGCAAGAGGTTGGGCAGGTGAGGTCCTTGACCGAGCCAGCTGCTCCAGACAAGTCTGGCGGCGCTGGGAATGGGTCTCGGTGAGGCAGCGGACACACCTCCCGGGCCGATTTGGCACCACCCGATTCCGATTTGCGCAACGACGCTAGATAGGATATAATGGACGTTGAGGACCCCGACTAGGCGGGGTCGGCGTCCCCTCGATCCCATACTTAGATGCAGAAGGCAAAGGAGGGTATCCATGTTTCGGGAAAGGATCGCACAACACTACGCCAGACTAGGACGGAACCAGAAGAGGATCGCCGACTTCCTGACGCAGGAGTACCGAGAGGCCGCTTTCATGAACGGGTCTGCGCTCTCGCAGCGCCTCGAGGTGGATCCAGCCACGGTGACGAGGTTCGCTCAAAGGCTGGGCTACGCAGGATATCCGGAACTGCTGCGTGAGGTTCAGGAGCTGGTCAAGGAGGAATTGAAGGCAGCCTACGGATAGCCTTTGTCTGGAAGACATGTACAGCTCCAGTGAGGTCCTTCGGACCGGCGGCCGTTCGGAGTCGGCGCGCGTATGAGGCACCCAAGGGTCCGCCCCGGCGTCGGCGCGACCTAGGCAAGCGGGGTGCCCCAGGCAGGGGACGTGGTTGCACCTCCCTGTCGAAAGGCCCAAGAGCGTGTCGCCGACATCGGTGTGGGCCAGTCTCCGAACCGGCCTCTGAGGCTGGGGTTCCGTGAGCAATCTTGGACCAGCGCGTGGCGTCCCCGGGTGTCAGAGCAGCCACGTCACCTAGTAGGCTAGCTGTCCGACTGACGGAGAACGCTGTTGCGTGGTTCGACCCGGGTGTGGAGTTGACGTACCGTGTCCTGTCCCTAGGTGTACGTCAAGCGTGTAGTACATGGGGCTTACACCCCAACTTCTGCGAAGGGCGCTGCCGGGCGGAGGAGACATCGGAGCCGCCCAGCAGCGGTGCCTTCGATTGTTGGCATTGCCGAAGCTAGGAGGCGAGTAACGGACAAACGCTCCGGCCCGGCAAAACCAGCCCTCCTGGTAGGCGGTGCTTCGCGCCCTGGGAGCGGGGTTCGTTCCGTCTTCCTGCTGCGGTCTTGACCTACGCCAGTATCGGGACAGTTGTTATCCTTCCCCCGCGCAAGCGACAGCCCAGTTTCCCCATCGTTATACTCCAGCGTCAGCCCGGACCGGAGTGACTGCCCGGGGTACGCTTGACTCTACTTCGGAACGCGCAGTGGTGTCTTCCCAGAGCGCAGTTGTTGACACGAAAGGGCCATTGCGGTAAAATCCCAACGGGGCTAAGGACTGGTGATCGGTGACAGAAGGGAGGTGGCGTGATGGACCCGAGGGTGAAGAGACTGGCCGCGATCCTGGTAGACTACTGCACCCAAGTTGAGAAAGGCGACACCGTTCAGATCCTGGCGTACAGCGAGCTAGCCAAGCCGCTGGTCGTGGAAGTCTACCGTCGCTTGCTGCAAAGGGAAGCTGGCGAGATCTTCACACGCATAGAGCTGGAAGAGATCAGAGAGGCGCTGATCGAGGAGGCATCGGAGCAGCGCCTCGGCATGTTCCCTTCTCTGCACATGCAGCTTGCCCAACAAACAGACGTGTACATCCAGATACTGGCCTCAGTCAACACCAAGTTGATGAGTGGTTTTGAGGCAGCGAGAGTGGCTCAGTGGCGCAGGTCAGACGCGAAGGTGCGAGCGTATCTCACCGACAACACCCGATGGGTCGTCACTCTCTATCCAACCCCTGGTGCTGCTCAGGATGCGGAGATGTCGTTGAGCAAATTCGAGTCGTTCGTGTACGACGCGATGGATCAGGACTGGGACCAGATCGCCGTGGAGCAGCAAGCCCTCAGAGCTCTGTTCGATGCGGGCAGTGAGGTGGTCATCAAAGGGGAAGACACAGAGCTCAGAATGAACGTAGGCGGGCGCACGTTCATCAGTGCGGATGGCAGAGTGAACATGCCTGACGGTGAGGTGTTCACGGGGCCAGCGGAGGACAGCGTTGAGGGACACATCAGGTTCAGCTACCCCGCCATCTATCCAGCTTTTGGGGGGCGCGAGGTTGTAGGCGTCCATCTGTGGTTCGAGGACGGCCAGGTAGTAAAGGCCACTGCCGACAAGGGAGAGGACTATCTGCTGGCACTGCTGGACTTGGACGCTGGATCACGCTACGTAGGCGAACTAGGGCTCGGCAACAACTACAAGATCGATCGCTTCATCAAGAACATCCTGTTCGACGAGAAGATAGGCGGCACTGTACACGTGGCGTTGGGCAGAGGCTACCCACAGACCGGGAGCGAGAACGAATCGGGCATTCATTGGGACATGATCAAGGACCTTCGTGTCGGGGGAGAGATCTACCTCGACGGGACTCTCGTCCAGAAAGATGGCCAGTGGGTCTATTGAGCTAGGAGAGGACACCCTTTGAACAAGCGGGCAATCCCCATGCTCTTGAGAGCAGCGCTAGCGTGTTGCATCCTCGCTCTGTCGTTGCCCCGCGCGGCGTCCGCCCAGGGTGTCGTATCTGTGGACAGCCTGATGGCGATGATGACGGTCGATGATAGAGTCGGCCAGTTGTTCATGGTGGATTTTCCCGGTGTGGAAACTTCAGACGAGAGCAGCATCGCCCGGCTCATCGTCGAGTACAGGATCGGCGGGATACTGATCTCGGAATCCAGGGGCAACATCAACAACCAGGGTGACCAGCCACTGCCGCTACAAGTGGCGCGCCTCACCAACGACCTGCAACAGCTTGCCTTTCGGGCCAACAGCCGCATGGTTGACGGCAACGAAGTCTTCATCCCGTTGTACTTGGCTGTGGAGCAGGAGGGAAACGGCTATCCCCACACAGAGTTGCGGTCTGGCTTCACACCTGTGTTATCCAACATGGCTATTGGTGCCTCGTGGAGCGAAGAGAACGCCCAGGCCATGGGGGAGATCGTAGGCCGGGAACTGGGCGCGGTGGGCGTCAACATGCTACTCGGGCCCGTGCTCGATGTGTTGGACAGCCCGAGATCAGGTGAGCGGGGAGATCTTGGCGTACGGGTGTTGGGAGGGAATCCGGATTGGGTTGGGCGCCTGGGGCGTGCGTACGTGAGGGGAGTGCACCAGGGAAGCGACGGCAAGGTAGCTACAGTGTCCAAGCATTTCCCGGGCCTTGGCGGCGATGGCCGAGACCCCCAGGCCGAGGTGACCACCATCAACAGGACGCTCGAAGAGCTGAGGGCCCTGGATTTGGTGCCTTTTGCCGCCGTTGCCAGGTACAGCGCAAACGACCCTCTGGGGACGACCGATGCCTTGATGGTCGGCCACGCCAGGTGCGAAGCACTCTCCGAGAGTGCAGGGTCTACCGCGAATCCCCTGACCCTGGACCAGGAAGGTCTCCAAAGGGCTATGGCGCTGCCCGAGTTCGCCGCCTGGCGGGCGAACGGTTTGCTGGTCGCGGACGTACTTGGTGCCGATGCCATCAAGAGATACTATGATGCCCCGCCAGCGGACTTCCCCGGTCAGCGTATCGCTCGAGAGGCGCTGTTGGCGGGGAACGACATTCTCCCACTGGTCAACTTCTCTCTGGGTGAGGATTGGGAGGTGGAGGATCTCTCGAACATCGTCGATACCATCGAGTACTTCAAAGAGAAGTACAATGAGGACTCGGAGTTCCGACAGAGAGTAGATGAGTCAGTAAGAAAGATACTCCAGGCTAAGATCGCGCTGTATCCCAACTTGACTCTGGATGATGTGCTCGTGGTGGAACAAGAGGCCGTTCAAACGGTTGGACACGCGACTGATTCCGTGTGGGCGATGGTGGCGGACGCACTCACCCTCCTACACCCAGTGGGGGAGGGAGCGGGAACGACTCTGCCGTCTCCCCCCACACAGGAAGACGATGTTCTCATTCTGGAGTGCTTCGAAGGGTGCTACGAAAGCCCGGCGTTCGCAGGCGGAGGTGTGCAGAGCACCCTGCTTGGCCTCTACGGCCCAGACGGTACAGCTCAGGTCAGCGCAGCAAGGATTAGCACGCTCAGCTTCGCCCAGATTCACGATTGGATAGGCCGTACCTTGGGTGAAGAGGATGCAGCATTGGTCGAGGGGCGCATCCAAGAGGCAGAGTGGATTATCTTGGCACTGGCCGACTACAATCCCGACGAATTCCCAGCTTCGAGAGCTGTCAGGGAGCTTCTGGCCGAAAGGGAGTACTACCTTGCCGAGAAGACGGTCGTGGCCATCGCCTACGATGCTCCCTATCACCTTGACAGCACCGAGGTGAGCAAACTGACGGCCTACTATGCGGTGTATGGCAGAGCCGGCCCCAGCGTTGAGGTGTCCCTGACGCCACTCTTTCAGCCCGAGGTAGCGGCCACGGGCATCTCGCCCGTGAGCATAGAAGCCGTCGGCTACGAACTGGCGAATGCCTTGGTGCCGGCACCTGATCAGACCATGACTCTGGAAAGACTATCTCCCCCTGAAACCGCGGACCTGTATGTGGGTGGCGAGCCGCTCGTCGTGCGGACCAGCGTGATCGTGGACCGGAACGGCCACCCGGTACCGGATGGTACCAAGGTTGAGTTCAGAGGTGCCTATCTCGAGGGCGACGTGTTCGTGGAGCCGCAGGTCGTGACCGATACGGTGAAAGGGGCGGCAAGCGCCAGCTTCTGGCTGGGCGCGCCCGCTCCTGCCGGTTTGATGACGGTGAGTGCATCGAGTGGAGAGGTGACATCGGAACCGCTCAGCGTACGCGTGGTGGTACCCGTTACGCCTCTGCCCACTTTCACCCCGACGGCGACCGCTACACCAAGCCCCACCCCCACGGCCACACGGTACGTGCCTCCTCCGACCCCCACTCCTGAGCCAACCCCGACTCTTGAACCCATCGTCGAGCCGGTGGGGCGCCCTGTAGACTGGCTCGACTTTCTGCTGGCGAGCGTAGGCACGGTGCTGGGAAACGTGGCTGGTGCCCAGATGCGCAGAGGTCGAAGGAAGGGCTGGGAGCGCGAGGTCCAGCTCATCCTCTACGGCGTCGGTCTCGGTCTCGTAGGCTATCTACTCTTCGGACTTGGTTTGCTGAACCCAACGATTCTCCTGGGGTGGGAGGGACCGCCGGTGAGGGTCTTTTTGCTGTTGCTGGGGCTCGTCCTGGGGCTCCTTCCCAGCATCCTTGTGTGGCTCAGGGGTCCGTAGTTAGCGCGTGTGGACTGGTGTGGTTACACCTAGAAGATGGGTTGTGGCTGTACTATGGTCATCAGGAGGGCCGCGAGGAACAAGAACAGCACACCCAGGGTCAGCCACTTGTGCGGCAGAAGACTCGACCAGACCAGGGCTAGACGGTTCTGAGTCTTGGTCCCGACGGAAAGGTTACTGGCCATGGCCAGGTCTTTCCTCATCTCTCGCACACTCTGATATCGATCGTCAGGACGGACGGCCATGGCCTTGAGGATCAGGTACTCCGTGAGATGGGAGATGCGTAGATTCAGGGACCGCGGGGCAAGCAGGCTCTCAGGTTCGAGGAAACGCTGCTGAGCATTGGCGGGAGCACGCCCGGTGAGGAGGTGATACAAGGTAGCTCCCAGGGAGTAGATGTCGGACCGCACGTCGGTGCGTCCGGAGCCGGCACCATACTGCTCCAACGGTGCGTAAGTGGGAGTGCCGTAAGCCTGAAGCAGGGTGATGGTTCTGGGGTCCTTGGGATCGGAGAACTTGACCAAGCCGAAGTCAACCAGCTTGACCACGTTGTCGGCCGTGACCTTGATGTTGGCCGGCTTCACGTCGCGATGGATGATGGGTGGGTCTTGGCTGTGCAGGTAGGCAAGGGCGTCACATATCTGGTCGGCCCAGTCCAGAACCTGTCTCTCGGGGAGTGCACCCCCGCTGGCCCGCGTTTCGTCCAAGACCTCCTTGAGGTTGGGGCCAGCCACGTAGTCCATGACCAGGTAGTCGCGTCCGTCTTGAGAGAAGTAGTCGAAGACCTTGGGCAAGTTGGGATGGTCGAGATTCGCGAGAGCGATTGCTTCTCGGTGAAATTGTCTTCGCAACTCCTCCTGGACCTCAGGGCCCGCATCTGTGGAGTACTGAATCTCCTTAAGGGCGCACCTCTTCTCTCTGAGATGGAGATCCTCAGTCAGGTACACCGCTCCCACACCCCCAAGCCCTATGAGGTCCACGATTCTATATCTGTCCTGCAGGACAGTCTCGGAGGGTAAGGGCGTAGTCAAGGGCTTTTTCCACCTTTCGAGTGAGGAAATCCGACGTGAGACTGCTGCGAATGCTCTCGTGCACCCCTGCCAATATGATATGCAGTTTGTCGGGTGATGTCAAGGCCAAGAGGGGAGGCGTGCGGTGATGCAAGAGAAGGTACCGCGGCTTGTAGTACAGGGCGGGGAGGAGAAGGGAAGGGAGATTCCGCTCGCCGACAAGTCTGTCACTATCGGACGCCTGGCGGACAATGACGTGGTGATAGAGGATCGCCTCGCGTCCAGACGGCATGCCGTCCTGGAGAGGCAACACGGACAGTACGCGATCCGCGACCAGGGAAGCAGGAATGGGACTTTCGTCAATGGCCAACGCTTATCCGAGCCACACGTCTTGCGAGATGGGGACGAAATCCAGATAGGACTGGAATTCAAGGCCCTGTACATCGACCCGGAGGCCACAGGGGCGCTGGTGACCGACGCCATCGTCCGCGGTAGGGGATTGTGGGTGGATCTGGAGAGACGTGAGGTCTGGGTCCAGGGCAGAAAGCTCGTGCCGCCCGTGTCCAAGGCCCAGTTCGGACTGTTGGCTCTCCTCCAGGAAGATCCTGGCCGGGTCTTCACACGCGAGGAGATCATCGCCGCCGTCTGGCCCAATGATGCGAGTCAGGGCGTGTCGGATGAAACCATAGACGCCCTTGTCGGAAGGTTGCGGCGACGCATCGGTTCCGTGGACCCGGCCCATCACTACGTGGTGGCGGTGAGAGGACACGGTTTCAAGTTCGTGCAGCCCTGGGAAGAGTAGGCTTCTCGTCTGTGGCGTGCCGGGTGAGATCACAAAGACCATCAGCCTTCGGAGCGAAAGCCCCTGACACCAGGTGGGCTTCCGCGCCACAGCATGGCAGAGGCCTCCAGCGCGATCTCAGATAGCGAACTGAGCGGTCAGGAGGGTGTGATCCGAGGGCTTCTCGGCCCTACGGGCGTCCACGTCGATCCAGGCTGAGGTCGACTTGTCGGCCAGGGGCCTGGTGGCCCAGATATGGTCTACACGCCACCCCATGCCTCTTTCGAGGGAGTTGGGTACTCTGTAGTCCCAGAACGTGTACTGGCCGGGCTCGTCGGGGTGGTGGAGGCGGAACACGTCGACTAATCCCCAGGCCCTCACCTCCTCCAGCGCCGCGCGAGCGTCCGGATGGAAATCCACGTGCTTGACCAGGCGCTGGGGATCGTACACGTCGATGGGCTCCGGGGCGACGTTGAAATCTCCGACCCACAGGATACTGTCTTGGGGCTTGAAGTGGCGATCGAAGAAAGCTCGCAGGCGACGGAACCAGTCGAGTTTATACTGGAACTGAGGGGAATCGGTCGTACGGCCCTGGGGAACGTACGTGTTGATGAGAGTGACGTCTCCCATCCTGGCCCAGGCCAGCCGTGCCTCGTCGGGTTGACCATCGTCGTCCAGACCGAAAACCACGTCCTGTAGCTCCTCGCTGCTAACGATGGCTACCCCCGCGTGAGCCTTCTGACCTCGAAACGTCACGTGGTAACCAAGGCTTCGAAAGGCTTCCACGGGGAAGTCGGCGTCCTGGACTTTCGTTTCCTGAAGGCAGAGCACACTGGGCGCTTCCCGTTCGAGCCATTCCAACACTAACTCCAGTCGCGCGCGGACGGAATTGCAGTTGTAGGTGGTCACCTTCGTCAGTTGGGGCGGCATCTCTTCCTCGCTCTCCTCAGACCCCATTCAGGCAGTGGAATCGTCTTCAGGTCGGTGGGACTGTCCCAGTCCCTCGTGAGGAACCTGTCAACATCCAGGCTCCCCAAGATGGCCGCAGCAGTTGCTCCCAGTGCGTATCTTGATCCAGTTGTTGCGTGCCAGCAACCACAGCTTGCGGCGCCAAGGCATAGGAGCTTGTAGATTGGTGAAGAACGCTGACGCACTGGGGCGACCACCGCTCACGACGTACCTCCCTTCGCCTGTTGGACTCCTGGGATGACGGCCTGCGACGCAGGCACACTCCGATGTTCTTCTTGCCCCATTACTGTGCGGTGCATCCGCCGTCGACCACCACGATAGAACCGGTCATGTAGGAAGACTCACTAGATGCCAGAAAGGCAATCACGTTCGCAATCTCGTCGGGCTGTCCTACGCGCTTGAGCAGCGTCTTCTCGATGATGCTGCGCCGCTCCTGATCGGGGTTCGAGGACCCGTCAATGATGGCCTGGAGCAATGGCGTCTCCACCGGGCCCGGGCAGACGCAGTTGACTCGGATGTTGTCGCTGGCATGATCTATAGCCAGAGCTTTGGTCAATTGTACCACACCACCCTTGGAGGCGCTGTAGGCGGCGATCTCAGATCCGCCGACCAGGCCAAGCTCTGAGGCCACGTTGATGATCACCCCTCCACCCTGGCGCTGCATGACGGGGATACTCGCTTTGGCACAGAGGAAGACACCCTTGAGGTTCACGTCTAGTAGCCGGTCCCACTCGGCTTCAGAGGTGTCGGTGATCTTCTTCGGCAGCTCTATGCCGGCGTTGTTGACCAAGACGTCTAGCCGACCGAAGGATGTTACCGTCTCGTTGACGAGGCTCTCGATCTGCGAGGCCTTGGTCACATCCGCATGGACGAAGCGAGCTGCTACGCCCATCCGGGTCAACTCGCGAACGCTGTCGCTGGCGTCTGCGATGTCGGCAGCGACGATGGTCGCACCCTCCGCGGCAAACCGACGTATCGTGGCCGACCCTATACCTGACGCTGCTCCAGTTACCACGGCAACCTTGTCCTTCATTCGCATCTGTAGCACCTCTTGTTGAGCTGAGTTGATACCTCTCGTAGAGCCTATTGACCGTGTGCATCGAACTCCGGACGATCAGGGTTCTCGGCAGCGCACTTCCTGATGGCGCGACCGTCTTCCGATCCTCTGCTCGATCGCAGTGAACTGTCACGGCTCCGCGGCTTCCGCCTATCTCAGGGCTTTCTCTCGATAGATGCCATCAACATCCAGGTCGATGGTTCGCTGAAATGCCCATTGGGCCCTTCCATCGTCGCCTAGTTCCTGGTACACCACAGCGAGGTGATAGTACACTGATGCGAGGTTGGGGTCCAGAGTCAGAGTTCTCTCCAGTACGATCCTCGCCGTCTTTGCATCCCCAGCCATAAGATAGGCCCAACCCAGAAGATCAAGCGCCACGGGGTCGTCCGGTGCCAGCCTGACCGCTTCCGTGGCTGCGGTGAGGGCTTCACGAGGGCTGGGTATGACCTCGAGATAGAACTGGGCCAGCAGCAGTGAGAAGCCAGGCTCTTCAGGGTCCACGGCGGGCGCAGCGCGGTACCACTCCTCCGCCGCTACGTACTGGCCCAGGCGAGAGTAGGTATCGGCGATCTCCGCGTACACGGCCGCGTTCGAGGGATCCAGACGCAGAGATCTCTTGAAATCCCACAGCGCGGTCGAATAGTAGCCCTCTGATCGGTGTAGAACCCCCAGGAAGTAGTAGCCCAGAGGGTTCTGTGGGCAAAGCTGAGTCACCTCCCGCAGGGTGTCTCGCGCAGAGTCGTGCCTGCCCATCGAGAACAGGGCGTACCCCAAGTACGCTCGCGCAGTGTAGTTGTTGGGATGGAGCTCCATGAGTCGTTCCAACTGGCTCAGCGCCAGGCTTGGCATCTCGTGCCTGAGATACCACCGAGCGAGTTGGTCCGCTATCTGGTCCTGAGCAGTTGGCTCGCCACCACTGGTGAGGATTTGCACCATCTCGGCCGCTCTGACCGCGAGGGCTAGCTCCTCGTCTGACGCTGCGATCCGCAAGTGCTCCAGGGCAAGCGCGGGGTTCTCAATCGCCAGCGTCGCCCCCAGCAAGTAGTGTGCACCCTGGTAATTCGTCTCTTGGCTGAGAATACGATGGAGTTCATCTTCTGCTTCAGAAAAGCGAGACATCTCGACGTATGCCTGGCTGAGCCGGTAGCGAAGCTCTGAGTCCGAAGGATCGAGGGCCAGAGCGCGGCGACAGAGGTGGATGGCGGCCTGTAGCTCGCCTCGATGATGTGCCACCTCGGCCAGCCCGGCAAGAGCGTGTGTTTCGCTGCTGTTGGTTTCCAGCGCCAGCGCGAATGCGTTCTCAGCTTCAGCCCACCTACCCTCGGCGAGGTAGATCTGCCCCAGACGGACACGCGGAGCAGCCCACTCGGGGCGCAGCTCGATCAAGTCCTCGTAGATGCCGATGGCTGCGCTGTATTCCGTAGCTGCCCGGTACTGGTCCGCGAGACGAAGCATCAGCGTTGGCTCCACGGCCGCCCTCGCAAGGGCAGAGGACGCGGCCAGAACCAGGCCGATGAGGACCGCCCACGAGAGAACCCTAGTGGTCTTCATGTCTCGAGCAACGTAGCACTCGCGAAAACAGAGAGCGCGACCGCGATGCCCTGGAAAAGCGAACCTGTGTGGTTGGGCAGATGGTGGGTGCGGGACCTTTACCGGAGTGACCACAGCCCAACGGCCAGGCCAGGAGCTATCCACGCCCTCCGCGGAGTTGTCGCCACTCCCTCCACGTCAACCCTCCGACAGCCATCATGGCCAGACTCAGCAGCGCTATGACGTTGTAGGGAGGGGAAGGCTGCTCTCCACGAGTGACTTCGAACGCGTCGATGGCGATCAGGGTACCACTGGAGGCCAGGTCTGCGCGGTCGAGCACAGTGAGCAGCACAGTATGTTCTGCATCGTCGACCTGATAGACGAGGGGGATACGCTGCTGCCACCGACGGACTGGGCTGAAGAGATCAACATAAGAGCGGCCTTCGGTGTTCGTGGATAGGGCATCCACGGGATGCCCATCGAGGGATACTGCCAGTCGGCCGCCATCCGGCCCTACCGAAGCGATCAGGTCCACGTTCTGTCCCACGAAAGACAGCTCTACCGTAGAGCCCGCCATTGCGGTGACGGCTTGGGTCTGGCCACTCGCCTTCTCGTCGACTTCGGTCTGCCAGGCTGCGTCCAGAGTAACAGAGGGGTTCGTCTCCTGGTAGTAGCCAGGG
>DAOUEW010000093.1:0-2983 GCA_034430275.1 Anaerolineae bacterium | reverse complement strand
TGCAGAACCTCGGGCTGCTACTGGGCCCCGTGATGTTCGGCCGCATAGTGCAGGTCTCGGGCAGTTGGGCTCTAGCTGGCTATGCGATGATACCCATCACTCTGCTGGCCGTATTGGTCGGATGGCTGGTAGACGTGCGGTAGGGCGGTGGCTGTGCGGCGTGCGAGGTGCGCGTGCATGCGCGAATCCCGCACACCAGGCGTCAGTGCGGTAGATTGATGGGGCAGTTCCAGGTGGAGGTTGCAGAAGCGGTGCTGGCCGAGGACGAACTACGAGGTAGGGAGACCATGACCTCGGTCCAACGTATGTCCGCCATTACCAGGGGAGAACGACCCGACAGGATCCCCATTCTGCCCTTCACCGGAGGCTTTTGCGCCTCGATAGTGGGATACCCCATACGCTCCATGTACGACGATCCCGAGAAGAGCTTCTGGGCGCAGATGTGGACCCAGGAACTGCTGGGCTACGATGGCGTGCCCTCCTTCTGGTACGCTTCATACGGCGGATGGGAGTTTGGCGGGGAGATCAAGATGCCGCAGAGCGAGTTGGAGCAGGCCCCGGTAGTGACCAGATTCCCCGCTCAGACCCCAGAGGAAGTAGAGGCCCTGGCGATACCTGATGTGGAGACTGCCGGCCATTTTCCTCTCCACATCGAGTTCGCCAGGATCCAGCAGCGTCTGGGCATGCCCATCATGGTCCCGGCCTGGGGACCCTTCACGGCGGCGGCCAACACGGTTGGGGTGGATGTGCTGTGCAGGTGGATGATCAAGCAGCCGAGCGTCGCCCATGGGCTCCTGTCCAAGGTGGTTCTCTTCGCCAAGAAGGTCATCGACTACTTCGTGGACATATTCCACGGCCATCCGCTGTCCGGGGGCGGTGGCTGTGCCACGTCGTCCAACCAGATCATCTCGCCCAGGCAATTCGAGGAGTTCGTGCTTCCCTACCACAGCGAGGTCTATGGTCACCTATCGGACAAGGGAATCAAGACCGTCTTCTGCCACATCTGCGGAGAGCAGAATCGCAACTTGCCCTACTGGGCCCAGGTACCTTTCGGGGAGCGCGGGATCCTGAGTTTCGGCGAGGAGGTCGACCTGACCGCGGCCATCGAGATCTTCGGCGACAAGCACATCGTGGCCGGCAACGTCGAGCCACTTGTGATTGCCGAAGGCACCTGGCAGGATGTGTATGAACTGGCGAGGATCTGCATCGAGAAGGCGAAGTATGCGCCTGGTGGGTACGTGCTCATGGCTGGCTGTGACATACCACCCTCTTCTCCGCCGTACAACATCTACGCCTTGAAGAAGGCGGTCATGGAGCACGGGTTCTATGACTAGAAGCTCGATCCAGAGAGGACCTGGCATCTTGCATCGAACAAGGCGGGGAGTGGCCGCTGACTGAATGGTTGTGGGCTAGCGAATGTGCGCGATGAAAGAAGGAGGGGAGAAGCGATGTCTGAGTCTACGTGTGTAGGGGGCTTGAGGCCTGACACCATGAGTTCCATGGAGCGTATGATGGCCCTCATGACCGGCCAGAAGCCAGACCGAGTTCCGTTCAACCCTTTTGCAGCGGGATTCGCCGCCAGGAACGTGGGATACCCCATCGGGGCCATGTACAGCGATCCGCTACGATGTCTCCAAGCGCAGTTGTGGACCGCGCAGCAGTTCGGCGCCGAGCCGACCGCGGGCATGGGCTACGCCTCCTATGGCGCTTGGGAGTTCGGCGGCGAGGTCAGGATGCCGAGGGGCCAGTTCGAGGGCGCACCTTCAATCGTGCGCGCTGCGATAGCATCGGAGGAGGAACTGGAGAAGCTTGAACTGCCGGATGTGAAGACAGCAGGCATAGTGCCGACAATCATGGAATGCGGCAAGCTCCAGGAGAAGATGGGATTGCCGGTTTTCTGCGGCGTGCCTGGTGACCCCGTGACCAACGCGGCCAACATGGTTGATGTCAATCGTTTCTGTCGCTGGATGATGAAGAAGCCGGAGTTGGCCCATAGGGCGCTCCGGCTGGCCACCGACCACATCAAGGAAGTGTGGGACTACTTTGCAGAGACGTTCGGCGTGGAGAAGTTGGGCGTCGGAGTATTCGTAACCGTGGCTGCCAACCAGATCATGAGCCCCAAGCAGTTCGAGAAGTTCGTGATGCCCTATCAGTCGGAGTTGCACGACAAGATACGCGACATGGGTATCAGGAGTGTCCTGTTCCATATCTGCGGGGAGCAGAACTTGAATCTGCCGATTATCCAGAGACTGTACCTGGGCACACCTCAGTTTCCATTCATGCTCAGTTTCGGCCACGAGGTGGACCTGGACAGGGCCATCGAGCTGTTCCCGGACAACATCATCGGTGGGAACGTCGAGCCACAGGTTATCCAGAACGGGACTCCTGAGCAGGTATACGAGCTGACCCGGGTGGCCATTGAGAAAGGAAAGAAGGCTCCGCGGGGGTATATCCTGATGCCGGGGTGCGAACTCCCGCCCATGGCCCCAGCCTACAATCTGTGGACCATGAGAAAGGCGCTCAGCGACTTCGGATTCTACGATTAGCTGCTTCGTCTCAGTATGACATGTACGGTGCAGACCGGACGGACTGGCGCGTCGCCATCGAGGAGGTGGCAGTGTACGCTGGTTCGCTGGCGCGATGCCTGCAGTCGCAAGGCGCATGTGTGGGGAAGGAGGTGATCGGACTCTGGAAACCTCGGTGCTTGGTGGACGTGAGTGAGTACATGCGATGAGCAGCACAGTGGAGGAAGGGACAATGGCAACTGAGGCAAGGAAGAAGGAGATCTTGAAGGCCCTGTACGACGGGGTGGTGGACTTCGACGAGGACAAGGTGGTGGAGCTCTCCAATGCCGCGCTGGCGGAGGATGTGGACGCCTACGAGGCGATCATGGACGGTCTGGCGGCGGGGATGGAGCACGTAGGCGAGTTGTACGCGAACCAGGAGTACTTCGTGCCCGAGGTGTTGATGTGCTCGGACGCGT
>DAOUEW010000092.1:0-9502 GCA_034430275.1 Anaerolineae bacterium | reverse complement strand
GAGGTGGCCTCCTGCCCGTCCACGGCAAAGGCGAAGAGCAGATGGGTCCCAGGCAACAAGGTGGGGGTTCGCCCGCTGCCGCTGGCGCCTGCGGGGCTGGCCTTGAGCCAGGGGCCGATCCAGGTATCAACCTGGTAGTAGATCTGGCGAACCGCGGGAGTGGTAGGGCTGTAGGTGCTGCTGGCGGTGAAGCCAAAGGTGGTCCGGGGCACTATGGTCGCATGTCCCTCCAGGGGGGTGATGTTCGTGGTCAGGGGGATAGCCTCGGAGCGGGCGGGGGTGATCGCGGTCACGTTGTTGGTATCGTAGTTGCCAACGTAGACTTTGCCGGTCACCAGGTTGATCGCCAGACCATGCGGCTTCGTCCCGGCGGCCAAAGTGGTCGCGCTGTTGCTGGCGCCATCGATGACCGTCACGTCGTCGCTGGAATAGTTCGCGACGTAGATCTTGTTGGTCACCGGGTTCACCGCTACGGCCCAGGGATCTGTCCCCTCAACCACGGTGGTCGTGCTGTTGTCCCCGCCGTCGATCACCGTCACATCGTCGCTTCCGTAGTTCGCCACATAGATCTTGTTGGTCACCGGGTTGACCGCCACAGCCAAGGGACCGGTCCCCCCGGTCACCGTGGCCGTGCTGTTGTCAGTGCCGTCAATGACCGTCACGTCGTCGCTGCCGTAGTTCGCCACGTACACCCTATTTGTGACCGGGTTGACCGCCACGCCGTAGGGCTGTGTCCCCGCAGTCACACTGGTGATGCTGTTGTCGCTGCCATCGATGACGGTTACGCTGCCGCTGTCTCTGTTGGCGACGTAGATTCTGTTGGTCACCGGGTTCACGGCCACCGCATGGGGCTTCGCCCCGGCGGTCACAGTGGTCGTGCTCTCGTCGCCGCCGTCGATGACCGTCACGCTGTTGCTGCCAAAGTTGGCGACATAGATCTTGTTGGTCACCGGGTTAACCGCCGCCGCACACGGATTGGCCCCGGCCGTCACGGTAGCCGTCGTGTTGTCGCTGCCGTCGATGACCGTCACGCTGTTGCCATAGTAGTTGGCGACATAGATCTTATTGGTCACCGGGTTGACCGCCACGTCCCGCGGCCACTGCCCGGTGCCCACGGTGGAGGTGCTGTTGTCGGTCCCGTCGATGACCGTCACATCGTCGCTCTGATAGTTGGCCACGTAGATCTTGTTGGTGACCGGGTTGACCGCCACGGCCCGCGGCGACGACCCGGTGCCCACGGAGGTGGTGCTGTTGTCGGTCCCGTCGATGACGGTTACGTTGCCGTCAGCCCAGTTGGCGACGTAGATCTTGTTGGTCACCGGGTTCACTCCCACGGCCTCGGGACAGTTGCCCGCGGTCACGGTGGTGGTGCTGTTGTCGGCCCCATCGATGACGGTTACGTTGCCGTCATCATTGTTGGCCACGTAGATCTTGTTGGTGATCGGGTTGACCGCCACGCTTGCCGGGTCGTCCCCCGTGGTCACGGTATCGCTGACGCTGTCGTCGGTGCCCTCGATGACCGTCACGCTACCGCCTACCCGGTTCACAACGTAGATCTTGTTGGTCACTGGGTTCACAGCCACGGCGAAGGGATACCACCCAGTGAGCACCTCCGTCGTGCTGTTGTCGGAGCCCTCGATGACTGTCACGCTGAAATCGACATAGTTGGCCACGTAAATCTTGTTGGTCACCGGGTTCACCGCCACGGCCAAGGGAGTTGTCCCCACAGGTACGGTGTCGCTGACGCTGTCGTCGGTGCCGTCGATGACCGTCACGTCGTCGGTACCCCCGCTGGCCACGTAGATCTTGTTGGTCACCGGGTTCACCGCCACCGCATAGGGATACGTCCCCGCGGGCGGAGTCGCGGTCACGGTGTCGTCGGTGCCGTCGATGACCGTCACGTCGCCGCTATCTCTGTTGGCCACGTAGATCTTGTTGGTCACCGGGTTGACCGCTACGGCCGTGGGATAGTCTCCGACGGTTACGGAGGTGGTGCTGTTGTCGGTGCCGTCGATGACCGTCACGTTGTCCCCCCAGTCGTTCGCGACGTAGACCTTGTTGGTCACCGAATTCACGGCCACGGCAGCGGGACTCTGCCCGGTAGAAACGTTGGTCGTACTGTTGTCCATCGCGTCGATGACCGTCACCTTGCTTACAGCGTGGTTGGCGACGTAGACCTTGTTGGTCACGGGGTTGACCGCCACAGCGTAGGGATCCGTCCCGGTGGGGATCGTGGCCACCGCGCTGTCGGCGGCGGCCGGCGGCACTGCTGGGGCTGGCAAGAGCAGCAGCCCCAGGGCCAGCCCCGTTGCCCAGGCCAGCCGGAGCCAGGTGCGAAGTAGATTCCACCGTCCTCTTCTTCCGCCCATCTCTCTCCTCCCCTGTGTCAGATACACTCTGGTGCATCGGGCCCAGAGTGGTGGTCTGCACAACAAAAAGATAGCGCCGTCCGTCTCACGCTTGAACGAAGACGATCGGCGCTCTCCTCGCATCGTGGCTCCTCTTGTGCGCGCTGCCCTGCTCGGCACCCAGGGCTACCTAGGCTCCGTCGATGGGCCCACGATGGAACTAGCTCATCCGACTATATTATAACATAGAATAGAGCCCCTGTCAAGCTTCAAATCACGGTCTCTCTGCTTTGCGTGTTACTTCCGGCGGCAAGACCCGCACCAGAATCTGGCCTGCGACACCGCGGTCCATCCTTGACCACTGAAGGCAAGCGGCTCCAGCGCGCGAAGCCCGGCGAGCCTCCCGACCCGCCTTCTTCCGTAGAAGAGAACTGCATAACTCCCACAAGGAAGATAGACCCCAAGCGACAAGCGCCCGCTGGTATTGCGGGAGCTTGATATTCTCCGCTTCAGGGCTATCCGACGTGGGGGCCGCTTGCCAGGCCCCACCCTGGCAGCCCACATCGTTGCTCTAAGGAATGTCCGTCTCCGACACCGGAATCGCGATCAGGCGCAGGCTGACCCCCCGGCCCAGCTCCTCACTCACCATGGTCGCCAGATGGTCCGCGACTGCCTTCTGCTCCTCCATCTCCTCCCTGGCATAGACGGTGACCGTCAAACTCAGCCTCTCCTCTTGGCGCTCCACCTCCAGATTCACGAGGGATACACCGTCCAACCCATCCAGTTCACGGCCGACCACTCTCCTCACCACCTCTTCTTCCTGCGTGGCTTGCACACTCCTGCCCGATATGAAAGCCAGCGGCAAGGAGATCACCAACAGGAGGAGTATGGAGACAACTAGACCACGCCGCAGATGGCTTCTCCCCTCCCTCACACCTCTCGCTGGCCGGAAACCCAACAGCAGGAAGATCACAGCTCCAGCAAGTGTGATACCGATGAGGTTCGTCCCGAACAACAGCATCCCACCGCCCGCCACCGCAAAGCGACGAGCCGCCAGTCCAATCCCCACCACCTCAAGGGGTGGCACCAGGGCAGCGGCGATGGCTACACCGGGCAGGGCGGCCGACACGTCTTTGCGAGAGACGGCATAGGCACCTGCTGCGCCCGAGGCTAGAGCAACTATGAGGTCCAACAGATTCGGAGCGCTCCTGGCCAATACCTCCTCGGTGGGATCAACCACCGGTTGAATGGAGGCAAGGAACAGAGCCACAACCACGGCCAGGAAGATGCCCTTGAGGGTGGACTCAGCGGCGTCACGCAGAAGACGTGCATTGCCCAGCGCGATAGACAGGGCGATCCCGATGATCGGGCTCATCAGGGGAGCCACGAGCATTCCTCCGATGATCACAGCCGCGCTGTTGAGCAACAGCCCCAGAGTGGCGATAGTCGCGGCCAGGGTGATCATCACGAAGAAATCGACGTCGGCCCGCGCCCCGTCCCGCGTCTCGCGATATACAGTGGATCTCTCTTCGGCCTCCAGGGTAGGCAAGAGGCGGTACATGGCGGTCCACAGGCGCCGGACCCAGAACTGAGGCAAGGGGGCTCGTTCCTTCACTATCATCACCGGCACCGGGGACTTCTGGGCGATCCTCTCCGGTATCGTGCCGAACAGCACTCTGTCGAAGACACCTTCTTCAGATGCACCGAGGAGCATGAGGTCGTAGCCTTGGGCTTCCGAGAGGATGCCCCGTACGATACCGGGAGCAGTCACCAACTTGGTCTTGATCACATCATCGGTGGGCAAGCCCTCTATGGTTCGGTCTATCATGTCCATGCCGTGTTGGCACTCTTCGTCTGTCGCACCCTCCCGACAGACGTACATAACCGTCAACTGGCCTTCGTAGCGCCTGGCTATCTTCACACCCACTTCGGCAGCAATGGCGGCATGGGGACCGCCACTCGTGGGCAGGAGGATCGTCTTCGGCGCTGAGGGCTGCTCACCCTTCACCAGCACCACGTCGCATGGCGCATTCTCGACCACAGGATCCAGAGTCTGGCCCAGGATCCGACCCTTGGTCTCACTGTAACCCTCCCAACTCAAGAGGATCAGATCGCACTTCTCCTCTGTGGCCGTGTCAATGATCCCCTGAGACACACTGCGGGCCACCCTCGTGACCGGCATGAGGGCCACCGAACCCGTGTCTTCTGCCCCCAGAGACCAACTGAAGACCGACTCCACCCCCTGGGCCTTCCTCGCGCCTTCGTGCAGAGGAACCTGGGCCGGCAGCGTCACCACCCTCAAGGGCAGAACCTCCCCACCGGCTCCGCCCGCGAGAGCCACCGCCAACCTGATCAGTTGCGACGGTCTCTCACTTGGTCCCACAGGCACCAGGACACGATACCGGGCTTCTGTTGGCTCTCGTTTCGCCTTGAACACCACAACGCCTTCCCGGCCCTCAATGAGCTTGCCCCTGGCATACGCGAGGTAGACCCCCAAGCCCACCGCAAGCCAGATCGCGCCCACCGTCACAGCAGAAGCTCCCATAATGGGCATCAGGAACACGTTGACTACCAAGGCCAGAGCCGGGAATAGAGGACGCACAGGCAACCGGAAGCCGGACACTTGCTCCTCTTTGGACTCGCGAACCGCGTCACCCACCGCGATCATGCTCATCACAAACAGGGCACAGAACCCTCCCAACCTGGCCACGAACTCCAGTCTGCCCGTGAGGCACAGCACAGCAGCCGCCAATCCAGCAATCATCAGCAGGACGAACGGCGTGTGCCACCGGGTCGAGCGCCGCCGTAGGAGCTCAGGGAGAGCTCCGTCTCGGTCCATCACCTCAGCCTGGCGCACCACAGACAGCAAAGCCGAGTTCATGGCTAACGGAACGAGTACCGCAGACAGAAGCAGCATCGCGAGCTGTCCGTACTCGCCAAGGAAGAACCGGACCATTGCGGTCACCGGCAAGGCCGCCTCGTCGAGGCTGGCGCTCGCCAACAGACCTGCCGCCGCAAGGGCCACAGCCACGAACAAGAAGGTTCCCAGGCTTATAGTGGCGAAGAAAGCCCGCGGGACGGCCCGTCTGGGCTCCCTAATCTCGGAGACGGCCAGGGGCACCGATTCGAAGGCCAAGAAACCGATCAGGAGCAGCGAGAGGCCAGACTGCACACCGAGGTAGCCGTAGGGAGAGAAAGGCCGGTAGTTCTGCAACTGAATGCGCGGCAGACATAGGACGCACAGCAGCAGCAAAGCTGCGAAAGCCACCCAGGTGACCACGTCACGGGCCCGTCGGTGGCTCCAACCTCCCAGGACATTGTATGCTGCGATGAGCAGGGTAAGCAGCGCGGCCAACAGCGGCTCAGGCAAGTCCACGCCCAGGTAAGCATCGAAGATGGTGCCCATAATCGCGGCAAAACCCAGAGCCAGCAGCGCACAGAGGAGCAGACTGCCCAGGAGGACCGACCAACCGGTCAGGAATGCTACCGGTCCCCTGGTCGCCTCCGAGAGCAGGGTATAGGCCCCTCCTTCGCGCCCGCTCGACGTGAGCAGTTCGACGTAGCACAGGAGGGTCAGGCAAACTATCACGCCTGCCATGAGGTACGACACCGCCGCAGCCGGGCCTGCCGCCTCCATCACCGATCCCTGCACAGCGAAGACCGCTGTTGCCATCAGAATGGCCAGACTGAGCGACACCACGCGAGCGGTACTCAGTTCCCGGCTATACCGTACCTTGACACTCGCAGTCTGTTCAGTCACCGCGCATACCTCTCCCAGAAGGGCCAGCCAATGCTAGCACAGACACCACCAATTGCCCAACATCAGGTCCGTGCCGACCACCATGGGTATTCCGCCAGGCGGTCTGAGAACGCTTGCTCGCCACCGTTTCCCGGGGCCGCGCTCCAGCAAAGGAGGGCGCCGGCGCCCGGCAGAGGGGGCGCTTTCTCATGCCCATGGAGTACTCGTTCTCCCACGCCCCCCGTAAGACCATTGCCACTCCCCTCCAGCCGTGTTATAATAGCGGCGATTGCCCCCCACAGCCACAGACCGGGGCCTCGCCATTCGAAGAAAGGGTACAACACGTGACCAAGTTCGTTTTCTGTACGGGTGGCGTCGTATCGTCCGTCGGCAAGGGCGTAGCCGCTGCATCCATCGGTCGCATCCTGAAGAGTAGGGGCGTCTCCGTGTGTATTCAGAAACTGGATCCCTACCTGAATGTGGATGCGGGGACCATGTCGCCCTATCAGCACGGCGAGGTCTTCGTCACCGAAGACGGCTCGGAGACCGACCTCGATCTGGGCCACTACGAGCGTTTCATCGATCAGAATCTCACCAGTTCCAGCAACGTGACCACAGGTCAGGTCTATTCCGCTGTCATCGCCAGCGAGCGAAGAGGCGACTATCTCGGGAGTACGGTGCAGATCATTCCCCACATCACTGATGAGATCAAGCGGCGCGTGCTTCAGGTGGCCGAGGAGAGCGGTGCGGATGTGGTCATCGTTGAGGTGGGCGGCACCATAGGAGACATCGAGGGCCTGCCCTTCATCGAGGCCCTGCGGCAGATGCGCAGCGACATCGGGCGCCAGAACGTCATGTATGGCCACGTGACGCTGCTCCCTCGCCTCGCGGTCACCGGCGAACTGAAGACCAAGCCCACTCAGCACAGCGTCAAGGAGCTCCGGGGCATGGGCATCCAGCCCGATTTCATCCTTCTCCGTGCTGATTCCTACCTGTCCGATGGCATTCGCGCCAAAGTGTCCCTCTTCTGCGATGTTGACGAATCAGCCGTAATACCTCTGGTAAGCGCCGAGACCATGTATGAGGTTCCCTTGATCATGGAGGAGGCTGGCCTCGGTGAATTGGTAATGGAGAAGTTCGGCCTTCCGCAGGGCCAGCCGGACCTGGAAGAATGGCGCGGTGTAGTAGATCGAATCAAGAAGCCCAAGCACCGGGTCAAGGTGGCTCTGGTGGGCAAGTATGTGGAGCTAGTCGACGCCTACATGAGTGTGAGGGAAGCCCTCTACCATGCAGGCGCCCACCACAGCGTCGGCGTGGACATCGACTGGGTCGAGTCGGAACTCTTGCAGCAGGATCCACAGGTGCACCTGGAGGCCGTAGACGGCATCGTTGTTCCCGGCGGCTTCGGGTACAGAGGCATCGAGGGCAAGATAGCTGCTGCTCGATATGCACGAGAGCACAAGATCCCGTTTCTCGGGCTCTGTCTGGGGTTGCAGGTGATGGTCCTCGAGTTCGCTCGTTCAGTGGCCGGGCTTGCCGGAGCCAACAGCACAGAGTTCGACCCCCACACACCGCATCCCGTGATAGACCTCCTGCCTGAGCAGCGGCAGGTCTCGCACAAGGGTGGCACCATGCGGTTGGGCAGCTATCCCTGCCGTCTAGCTCCGGGCACCCGTGCCGCCAGAGCATACGGTCAGGCTATGGCGCAAGAGCGCCACCGTCATCGGTTCGAGTTCAACGATCGGTATCGGGACATGCTGGCTGCCCGAGGGCTCATAGCGAGTGGTATCCTTGATGGCCGCGATCTCGTCGAGATCGTCGAGTTGGAGGATCATCCCTGGATGGTGGCTTCCCAATTCCATCCAGAGTTCAAGTCCCGTCCCAATCGACCGCACCCTCTCTTCCTCGGCCTTCTCTCGGCCGCGATTACGCGTCACAACGAGAGGCTGGCATCAGCACGACGTCGAGAATCGGAGGCAGCCTAGTCGCGCCAACCCAGGGGTTGAGCCGTGGAACAACCCGACTTTCTGGTAGTCGGCCACGTGGCGAAAGATCTGAATCCAGAGGGCTGGCTGCTGGGCGGCACGGCAGCCTATTCCGCTCTCACGGCGAGGAACCTGGGGAGGAGAGCAGCCGTAGTCACCAGTGCGGGCCCAGACCTGGCGCTGGATCCGCTCTTGCACGGCATAGAGTTGGTCTGTCTACCATCGCCGGTCACGACGACGTTCGTCAACGAACACGAGGCCGAAGGCCGACGCCAGTACGTACAGCCCATCGCTCACAGGATAGAAACCGGCAGCATCCCCGCTGAATGGACCCAGGTTCCCATCGTTCATCTGGGCCCCATCGCGGACGAATTCGACGAGGAGATGATAGATCTGTTCCCAGAGTCGCTTCTAGGTCTCACCCCACAGGGTTGGCTCAGGCAATGGGATAGCCACGGTCGGGTCTTCCCTCGTCGGTGGATCGGCGCCCAGGCCTTCCTCCAGCGTGTAGACGCGCTGTTCGTTAGCGACGAGGACCTGGTCGGTGAGGCCAGCGCCCTCAGAGGACAACTGGGCCTTCCTCGCCTGGCCGTGGTGACAGAGGGCGCCCTCGGGGCGACACTGCACCTCCAGGGACGGGCTGCCCGTTTCCCTGCGCCCGCGACCGAGGCCCTCGATCCCACGGGGGCCGGGGACGTCTTCGCCGCCGCCTTCCTGGTCAGATTCGAAGAGACCGAGAACCCGGAGGAGGCCATGCGGTTCGCCAACGCTGCGGCCTCCCTGTCCACCAGGACCGCGGGCATCACCTCGGTCCCTCATCGGGGTCAGATAGAAGCCCTCATGAAGAACACATCTTGATGCACACGTACGCATTTGCCAACCAGAAGGGGGGCGTGGGCAAAACCACCACCGCCATCAACCTGGCGGCATATCTAGCTGCCAGAGGCAAGAAAGTGCTGCTCGTGGACATCGACCCGCAGGCCAATGCCACCAGCAGCCTAGGCGTGGACAAGAACCACGTCCGTTTGTCCATCTACGAGGCCCTCATCCAACAAGTACCTCTCAGCCGGATCATCATGCACATCGAGAGAGCTGGCCTGGAGCTGGTGCCTTCCGCGCCATCGCTTGCTGGGGCCACGGTAGAGCTGGTACGCCTCCCAGAGCGCACTCATCTGCTGCGCAAGACCCTGGCTACCGTCGACAGAGGGTACGACTACATCTTCGTGGACTCGCCCCCCAGCCTGGGCATCCTGACCGTAAACGCCTTGACGGCAACCGAGGGTGTCTTCATCCCCGTGCAGTGTGAGTACCTTTCCCTGGAGGGGCTGGGACAACTGGTCCACACCATCAATCTGGTGCGCAGGGAGCTGAACCCACAATTGAAGATCGCCGGGCTGATCATGACCATGTACGACGTACGCACCAAGATC
>DAOUEW010000091.1:0-7296 GCA_034430275.1 Anaerolineae bacterium | reverse complement strand
TCCGCCTACGACCTCGTGGCCTCTGATGAGAATACGATCTTCGTCTCCGATATCGGCGTTGGGAAACTCATTCAACTGACTTCCACTGGTACCTACACTGTGGTGGCGGACATTGCAGAAGACAACACCGAACTGGCCTTCGATCAGGCAGGAGACCTGTACGTCAACAACGCCAAGGAACGTTTCGCCAAGTTCGATCCCGCGACCGGACTCTTCACCGAGATGACGGCGCCCAATGCCGCCTGTCCGGTGATCAGGTGCCCGGCCGGCGTGGCCTTTGACAGTTCGGATAGAGCCATTTTCGCCGCCTGGGCAGACAACTTGATCACCTGGGCTGACTTCAGCACGGGTGACGGTGGACTGGTGATTCACCAGCCATGGTCGAACTCAAACGCGGCTGATATTGGCCCGGATCAGGCTCTGTACCTCAGCGTGAACGGCTGCGGGACCTCTCCCGCATCGCAAATCGAGCGCTTCACTTCAGATGGCTCGCACGATACATACCTCGATGGTTTGGTGGGCAGTATCCACGGCCTCGCCTTCGACTCTAGTGGGGGGCTGTATATCTCGCTCGGCACAGAGACCAGCAGCGGGGTCTACTTCGTGGCTAACGGCACTGTTACGCCAACGCTGGTACCCGATTCTGCCAGTGCCGGGATAGGATCCGTGGCCGTCCATCCCATCACGGGGCACGTCTTCGGCTATGGCGGCAAAGACCCACTCGATCCGGCTCGCGCCGTGGTGGTTGAGTTTTCCTCACTGGGCAAAGTCAATGAGTACCACGTGAAGGTACCGAAGGAACCCATCGAGGTGCTCTTGGACTTTGCACCTGACGGCACTCTCTACGCGTTTGCGAGCGAGCAGGCCCGCTTCATGTCCGGTCCCGAGGTTGATCGATGGATACTGCGTCTCTACCTGATCAGCGAGGCCTCAGAGATCGTGGTGCAGGTCAACCGGTTCGGCTGTTGTCCCATGGGCAGCTTCAGTGTCGATGCCAGCGGATACATCTGGTGGCTCCTCAACCCCGATTTCCTGCTCTATCAGCTCGCTCCTAGTGGCCAGGCTAGGCTATTTGGCTCGAACCTGCCTGTCGACGGCGGGTATGCGAATAGGAATTCGACCGGAGACATCTTCCTCAATTCGCCCGATGGGCTCTACCGGATATGGCAATGGGCCAGCCACAGGGCTTACCAGCCACTCGCTCTACGCTAAGTAAGGCTCCCTTGTGTGCCTGGGCGTATCGTGGCACATATTGATTGATGAGCTGCCGGTCCCTGGGCCGCGAGTTGTCAATGTGCCGACCAGCACAGACGTCCGTTGGCCTCGGCTCTGCTCTGACCACCGGTGTCCAATAGGAGACAAGTGAAGCATGCGCTACAAGAGCATCGTCGTAACCAGAAGAGGGGGCCTGGACGCCCTCCAGGTGATCGAGAATGATCTCCGCGAACCGTCACCCGGCGAGGTCCGGATCAGAATCCTGGCCACGCCCGTGTGCCAGGACGACGTCGCAGTCCGGCGTGGCAACCGGCCGTTTCTGGCCAAGCCACCTTTCGTGCCGGGCTACAGCATCCTCGGTGAGGCAGACGCGGTGGGCGAAGGTGTCACCAGCGTGGCCCCTGGTGACCGCGTCGCTGCTCTGACTCAGTTCGGGGGGCATGCCGAGTACATCTACCTGGGCGAGGACCAGCTCGTTCACGTTCCTGCCACCCTGGACCCGGCGGAGGCCGTGGTACTGATCCTCAACTACCTCGTTGCCTACCAGGTGCTGCACAAGGTGGTACAGGTCAAGCCAGGCGACAAAGTACTCATCGTCGGCGCCAGCGGCGGCGTGGGAACCGCTTTCCTCGAACTTGGCAAGCTGGCGCATCTCGCCATGTACGGGATCGCCTCTCGCAGCAAGCACGACGTTCTGACCGATCTGGGTGCGGTGCCCATCGACTACCACACCCAGGATTTCGTGGAAGTGATCCGACAAGCGGAGCCCGAGGGCCTCGATTCCGTCTTCAATGGCATGGGTGAGGAGTACTTCGAGCGTGGATTGGCGGTGTTGCGGCGTGGAGGCGTGTTGGTGCACTACGGTGGACCGCAGAGTTTCTCACGCTTCTTGCTTCTTGTGGCCAAGTTGCTTCTGTACAACCTGGTGCCGAATGGAAAGTCGATCAAGGGGTATGGGACGCACAGAGGGGACATCAACGAGAACAAGGAAGACTGGGCAGAGCTGTTCAAGCTGCTCGGAAAAGGCCAGATCAAACCCCTCATCGCCGCGAAGTTCCCTATCCTCGAGGCGGCCAGGGCCAACAAACTGCTGGAGAGCGGCTCGGTCACCGGCAACGTCGTTCTGCTGACCCCAGAGTTGTTGTAGGGTACTCGATTCCTCGATATACGATCACAGGGGCCAAGGAGTTGAGCGGAATGCTGCCCGATCGAGAGTCGTACGCGCTGGACTGTGCTTTGTGTCAGTCTCTCTTTCCGGCATCCGGCTGAGCAGGTTCGAGAAGCCGCTCCTTGGACTGAATGGAGGGTGAAATGGAGAAGCAGGTACTGGTGGCCTACGCCACCAAGTACGGTGCGACGGCAGAGATCGCGGAACGGATCGGTGAAGTGCTTCGTGAAGCAGGTCTGGCCACCGACGTGCTGCCAGCGGATCGCGTAGGCGACGTGAGGCCCTACGAGGCAGTGGTCCTGGGCAGCGCGGTCTACATCGGCCGGTGGCAGAAGCCGGCGGTGAACTTCCTGAAGACCAACGAAGAAGCCCTGGCTGAACGGCCAGTGTGGCTGTTCTCGAGCGGGCCTACTGGCGAGGGAGATCCCGTGGAATTGACGCAAGGTTGGGGCTTCCCCAAGGGGCTACAGCCCATCGCCGACCGCATCCAGCCTCGCGACATCGCTGTGTTTCACGGCAATGTGGACCCGGGGAAACTCAACTTCATTGAGAGGTGGATGATCAAGAACGTCAAGGCTCCCTCCGGCGATTTCCGGGATTGGGAAGCCATCGCTTCGTGGGCCAAGGCCATTGGTGACGCGCTGGCGTAGGAGTACCGGCCGCCTCGGTACTCTGGACAGCCCGCGGGCGAAGAGCAGCTCAACAAGTCGTTCAGTACATGGTGCATTTGACACCAGCCAAGGCGGGGGACGTCCCTCGATCCACTGCGGAGGCTGATTTGTCACGACCCGCCATCACAGAAGGAGCGTGAGTATGACTACGTCCAAGGCAGGATCCCCATCCGCCAGTTTGCCGCTCACTCGCGGCCTCACCCCCGTATACGCCCTATCTCTTCTGATCGGCCTTCTGATGACCATGGCCTCGGTCGTCGGCATTCTGTACCAGAACTCGCTCTACCCGACGGAGGAATTGCGTAGCTGGTTGGTCACCAACGACCTCTTCAACCTCGTTGTAGGCCTGCCCTTCCTTTTGATCTCGATGTGGCTGGCGCGGAGAGGCAAACTGATCGGGCTGCTTTGTTGGCCGGGCGCGCTTTACTACGTCCTGTACGTCTACGTCGCCTACGTCATCGGCGCCCCCTTCGGCGCGCTGTTCCTTCCCCGCCTCCTGCTTGCCACGCTGAGCGCCTACGCCCTGATTGGCCTCATGGCCAGCATCGATGGCGAGGTGGTGCGCCAGAAGCTGGTGGAGACTGTGCCAGCCAGAACGACCGGCGGCATCCTGCTGGCCCTGGCCGTTCTCATTCTCCTGCGTGAAGTGGGCCTCCTCGTCGGCGCCCTCATTGACCCGGTGCCGGTGGCATCATCGGAACTCGCCCAATGGATCGACGACTTCGCCGTGGGTTGCCCGGCGCTTCTCGGCGTCGGGATCGAGCTGTGGCGGCGTAGGGCGCTGGGATACGTCGGCGGCGCAGGGCTTCTCCTGGCCTACGGGATCCTGGCTCTCAGTCTCGTCCCCATAATGGTCTCCGGCTCATCCGTCGACGTCGGCGGTATCGTCATTGTTGCTCTGATGGCTGGACTGTGCTTCGTGCCCTTCGTCTTCTTCGTGCGCGGCGCTGTGAGAACCTAGCTCGTCACCCGCCTGGCGAACGCTGGCGCTGTCACCTGACACGGCATCCCGACCTTCAGCCACAACGGCTGCGCGGCGTCGTGGTCATCGTCTCGAGATTCTGCCGCTGTTGCCGAATGGTTGCACATTAGATAGGAGGTGAATAATGAAAGCCTTGATTGTCTATGACTCGGTCTATGGGAATACGGAGAAGATCGCCCAAGCCATCGGCGATGCCGTCAGCGGCGAGGCCAGAGTGCTGCGGGCAAGTGAAGCGGACGTCTCCGAATTGAAGACTCTCGACCTCCTTATTGTGGGCGCTCCCACCCACGGAGGCCGGCCCTCGCCGACGATGCGAGAGTTCCTGGACAAAGTCGAGTCGCCTGCCCTGGAAGGTACCCGCGTAGCTGCCTTCGACACCAGGCTCTCCACGAGATGGGTCGGCATCTTCGGCTATGCCGCAGGAAGAATCGCCAAGAGCCTCCAGAAGAAAGGCGGGACCCTCGTTGGATCGCCGGAGGCCTTCTTAGTGCAAGGCACCGAAGGTCCGCTCAAGGAGGGTGAACTAGAGCGTGCCGCCGCGTGGGCGAAAGAGATCGTCGAGACTGCAAGATAGTTCAACGACCACACATACCTCTGTAGGCGCACCGTGGTTTTTCCACCCCTCGGCCCCAGTCGTGGAACGACCGCGCTGCCAGGGTCCCGAAGTCTTGGTACGGGCGGGCCTCGGACGCGCCCCTGCGTTCTCCCGGACCAGATAAAGCCGGTCCTACCATCCCTAGCGTTGCACTCTCGCCCCATGCGAACGATGGCTACCGACCGACCTCGCGCCGGGCCACAGCCGACGCTGATCCCCCGAGTTGCGCACTTGGCCTAGGTGACGGAAAGGCCCATTCGGGTGTTCAAACGCTCGCCGGTGTACCTGGGATAGCCCTGCGACTGGCCGTCTGCTACGTAACGGTTGTACACTGTGTGGGGGGTCCGTTCCGCCCGAGGTCAGGGAACCCATGCCGCGGCCATGGCCGACGCGCCATGAGAAACCCAGAAGAGGAGAGGCTGCTTTCTGCATTCGATGCCCCACTACCAGACAATGGTGCGAGGACTATTGTCTTCACAGACGGCCACTCCAGCGATAGACCGAAAGGAGATCGGTATGAAGAAGGTAGCGATTGCCGGCAAGGGTGGCAGCGGTAAGAGCACTGTGGTCTGCCTCCTGGCCAAGGGCTTGCGAGAGAGAGGGTATCGCGTACTGGTTGTTGACTCCGATGAGTCAAACCCCGGGCTCTATCGCATGCTCGGCTTAGAGGAGCGGCCCCAGCCACTGCTTGAGCTTGTCGGTGGCAAGAAGAAAGTGTTTGAGGCTTTCTCGGATAGTACAGAGCTGGCCGAGAGCGTCCTGACCCAGGAGAAGATTCGAACCAGCGACCTGCCCTCCGGGTACTTAGTGGACAAAGACGGCATTAGACTCGTCTCCATCGGCAAGATCCTGCAGTCGCTGGAAGGATGTGCCTGCCCCATGGGCGCCCTGAGCCGTGAGTTCCTCAAAAGGCTCTCTCTCGAGGATGATGAGATCGCCATCATCGACATGGAAGCGGGGATAGAGCATTTCGGTAGAGGAGTGGAGACCAGTGTGGACACTGTCTTGGCCGTGACCGAGCCCTCCTTCGATTCCCTCGAACTCGCGGAGAAGATCAGCGCCCTCGCTCAAGAGGTGGGCATGGACGGTGTCTGGGCGGTCCTCAACAAGATCGCTTCGGAGCAGATGGCTTCCACCCTAGAAGAAGAGCTCAAGAGAAGGTCTGTGCCGATCATCGGATCCATCGGCTACGATCCGGAGGTCTTCCAGTCTGGCCTGGAAGGGCGGCCAGCCCATAACAGCGAGGCAGAAAGAGATATCGAGGAGATACTAGACCAGTTGCTCTAGAGGGGGACCGCCATGTGCCTAGCTACCGTCTACGTAGAGAGAAACGGTGAAAAGGAAGAGGTGATGCGTGACGTAGCCTGGGTCAAGCCGGCAGGTCGTGGCCTTCGCTTGATGGGCCTCATGGGCGAGACCAGGCTAGTTCAGGCTAAGATCAAGGATATCGACTTGATGTCGTCTTCGATCACTCTGCAAGGTGCGACCAGCGACTCGGAATAAGCGGTATCCCATCATCAACTGTGGTACCTAGGTGGCTTGCCAACGCGGAACTAACGCCAAGATCGCTCTTCCGAGAGCTGTCTTCACCGGAGGGGTGAGGTACGACCCGCCGGATGCAGGATGTGGCCCCGGCCCGTCCCTAACGGTGCTTTTCGCGTAGGCGATGCACACGCGGTCCGCGATGGATCGGTTACTGCGCCCTAGCAGTAGTGGTTCGCGAACCAAAGTGACTGGAGGAAATGAACAATGACTGAAGCGATGGATACGATGCTTGAGGACCGCTGCATCATATCCTGCGGCATGCTGCACCCAGAAATGACCCATCTCGTGGAGAGCGGTTTCTTCCGCCCGCGCCGCTTATTCTTTACGCCGCCCGGTCTGCATGCCCTGCCCGACAAGCTAGAACAGCATCTCCTCAAGAAGCTGGCCAAGACCAGGGAATGGTGTGCCGACCACGAGATCATGGTCGTCTACGGCAAGAAGTGCCACGTCAGTACCGAAGAGCCACTCAAGCGGGTGGACTCGATCCTGCAAGAAACGGGCCGGGGGATAACCAGAGTTCAGGGAGAGTACGGCTACGACATGCTGGCTGGCTTCGAGGAACGGCAAGAGATCAGCGAGGGAAGACAGGACAAGATACTGTGGTTCACGCCGGGCTGGCTCAGAAACTGGAAGGTCGTCTATCAGAGGTATTCTGGCTGGGACAAGGCCGACGCCAACGCCAACTTTCCAGGGTTCTACGACAAGATCATCGTCCTGGATGGCCTGGAGTACGCCGAGGAGTACGTGGCGCATCACGCCGAGGAGATCCTGGAACTCTTCGACTGGTCGGGCCTGGAAGTCGATTTCCACCCTATCACCCTGGATCGTTTCAAGGGGTTATTGAAGGACGCACTGTCCTAGCTTGCGATGGGGGACACTTCGCATTGACCGAGAAACAGAGCCACGGGGAAAAGCCGGAGATGAAGATGATAACCGCTCAGGTCAGCCTCTACCCGTTGCGGCAGGAATCGATCGGGCCGTCCGTCCGTGAGGCGGCCCGAGTTCTGAGCAAGGGGGGGCTGAACACTCGTGTGGGCGAGATGAGTACGCTGGTTTGGGGTCAGGAGCAAGCCGTCTTCCAGGCACTGCAAGAGGCATTTCACCAAGCCACGGAGCACGG
>DAOUEW010000090.1:0-1743 GCA_034430275.1 Anaerolineae bacterium | reverse complement strand
AAGGATCGGCCGAGGAGGCAGTCGGTGCACTGCGGTTGGTCTGGGACCAAGTCGAGCAGATGATGGCTAGGGCCCGCAGGGGCACGGATTCGTCCTAGGACTTGGCGTCGGACCTGGCTCGGCGACCTTCCCTGTTTCGCTTGGTATCCCCACCAAGATGTAGTAGAATCCACGCCATCAACCGGCGCCGTTTCCACGGCTGCGACGTCCCCCCACATCGTCCTCGAACGGACCAAGAGCGAAAGGAGTGAAAAGATGAAGCTATCCAAGTGGTCAGTGTTGATCTCCGTGCTCGTGGTGGGAGCGCTGCTGCTCTCGGTCTGCGGAGGCGGCGCGGAAACGCCCGCGCCGGAGCCTACCCAACCACCAGAGCCCACCGAAGCCCCGGAGGCGGCGGAGCCCACGGCTACCCCGGTGCCGCCCACGCCTACACCGGTGCCGGAGACCCCCACCCCGGAGCCTACACCCACCCCGGAGGGGCCGCCGCTGGGCACTGAGGAGAACCCCCTCGTGGTCTCGGGTGTAGCGAGCCTGGGACCGATGTTCCACACCATGCTGGGCGACCTGTTGGCGGAGGAGACCGGTTACGTCATCGAGAGCCCTACCTTCTCCAACGACGCCGATCTGTTGGATTCGCTGGCCGCCGGAGAGACGCCTCACGCGATCATTGTGTTTCCCCAGGGATACCTGGTGGCCCACGAGCAGTACGGGTACGAGACGGCCTTGGTGGGCACTCAGTATGACGGCGATCCTGGGTACACCGCCCAGTTCATCGCCGGTGCCGACACGGGCATCTCCAGCGTATCCGGCTTGGCCGGCAAGAGCATCTGCTGGACCAATCCCAACTCGCTCGCGGGGTACAGGGTGCCCAGACTGATGCTCCTGGCCGAGGGCATCGATCCACAGACAGATCTGGCCGCGGAAACAGAGGCGGGGACCGCCGACTCGGTAGTACAGGCCGTTTACGAGGGCGACTGTGAGGCGGGGGCTGTGTTCGCGGGTGCGCGGGAAAGGTTGACGGATGAGTACCCGGACGTCTTGGACAAGGTGGTCGTTTTCGCCGAGTCTCCCCTTCTGCCCTCCATGTCTTTGAGCTTCGCACCCGGCGTTCCTGAGGACGTGCAGGCGACCCTCATCGAGGGGTACCAGGCAGTCGCCGAGAGTGAAGACGGCGCCGACGCGATAGCTTTGGGCTACGGCTGGAGTGGCGTGGAAGAGACGGACGACTCGCTCTTCGAGCCGCTGCGTGAGTTGATCAGAGATGCCATGGTGGAGATAGACGCGCTCCTGAAGAGTTGATGGAGGAGGTAAGCTGCTGTCTTCTGTGGGCGGCACGTCGCTCTCGGCGTGCCGCCTCTTCGTAGAGAGCTCGGAAAGCCCCCGCTCACGCAGGTCCTTTCCCCACGGAACTCCAGGTGGCCCAAAGGCGTCTTTGAGGTGTAGACTAGGATTGGAGAGGAAAGAAGAAGATGAACCTCAAGAACTGGCTCGTGGCCTTTCTGGCCGTCGTTCTCTTGGTTGCTCTGGCCGCCTGCTCTGGCGTGGGCCCAACTGTAGAAGATCCTCTTGACGGCACCTCGTGGGTGCTGGTGGGGTACGGTCTGGCGGCCCCGCTGCCTGGAACGCAGATCACCGCCACCTTCGACGATGGAAACGTGGGCGGCTCCTCTGGTTGCAACACCTATGGGGGATCGTATGAGGTGAAGGGGGAAACCATCTCCGTGACCGAGATCTTCATGACGG
>DAOUEW010000089.1:0-19677 GCA_034430275.1 Anaerolineae bacterium | reverse complement strand
GTCCATACACACTTTCCTCGAGGACAAGAAGGTGCGCATCTCCCCGCGGGAGGTGGGGGACTCGCTGAGGCACTTGGAGGAAAAGGACGTACTGGCCCCTGACAACACCTTCACCGTGGACTTGATGAGACTTTGGCTGCTGGAGAACAAACCTCTGGAGCGAGTGATCGAGGAGTTGATAGAGGTCAGCCCCATCGCCACCCGATACATCGAGATCGCCGGGGAGTTCCGCGAGGCAGGAAACCAAGAGGAAGCTCTGGATAGCTATCGGCGAGCGCTGGGCGTTGACCGTCAGAATCTGGCGGCCCAGGTGGGTATCGCATCAATTACCTATGAGCAGGGAGATCTCCCTCAAGCCGTGGAGGAGTACCAGAAAGCTCTCGATATCGACCCGGAGGACATCGGCGCCAGGTCCGGCTTCTGCCAGACCCACATGGCCCTGGGCGACCAATTGAGGGCACAGGGACGGGTCGAGGAGGCCCTGCAGCACTATCGCCAGGTCCTCAAGATCAATGACCAGCACCTGGAAGCACAGGAGAGGCTCGCTGCCCATCATGCCCAGGTGGCGGATGGACTCAGAGCAGCCGAGAAGTTCGATGAGGCTATCGAGGCCTTTTCGAAGGCCCTGGAGTTCACCCCCGAAGACCCGGCCATCGCCGAGCGGTTGGCGGAGACCCAGGCGGCTAAGCGAGCCAGGGGGCTGGCTACGCTCAGAGAAACGGCCAAGAAGCATTTCAGGGCAGAGAAATGGGAGGAGGCCATAGCCTCCTTTGAGGAGTACCTTTCCCTGGAACCTGAGGAAAAGGCTGCGGTCCAGGCGGTTGAGGCCAGGCTCGCCGAGGCCCGAGAACAAGGGGAGTTGGCAGCGACGTACAGCCAGGCGCAGGCCGCACTCAACCAGAAACGGTACGACGAGGCCGCCGGCCTCTTCAAGGAGATAATAGACCGTGATGTGGGCTACAAAGATGCTCTCAGGTCGCTGACTCAGGCGGTGGAGTTACAGCGCAGGGCCAAGCCTATCTGGAAGGACATCAGGGTCCTGGGAGGCGCTGGCGCGGCTGAAGCTGTCATCATCGCTATCCTGCTCTTCCGCTTTGTCCCTGGACTCAGCCAACCCCCAAGGCCAGCAACACCGACCGAGGGGTCAGCACCAACCGAGGCGCCAGTGCCCATCGCTCCCGCCACCGAAGCACCAAGGCCGCTCACTCCAACACCCACGCCTCTGCCAATCGTACGCACCCTGACAGGGCATAGCTCTCCAGTGAGCAGCGTGGTCTTTTCCCCTGACGGGCAATCCCTGGCCTCGGGGTCGCAGGACAACATGGTCATTCTCTGGGATGTGGAGAGCGGCCAGCAAGTGCGCCAATTCAGCGGCATGGGGATGGTGCACAGCCTGGCCTTCTCCCCCGACGGCCAAAGTCTCGTCGCTGGGGCGACGGACAGCACGGTGACGCTGTGGCGGGTCGCGGACGGGACACGAATCGGGAGCAGCCTAGGAGGGGGCGCGAATAATGTGGCGAGCGTGGCTTTCTCCCCGGATGGTCAGTTCCTGGCCATGTCGGGATCGCACGATGGAGTGCAACTGAGGCGAGTTTCCGATATGGCGGTGCTGCGCTTCATGCAGGGACACGAGGCGGACGAACAGTGTGTGGTCTTCTCGCCGGATGGGAAGACCTTGGCCGCGGGCGACTGGCTGGGCAGGGTCATTCTGTGGGATGTGGAGAGCGGCCAGTTGGTGCGCACCCTGCAGGAGCGTACGGAACAGCAGGTCTTGAGCGTGGCCTTCTCCCCAGACGGGCAGACCCTGGCCTCAGGTTCCGCTGATGAGACGGTGATTCTGTGGGATCTGGAAAGTGGAGAGCGACTGCGCACCCTCAGGCCTCAGTGTGGCCAGGTGTATAGCGTGGTCTTCTCTCCTGACGGGAGAACCTTGGCCTTAGGGCATGAGGATGGAGCGGTGACCCTGTGGGACGCAGAGAGCGGCCAGAAATCGCACACCTTGAAAGAGCACCAGGGTGGAGTGAGCAGCGTGGCCTTCTCGCCTGATGGGCGGATCCTCGCCTCGGGGTCCGACGACGCGACGGTGATGCTGTGGGATGTGGAGGCCGTGACGGCTGGCCTGGGGCCACCGCCATCAGCGGAGACACCTGCAGCACTCACAGGGACACCAACGCCGCCCGCGACCACTCCCACAGTGACATCACCACAAGCGACGCCTACTCCGCTGCCTCCCACGCCAACGCCGACACCACTCACCCTGCGTGGGCACACGGGGTCGGTGAACAGCGTGGCCTTCTCGCCGGACGGGACGATGTTGGCCTCGGGGTCGGGAACCTGGGATGCGTTGAGAGACACCACAGTCAGGCTGTGGCTGGTTTCCGACGGGGCGCTACTGCGCATCCTGCAGGGGCATACGGATATGGTCGAGAGCGTGGCTTTCTCCCCCGACGGAACCATCGTGGCCTCGGGGTCTAGAGACAACACCGCCCGGCTGTGGCGGGTTTCCGATGGGACGCTATTGCGCACCTTTGAAGACGTCGGCAGCAATGTCGCCCTCTCGCCGGATGGAGCAACGCTCGCCGAGGGCGGGGGCAGCAGCGTGATTCTGTGGGACGTTGAGACTGGCCAGCAACTGCGGACACTGCCGGGCGCCCAGCAGGGTGGTATCGGGATGAACAGCGTAGCCTTCGCCCCCGGTGGGCAAACCCTGGCCGCGGGCTGGGATGACGGTGCGGTGCGGCTGTGGCGGGTCGGCGACGGGGCGCTGCTGCGCGTCCTAGAGGGACACACGGATCAGGTGAACAGCATTGCCTTTTCCCCCGATGGCGTGACCTTGGCCTCGGCATCGGACGACCAGACGGTGAGGCTATGGCGGGTGTCCGACGGGACGCTGCTGCGTACCGTGGCAGAGATGCAGTACTACAAGAGCGTGGCCTTCTCGCCGGACGGCGCACTGCTGGCTATCGCTGCGGGCGGGGAGGTGTTTCTGTCGGATGTGGAGACCGGCAAGCAGCTACGCAGCCTGGAATACCACGAATCGACCTCGTGGGTCGAGAGTGTGGCCTTCTCACCCGACGGGAGGATGTTGGCATCGGGGTGGGCTGACGGTACCATAGTAGTGTGGAGTCTGGGGCGATGACGGGATCGCACGGAGCGGTGCACCAGAGCGTGCGCAAGCCCGACGGTCTGGGTGTAGGATGATCCGGGTGGCTTCGCGCTTTGGAGGCAGGAATTCCCCCAACTGCCTGGAGAGAGAAGTGAAACGATGATCTCCAACCCTTTTAGCTACGGCAATCCCATCCGTGAGCCTGATCGCTTCTACGGCCGGCGATGGGAGGTGCAGCAGATAGTGGGGCGCCTGTTGAGTAGCGCTTTCGAAAGCACCTCAATCGTGGGCGAAAGGCGGCTCGGCAAGACCTCTCTCCTCAACTACCTCTCCCATCCCCAGGTCGGCCCCACACTGGGGTTGACTTCCGACAAATACGTTATGGTCTACATCGACTTCCAGGGCCTGGCCGACATCAGTCCCACGCGCTTCTGGCAGCGAGTGCTGGGCAAGATGGCCCGCAGTCTGGGCAATGCCGAATTGAAAAAGGCGGTCAGCCAGGTGCGGGGCCAGCAGGAGATCGAGCTCTTCGACCTGGAGGACCTCTTCGATCTGGTCGCAGACAAGGGGCTGAGAGTGGTTCTCCTTTTTGACGAGTTCGAGTACATCACGCAGAGTTCCAACTTCGGAATGGACTTCTTCGCTGGCCTGAGGGCCCTGGCTATTCACTACCCTGTAGCGATTATTACCTCCACCCGCGAGGAACTGGTGGAACTGTGCCACTCCAATGAGATCAAGGGCAGCCCCTTCTTCAACATCTTCGGCAACGTGGTCCTCAAGCCCTTGAGCGCCCAGGAGGTAGATGAGCTGCTCGACGGCGCGCTGCGGGACACACCCTTCCCTCTGGTCAGCGAGGAACGCGACCACCTGCACCGCTTGGCGGGCTGCCAGCCCATGTTCGTGCAAATGGCAGGCTACTTCCTGTTTGAAGCTCGCCAGAGAGGGTATGAAACCGACACGTTGTACAAGTTCGTGGACGAGAACTTCGCTCAGCAAGCCGATCCCCACTTCACCTACCAATGGAACCACTCCACGGAGAGCGAGAAGATCACCCTGCTCGCCCTGTTGGCGCTGAGCAGGGCCAGGAAGGATGGTGACCCCAACCCCGATGCCGAGCAGGTATCGAAGCTTCATGCCAGGGCGACGCACAACCTGCGCGACTTGGCAACCAGGGGACTGACCGTTGAAGAGGAAGGCCGCTACGCGCTCTGCTCACCCGCCTTTGCCGATTGGATCTCGCGCGAGATCACGGCCAGTGCGGGCAAGGAGGAGGCAGAGCAAACAGCCGAAGAATGGCTACGGGGCGAGGAAGATATGGACAAAGGTGTGGGCGACAGAGTAAAGTCCGTCCTACCTCGCTTCAACAAGAAGTACTGGCCCATCATGGGCGCCTTCGTCAAAGAGCTCTCGATGAAGCTGGTGGTGGACGAAGTGGTGCATTGGACCGCTCTGCTGCTACTACGGTAGGCTTGTTTACCCTACCCCAGGTACCCCAGGCCCCTCAAGCGTTCCTTGATCTCCTCCTCGGCCTCTTTGGTATAGACCGATTCCCGGATTTCCCTGGAAGAGCCATCTTCGCCACTCACTAGGGGTACCTGCGCACGGAAGCCCTCGGTGAAGACCTCGGTCAGCACCCTGCCGTCCATATCTCGAGGAACGGGGCACCCCATGGCGTAGAGGATCGTCGGAGCCAGATCCTGAATCCCTGCTCCCTCCACGGAGACGCCTTTCCGGACACCTTTGCCGCTCACGACCAGCAGTCCATAGTCGCGGTGCATACCGGAGTATCGGTAAACCGTGTCCACTGTAGCGTTCGAGCCGAAGTCCGCCAGCCCGAAGAAGATGTTCTTCTCGTCCCGCGGGCGCAGGATGAGGTCGGGAGCGCGTTCCAGGTACGGGCCCTCGTAAACGTCCTCTCTCTTGAGGATCTCGCCGATCAGGGGCTCGCCGGTCCGAGGATCGACGAACTGCCGTGCCAGGTCGATGATCTGCTCCCTCACCTCCTCATACTCCTGCCCAGGCTCGATGATCCCCTCAGGCTCCCTCCCTTTCACGTTGAGATAGATCGAGCCCAGATGGCGGCCAAAGGAGTACGCCTTGGACCGCGACCAGTCCACGTCGAGGAAGGACAGGAAGACCAGCTTCATCAGATAGTCCATGGAGTAGAGGCCCTTGTACTCGGCATGTTTGGCCAGACCCAGCGTGTCGGCGATGCGATGGACGTTCCGAAGGGTGAATCCCATCCTGAACAACTGCCGCTTGATTTGTCTGAAAGGATCGCGCTTCACCTGGAGCAGGCCCACGTCCAGGAGCCAGTTGTTGAGTACGATGAAGTTGTGGGCTGGCCCCATGCCGTGGTCGGAGAGGATGATCACCAGCGTGTCCTCGTCGGCTCTGCCGACTATCTCGCCCAGTTTCTCGTCCACCCTCTGGAAGTACCTGACCACGGGGCCACTCTTGTCCTCACTATCACCATGCTCGCGCCACGGATGCCCGGGATCCAGATAGTGCCACAGTTGGTGCAAGATGCGGTCGGTGTCGAACATCACGGCCATGAAGAAATCGGTGGGATGCCTCTCCATGAGGTAGGAGATCGTGCTCGAGCGAAGGTCCAGCAGATCATCGGAGGCTCTGAAGAAACTCTCTCTCCGAGATTCCGCGAAGGTCTCCGTGGGGTAGATGGTGTAGTATCCGATCTCGTCCTTCAGCTTCCGCCACAGATCAGGTGGATAGGAGAAGTCCTGTGCCGAGTAGGGAGTCATCCAGCCACTGATCATGTAGCCGTTGACTTCCTCCACTGGATATGACATGGGCACGTTGACGACGCCCACACTTCTGCCCTGTTCGCTCAAGAGCCGCCAGAGCGCTAAACCATCCCGCTGACTGGCATTCACCGGCGGAAAGATGTAGCTGCCGTCTTGACGGTACAGGAAATCGTAGATGCCGGTCTTTCCAGGATTCTTGCCCGTCATGAACGTGGACCACGATGGACCAGACGTGGGAGGCACGGTAGACTTCAGTTCTCCCACTACCCCCTGCCCCATGAGCCTCTGGAAGGTGGGCAGTCTGCCCTCCCCGGCCCAGGTCCTGATCAGACCGAGAGGCACGCCATCCAGACCTACGACGAGTACTTTGGTTCGTGAAGACATGGCAATCTCACTATCTAATCCTCAATCGGATGTGCGTAGTATTCTACGGCCGTGTCGTCCGCGAGAAGCGCTCCTCTCAAACCGCGGTACCTGAAAGCATAGTAGCTGGTCACCGCAGCCACAACCACGAGGCAGAATACTACTCCCATGATCACCTGAGCGATTCCTATCCGGTCAGCCATGGTGCCCACACCAAGCATGACCGGTATGGCGACCAGATTGGCCAGCAGGAAGTAAACCGCCATCACCCGCCCCCTGAGCTCCGGAGGCGACTTCTCCTGTAACAGTGTCTCCGACGGGACGGCCACCAGGCAGATCTCAGCCCCCAGGGTCAGCGACAAAGCCATGATAAATGGCACTTTGGGAATCGCGGCCCAGATCGACAGATCGAAGCCCGCCAGGCCAAAGCCAAACAGGGTTGCGACCATGGCCGAGAACCCCACGCTGGACATCACCTCTCGACGGAACTTGTATCCAAAGCGCCCCACCAGGAAGGCGGTGACCAACATGCCAACCCCCGCGGGCGCAAAGATAAAGATGGCATCCTCAGGAAGCATGCCCAGCACTCGAGTCGAATACCCCGTGGCTAGCATCGCCATCATCAGCAGCAAGGTCGTGGTCATGGTCAGTTGACTCAAGGCCACGAGGATGGCCCGCTTGCTGGCGACGTAGCGCCATCCCTCGCGCAATTGGCTCCACGCCGTCTTGAGCATAGAGGCGCCCCGCTGCACCACGAGCCTGGGTTTGTCCCGCGGAATACGGGACAACAGCAGGGACGCCACGAGGTACATCAGTCCTACCGTGCCAAAGGCACCCTTGATGCCCAGGACTTTCACGGTCAGCGGAGCAACGACCACCAGTCCCACGACTTGAGTGCCAATCAACGTGAGGTTGAACAGTGCGTTGGCGGTCAACAGCCGCTCCTCTCCCACGAGCATGGGGATAGTGGTCGCCTCTGCCGGGGAGAAGAACTGCCCGATGGCAGACGAGATGAAGGTCACTGCGTAGATGACCAACAACAAGGACCACCCCCCGAGACGGTCTAGAACGAGAATGTAGGTGAAGACCGTCAGCACCCGGATGCTGTTGCTCGTCAGCATGACCACCTTATTCGAAAAACGGTCTACTATGATCCCAGCCACGGAACTGAGCATCACGGCAGGCAGGCTGAAAGAGAGTATCATGATTGCCATGTGCGCCGTGGAACCAGTGAGGGTCTCGATGAGGATGATCTGCACAAAATGGATGCCATTCTGCGCCGTCTGAGAGAAGATCTGCGCCATCCACAGGACGAAGAAATTCCTGTTCTTGACGACGGAAGAGAAAGTCCTATCCTGGATCATCATTTGTGCCCCAGCGAAGGAGGCACCCTTCCTTGGGACACAAACGCCTTGACTCGTCTCTCAAAGGTGCGTCTAGGCATCAGCACCCGGCGGCTACACTTCAAACACTGAATGCCAACATCGGCTCCCACTCGCACGATCTGCCATTCGAAGTTGCCACACGCATGCTTCTTACGCAAGCGAACCACGTCGTTCAGGTGTATCTCCATCACCATGCTGGTGCTCTCTCCTCGCAATAGGTCTATTATACCATAGCGCGGCGTAATCCAGCCAGCACTTTACCTGAGCGGCCATTTCCGCTATAATAGCTCTAGAAGCCTACACAAGTCAAGGAGTCTACGAGATTTATGTTGGGATTCGATCTTCTAAGTTTCGCGGTCATTATCGTGGCTGTCCTGGTAGCCATCGACGTGCACGAGTGCTTTCATGCCTGGGTAGCGGACAGGCTGGGAGATCCCACTGCCAGAAACCTGGGACGCGTATCTCTGAACCCCCTGGTGCACCTCGACCCTCTGGGAACCCTGATGATCTTCCTGACAGCGATCACCGGCTTCGGGATCGGATGGGGCAAGCCGGTGCCGGTTGACCCGCGTCGGCTCCGACATGGTCCGTTGACCGGCATGGGCATCGTCTCTCTGGCTGGTCCCGCTGCCAACCTCATGACGGCCGCAGTCGTGGCCATCCCTTTCAGACTGGGGGGCGCGACGCTCCCCGGCATAGCCTCAATGCTGCTTTTCTACGTGGGCATGGTCAACATCGGGCTAGCCATCTTCAACCTCATACCGCTCCCTCCCCTGGATGGATATGGGGTGCTGATGGGCGTCCTGGGCAGCCTCCGCCGACCGTGGGCCTATCGCTGGTCGTATAGCCTGGCTCGCTACGAACGGTATGGCCCCATGATCCTGCTGCTCGTGATCATACTCGATCGATATATCCCCTTGTTCAGCAGTATCATCTCTCCGCCGTACCTGGTGCTCAGACATCTGATACTGGGGATGTGATGGCCGTGGGGGTCGTCTACCGTGTGCGCCAGTTCACCCTGGCCTTGGGGGCACATGTCTATCGTGAGGGAACCGACGACTTGGCCCCGTATCTCGAGCGTGCCCAGTTGGAGCTGTTCAACAGCATGTCTTCCATGGACCAGCACCACTGTAGGGATGTCTTCCGCGCGCTCCAAGAGGCCGGCCAGAGCGATCCGTCCTTGCTGAGCGCTGCGCTGCTGCACGACGTAGGCAAGACGGTAGGGCCGGTGCGCATCTGGCATCGTGTCTTGGCTGTCCTGGCCAAGACCCTCGTTCCACGTTTATGGGAGTCGACGGACGCCCACCCCGGAACCTGGCTGTATCCTCTGTGCGTACACCGGCAGCACGCTACGATAGGGTCTGAACTGGCTGCTGAGGCAGGGTGCGGAGAAGAAACGGCCTGGCTCATCGCGCACCACGAGGACCCCAAGCCCCCAAGCCAGATGGGAGACAGAATGAGAGGTCTGCTGGTCGCTTTGCAGGATGCTGACAGAGTCAACTAGATCGTTACTTCATCTTGGGAGGTCTGAATGCCTGAACCGAAGGTCAGTATAGTCGGGCTCGGTCTGATCGGGTCATCCATGGGCCTGGCCCTGCGGCAGGCCCAGCCGGATTTTGAGATCGTGGGCCACGACAAAGACAGCGCTCTCTCCAGAAAGGCGCAACAGATGGGCGCCGTCGAGAAATGGGAGAGGAACCTGATCTCTGCCATCGAGGACGCGGAGATGGTTATCATCACCGCGCCGGTGGCCGATATCCGGGACATCTTGGAGGCCACAGGCCCTTACCTGAGGCCCGACTGTGTGGTCACCGACACATCGACGGTCAAGGGCAAGATCGTGGCCTGGGCTGACGAGCTATTGCCCGATACGGTGCACTTCGTGGGCGGCCACCCCATGGTCAGCCAGCTCCACGGTGATGCCGATGCTGCGACGGCGGACTTGTTCAAGGACACTACGTACTGCATCGTTCCCTCGACCAAGGCGCACCCCGCAGCGATCGAACTGGTGACCAGCATGGTCCGCGCCCTCGGCGCGGAGCCTTTCTTCGTGGACCTCCACGAGCACGATGGCCAGGTGGCGGCTGTGGAGCACCTGCCGATGATGCTATCGGCCGCCCTGCTGATGAGCACTACACAGGCGCCCTCGTGGAGAGACTTGCGGAGGTTGCCTGGAGAGACCTTCCGGCGAGCGACGGAGTTCCTCTCCACGGACCCGGAGGTCAACCAGGGCATCTGCCTGGCCAATAAGGAGAACCTCTCACAGTGGATCGACGTCTTCGTGGATAACCTCAGGCTGCTCCAGCAGAAGCTTGCCGAGGGCGACGCCGAGGAATGGGAAGGACTGTTTCGGGAACTGATGGACACGCGCACGCGTTGGCTACACGGCAGAGGAATGCCCGATGAGGAAGCTGAGGCAAGGACCATGGAGGAGCTCCGCAGTATGACGTCCCTTGGCTCCATGCTCGGCCTGAACCAGTTCCGCGACCTCAAGAAGAGGATGGATCAGCAGGGGCGACGCCCCGAGTGACATGCCATACACGTATGTCCTGCTGTGCGCGGACGGCACATTGTACACAGGTTGGACCACAGACCTCGAGCGCAGGCTTCGCACTCATCAAGCGGGAAAGGCCAGCAGATACACCCGGGCCCGCCTGCCGGTGACTCTGGTCTACCAACAAGAGCACGCCACGGCTACGGAGGCCAGACGGCAGGAGGCTTCGATACGGCAACTATCGCGCAAGAGAAAGCTGCAACTGATCGAACGCTCCACGTCCTGATTCTGGCCCCCACTTCCTTCTTTGCCGACTACGGCTGTCACGTCCGCATCCTCGTGGAAGTCCTCGCGCTGCAAGAGCTGGGCCACCAGGTCACTGTCTGCACTTATCACAACGGCGAAGACATCGCCGGGCTGCGTATCGTGCGCACACCCCGCATCCCCTGGCGCCGGCAGTACGAGGTTGGATCATCTCTGCACAAGATCGTCTTGGACGCACTTCTGTCCTTCACCTCGCTAGGTTGCACCTTGCGACGCAGGCCGGACGTCATCCATGCTCATCTGCACGAAGGTGCCCTGATAGGCTGTCCCCTCAGTCGTCTATGGCGCATCCCGCTGATCTTCGATTTCCAGGGCAGTCTGACCGGCGAGATGATAGACCATCGCTTTCTGTCGCCCACCAGTCGCCTCCGTGGTCCGCTACGCAGGCTCGAGGAGCTCATAGACCATCTGCCCAGAGACATCATCGTCAGTTCCCAGCACGCGGCACGTCTTCTCCGCCAGGAGTTCTCGTGTGCACAGAAGAGAATCCACGTCCTTCCCGACGCCGTCGATACAGACCTCTTCTGCCCAGAAGGCTCCGAGGAAGAGAAGCTGGCCCTCGAGCGGAGACTGGGCCTTCCCCCGCGTTGCCAGCTCGTGGTCTACCTGGGTCTATTAGTCGAGTACCAGGGCACCAGCCTGCTACTGAAGGCAGCGCGGCACCTAGCGCACACCCATCCCGACGTTCACTGCCTGGTCATGGGGCACCCCAACGTGGAGTACTACCGGGCCCTGGCAGAGGACCTGGGCATCGCCGAGCGTGTGACCTTCACGGGGAGGATCCACTATCTCGAGGCGCACCGCTTCCTGCGTCTGGGCGACGTTGCCGTAGGCCCCAAGGTATCGGCCACCGAGGGCAGCGGCAAACTGTCCAACTATATGGCCATGGCCCTGCCCACCGTGGCCTTCGACACGCCGGTGAGCCGTGAGTATCTGGGGGAATGGGGGACGTACGCTGAGGCAGTGGACGAACGCTCTCTGGCGAAGGCCGTCGCTTCGCTGCTCGATGACGGGGAACTAGCCACCGAGCGCGGAGCGGCACTTCGCGAACGAGCGAAAAGACTCTACTCCCCGACAGTATTCCGGGAGAAGCTGAACAGTATCTACTCCGTGGCGCTGGGAGAACAGTGATCCCGCGCTGCGGGCACCGCCGCACGTGACGCCGGCTCGACCATCATCCACTGGCGCGAACGCCAGGCGCTACTCAGCCTTAATCACCGAGCCGCAATACGGGCACTCCGCAGAGGACGCACCCACCCAGGTGACGTCCGTTTCCCTGACCGGTCCGCCGCACTGAGAGCACTTCCCTGGAAGCTCCCCACGACGTTTGCCTGCACGCGGTGGCGCAGGCATCTGCTCCAGCTCCCGCTCCAGGGCTTCCGCCTCCGCCTCACGGCCCTTCTCCTTGAGCGCCTTGACCATCCTCTCCGCCAAACGTCTGGCCGCGGCGGGCCGCTCGGAACGCTTGAACAGATCCAGCGCCTTCTTTCCCTTGTCGTAGGCTGCATCCACGTCGTCGAGCTTCAGGTAGCAGCGCGCGGTCTGAGCCATGAGGTGGCCCGCCCGAAAGAGCATGCCGCTCTCCTCGGCACCCTGGGCCAGCTTCTCGAAGGCCTGCCCTGCCTCTTCGAACTTGCCCTCCTCGAACAGGTTCATCGCTCGCCGCAGAGGCTCGGGAACCGGCCCCCTCCCGGGCATGGGCCGTCGCGGCCGAAGAGGTCTCAACGGCCGAAAACGTCGCCTTCGGAACATGATAACCCTCCGTCATCGTTGGCTGAGAAGCAGAAACCCCGTAGACTCGCTTCGCGTGTGCTGCCGCGGCAACCTCGGGACCGGCCGGGCTCTATCACAGACCAGCCCGTGCTCACGCCCCTCGTTTCAATCGGGGAGCGACCTGCTCAGCAGAAACGCACCCAACACCCTCGGGCCCGCGTGGCAGGCCAGGACTGGGCCTACCTCCACCACGCGGACCTCTTCCCTGTCCAGTCCAGCCATGTCGGCCAGAGTATCGGCAAAGGCAGAGGCCATCTCTGGCACACGCGTATGTATCACCCCGATCTTCTCCAGCGGGGCAAACCCTAGAGTCTCACCGCGCACTCTGCTCAAAGCGCCCTCGTAGGAACGGAGTGCGGCCACCAAGCCCAGTTCGCCATCCGCCATGGCCAGCACAGCCTTGAGATCGAACATACCCATCATTCGATTGAGCAAGGGCATGACCCTGGAGACCCTTCCGCCCCTCCTCACGTTCTCGATGGTATCCAGGACCGCAAAAAGGCGGGTCTTCTTCGCCATGTCCTCGACCAGAGCCACGATCTCCTGGCGCTCCGCCCCCTCTGATGCCGCCTCGGCCGCGGCCATAACCTGCCACGCCATCCCAATCGACACACTGCGCGAGTCCACCACGGCAACCTTGTCGCCCAACCTCCGCGCCGCAGCAAGGGCCGTTCCGTGCGTGCCACTGTGGTGACCGGTGAGCGTCAGACACAAGACCTCGTATCCCGCCATCAACTGAGCGCCGAAGACTCGCTCGAAAGCTCCTGCCGACGGCTGAGACGTCTTGGGCCAATAAGTGCCTCCAGCCCGTTCCCAGTACTCGTCACTTGACAACTGCCCGTCGTAGAAGACCTCAGGTCCGAAACTGACGGACAAGGGGACCATGACGGCGCCCAGCTTTTCGATCTCGGCCTGCGACAGATCGCATGTGCTATCGGTGACTACTCTGACTCTGGGGTGCTGCATGGCTGCTCAATCGAGGGTCGGCCGAACACCAGATACCCGGTGTGGGCGACCATACGGTCCTCCGGACGCAGCCGCTCGGGCACGGTCTTGTAGTGGCGGACGAGGATCTCGCTTACTTCCAGATCCACGAACCCCCCATCCTCCAATCGCTCCAGGAGGGCAGAGACCTGGTTGGTGGTGGGCACCAGGGCCCCGAAGAAGGCGCCTGGCGTCAGGGCTTCCCTCACCTGTGAGACGTAGTGATGAGGCTCGCGTACGTCCATGAACAGAGCATCGACCTCTGTTTCGTCGAACCCCTCCGCCAGCCCACGGCACTTGAACTCCACGTAGTCCTGCAAGCCTAGTTTCGACAGGTTTCGCCCGGCCAGGTTGATCATGTCCTGCCGCCTGTCGTAAGAGTAGACTTTGCCCGAGGGCATCACCCCCCGCACCAGGGCTATGGTCATCGCCCCGCTGCCCGTGCCCGCTTCCACAACTCTGGAGCCAGGCAGAACGTTCATCTTCAGCAGGGCGTATCCACTCTCCTTGGGATAGATGATCTGGCTCTCGCGCTTGACGTTCATAATCAAGTCGTGGATAGAGGGTCGCAGAAGGTAGAAGGGGTATCCCAGATGAGAGGGCAACTGCGAGCCGAAGGGTTGGCCCAGGATGTCGTCATGTTTGAAGAAGCCCCGATGCGTGTGCAACTGCTCGCCGGGGCTCAACCGGACCAGGAACCGTTTGCCGTCCTTGCCCAGCAATAGAACGAGATCTTGTACCTCTGCTACTGCCATACCGCCACCCAGCCACCTCACAAACCACAAATGGGCGGGACAGGACTCGAACCTGCGACTTCTTCCTTGTAAGGGAAGCGCTCTCCCAGCTGAGCTACCCGCCCACCTTCGCCAGATTATATGATGGAGAGGGGATAAAGTCAACCGTGCCACGCGATGAGCTGCCCGAGCGGAGGCTAACTACATGACCTCGGGGGCACCGACGCCCATCAGAGCAAGCACCCGAGCCAGGGCGATCTTCGCCGCCGCCACCAGCTTCAGACGCGCTTTGTTGAGGGCCATGTCCTCGGGAAACGACGAGACCACGCGGCACTGCTTGTAGAAGGGGTGAAACGCACCCGCCAGTTCCTGGGCGTAGAACGGTAGATAGTGGGGGCTGAGGCTGGTCGCGGCCTTCTCCACGATCTCCGGCAGACGGAGCATCTGCCGTATGAGCGCCAGCTCCGCCGGGTGCCTCAACAGCGAGACGTCACCGTCGCTGTAGTCTATGTGCTCGGCGTACCGCAGGATGCTGGCGATGCGGGCGTGGCCGTACTGCACGTAGTACACCGGGTTCTCGCTCGATTGCTCCACCGCAAGGTCCAGGTCCAGATCCATCTGGCTGTCCGCGGCGCGGGCCATAAGGAAGTAGCGCACGGCGTCGGGACCGATCTCCTCCAGCACCTCTCGCAGAGTGATGATATCTCCCGTTCGCTTGGACAACCTGACGATCTCCCCACCGCGTCTCAGAGTCACCAACTGATAGATGATGATCACCAGGTTGTCGGGATCCACATCGATGGCCCTCATCGCCGCCTTCATCCGGGGCACGTGCCCCTGGTGGTCAGCACCCCACACGTCGATGACTTTCTGAAAGCCGCGCACGACGAACTTGTCGTAGTGGTACGCGATATCGGAGGCCAAATAGCCAGGCTCACCATCGGAGCGGATGAGAACGTTGTCCTTGTCGTCGCCCAGGTCGCTCGAAGTAAACCATACAGCTCCGTCTCGTTCAGCTACGTACCCTTTCTCCTCCAGCAAGGCCTTGATGGTGTCGAAGAGCCCCTCTTGGTAGAGGCTTCGCTCGGAGAACCACCGGTCGTGAGTGACGCCCATCAAGGCCAGGTCGTCCTTGATACTGGCCCGCATCTTCTCCAGGCCTACATCGCAGAGGGCATCGAGCGCCTCCTCTCGAGGCATCTCCAGGAACCTGTTGCCTTCCTGACGGGCGATCTCGTCCCCAAGCTCCACCAGATAGGAACCAGGGTAACCGCCTTCGGGTATGGGCTCGTCTCGACCCAGTGCCTGGGCGTACCGGCCGTACAGTGTACCCGCGAAGACCCTGATCTGGGTGCCAGCATCGTTGACGTAGAACTCGCGCTGGACCTCGTAGCCGGCGGCCTCCAGCACGTTCGCCAGGCTATCCCCGATGACCGCATTCCTGCCCGATCCGACGTGAAGCGGGCCGGTGGGGTTGGCGCTGACGTATTCGACCTGGACGCGTTCGCCTCCCCCCAAAGGCACATCCCCGAAGCTCTGCCCAGCGGCGAGAATCTCATCCACCTGTCCAGCCAGCCAGCCGTCATCGAGAGTGAAGTTGACGAATCCGGGTGGGGCCACCTCCACCTTGGATAGGAAGTCCGTCTCGGGTATGCGAGAGGCGATGGCCTCCGCTATGCGCAAAGGCGGCATCCTCGCCACGCCGGCCAACTGCAAGCCAGCCGCGGCAGCATAGTCCCCATGTTCCTCTCGCTGAGGTCGCTCCACCACTACAGATGGCACATCGAAGGCCGGCAAATCACCGGCCTCCTGCGCCGACAGAATGGCATCCCGAAGCAGCGTCTCTATCTCACTCGATGGCCGTTTCAGCATAGCTAGACCTGGTAATCCTCCATCTGTTCCCAGTTTCTGCCCAGCTTCACGTCCACCTTCAAAGGGGCATCCAGCTCCCACGCTCCCTCCATCACCGAGCGCACCAGCCGCCCCACGCGTTCTAACTCCCCATGGGGCACCTCGAGAACCAGTTCGTCGTGTACCTGGAGGATCATCCGGGCCGCCAGATCCTCTTCCTCGAGTACCCGGTGCAGGCGCACCATGGCAATCTTGAGGATATCTGCGGCGGAGCCTTGGATGGGCATGTTGATCGCCTCGCGTTCAGCGGCTCGCTTCACCCCCGTATGGGCACGGCTGGTGGTCCGTAACTCCGGGAAGTAGCGACGCCGCCCTAGGATGGTAGACACGCATCCGTTCTCGCGCGCCTCTCGCTTGGTATTCTCTATGTACTCCCCTACCTTCTCGTACCGCGTGAAATAGTTGGCGATGAACTTCCGAGCGTCCTCGACGGAGAGATCGGTCCTCTGCGCCAGACCGTACTCACCCATGCCATAGATGATGCCGAAATTGATGGTTTTGGCGATGCGACGCATTGAGGACGTCACCTCAGACAACGGCACCTCGAAGACCGTAGCCGCCGTGCTGGAATGGATGTCCTCGCCACGGGCGAAGGCTGCGAGCAAGTTCTCGTCCTGTGAGATGTGCGCCAGGATGCGCAACTCCACCTGAGAATAGTCAGCTCCCAGAAGCTGCCAGCCCTCCTCGGCGACGAACGCGGCGCGCACGTGGCGCCCCAGCTCGGTGCGCACAGGGATATTCTGGAGATTGGGATCGCTGGATGAGATACGCCCCGTCACGGTGCCGGTCTGGTTGTACGACGTGTGCACTCTGCCCGTCTCCCGATTCACCAGGAGTGGAAGTGCGTCCACGTACGTGGACTTGAGCTTGGTCAGTTGCCGGTGCTCCAGGATCAGGCGAACGATGGGATGTTGATCCTTCAGTTCCTCCAGGACACTTGCCCTCGTCGAGTACCCGGTCTTGGTCCTCGACTTGGCCGGCAGAGCCAGTTCCTCGAACAAGACCTCTCCCAGTTGCTGAGTGGAACTCACGTTGAAGGGGTGGCCAGCAAGCTGCTGGATCTGCTGCTCCAACTCCACCACACGCTGGTACATGACCGTGGAGATCTGTTTCAGTTGCTCCGTGTCCAGCGCCACTCCGGTGGTCTCCATGTCCATCAGGACCCGCACCAGTGGCATCTCCACGTCGCGGAACAGGTCCCACGCCTCGCGCTCTCGCAGCTCCCGCTCCAGGACCGCGAGCAGACGCAGGGTGGCGTCGGCATCGGCGGCCGCATACGCGGCGGCGGCGGCGATGGACACCTGAGCCATGGTGATCTGGTTGCGTCCCTTGCCGATCAATTCGGTGATGGGCGTCATCTCCAGACCCAGCTTGTTCCAGGCCAGCTCCTTCAATCCAAAGCCCCGCCGTGACGGCTCCACGAGGTAAGCCGCGATCATGGTGTCGAAGTCCAGTCCGCGCACAGCCATCCCGTGGCGGGCTAGCACGGTGAGGTCGTACTTCCCGTTGTGAGCGACTTTGCTGACCTTCGAATCCTCCAGCACCGGGCGCAAGCGCTCCGCGACCAACTCGAGGTCCAACTGGCCTCCTTTGCCCCGGGTCAGCAGATGTCCCACGGGCACGTAGAAGCCCCGCCCCGGCTCCGCTGCAAAGGAGAGCCCCACCAGATCCGCCTTCATCGCGTCGGTGCTGGTCGTTTCCACGTCGAGGGCGATCCGTGCTGCGCCGGAGAGCTCAGAGACCAGTGAAGCCAACTGTTCCTCGGTGCTCACGGCCACCGAGACCTCACCCGGCCGCGACTCTTCACCGAAGAACGTCATCTGAGTGGCCGCCCGCCCGCGATCGCTGGCTGGAAGCCGTTGCACGAGGCTCCTGAACTCCAACTCCCGGAAGAGGTCCGTCACCTTCTCGCGGTCGTAGTCGCTGGTTCTGCACCGGTCCAGGTCGAGAGCGATGGGTACCTCAGTGACGATGGTGGCCAGGTGCTTGCTCAGAAGCGCCTGCTCCTCCTGCCCGGCCAGGGCCTTCCTGGCGCGGGTAGACTCTATCTCGTCCAGATGCTCGTAGATCTGCTCGATGCTGCCGTAGCGCTGGATGAGCTGCCGGGCCGTCTTGTCTCCTACCCCGGAGACGCCAGGTATGTTGTCCGACTTGTCGCCCACCAGCCCTTTGTAGTCCGCCACGAAGACGGGATCGATGCCGTACTTCTCCCTGACGGCATCCTCGTCGTATAGCTTGGCCTCCGAGAACCTTTGACTGTAGCCCCCCGGCGTCATCACCTTCACCAACGGTGACACCAGTTGCAACGTGTCATTGTCGCCGGTGACGATGACCGTCTCCACCTTCTGGCCAGCGGCCTGCTTGGCCAGCGATCCTATCAGGTCGTCCGCCTCGTAGCCCGGAAGCTCAAACGCAGGCATGTTCAAGGACTGCACCACCTGGCGGATGCGGTCCATCTGGCTCCGCATCTCCTCCTGCATCGGCGGACGGTGGGCCTTGTACTCGTCGAACTCCTCGTGGCGAAAGGTAGCAACAGGCGCATCGAAGGTCACAGCGATGTAGTCGGGCTTCTCTGCCTGGAGGGCGTGCAGCAGCATTATGGAGAAACCATAGACGGCGTTGGTCAGTTCGCCTTTGGACGTGGAGAAGCCATCCACTGGCAAAGCGAAGAACGCACGATAGGCCAGCGCATGGCCGTCTATCAACATCAGTTTCTTCGCCATTCCCGTATCGCCTCCGCAGGGGTTGGCCTGATTGTACGGACTCCACCCTCAAAAGTCAACGAGAGAGGGCATTCCCGGGGCAGCACAGCCTTCGTCGGCCGCCATTCCTCCCACCTGGACCGCCGCCCGTATTGGCGGCCTGAAGCAGCTCCTGGTCCTCGAGGTCTCGGCGAGCGCCCTACGTCAGCCCTTCAGCGTACTCGAAGAGGGCAGACGTGCCCCCGGTGTGCCAGAAGAGAACCGTCTGGCCGGCGTGGAAGACCCCTTTTCCGATCAGATCGAGCAGACCAGCCATGGCACGGCCCGTGTACACCGGGTCCAGCAGAATGGCCTCCGACCGTGCCACTCGTCGGATCGCCTCTCGCTCGGGAGCCCCAAGGACTCCATAGCCCTGGCCAAGGTAGTCGTCGTAGAGCACGAAATCGCCGTCATCGAAGGCCACGTCCAGGCCCAGGAACTCCGCCGTGCTGGGAGCAAGCTCTTTCAGAATCGGCACCATGGTGCTCCGATCGGCGAACACGCTGATCCCCACGATCTGACCTGGGAAGCCCAAGGCTTTCGCGCCCACCAGCATCCCTGCCTGCGTCCCTCCCGAACCGGTAGGCAGGACCCCGGCGTCGACCTGTAACTCCAGCTCGTCTAGTTGTGACTTGAGCTCTGCCATGGCTACCACGTAGCCGGTAGCACCGACAGGAGTGGACCCGCCCAGGGGTATCACGTAGACACGATGCCCTGCTTTCTCCTCTTCCTTGGCCGCAGCCGTCAATGCCTCGTCCAGTGGCGTATCACCGGCCCAGCGCACCTTCGCGCCCAACAGATCGTCGAGGAGCAGGTTCCCGTTCCATTCCCCGGGATCGGAGCCGCTCAGAACGAGCACCGAGCGAAGCCCGTACATGGCGGCGGCCGCGGCTGTCTGGCGGGCGTGGTTCGACTGCGGCCCACCCACCGTGAGCACGGTATCCGCACCTTGATCCAAGGCGTCGGCGATGAGGAACTCTAGCTTCCGTGCCTTGTTGCCCCCTGTGGCTAGCCCCGTCTGATCGTCGCGCTTGACCAGGATGCGGGGGCCTCCCAGTTCCTCGGAGAGCCGTCTCATCTCCACGACCGGCGTGGGA
>DAOUEW010000088.1:0-36548 GCA_034430275.1 Anaerolineae bacterium | reverse complement strand
CAGTTGCAGATCCAAGCGCCAGTGGTGGTTACTTTATTGACACCAGTTCGACGGGGGCTGCTGCTTATTGGCTGTTCCGCGGTGAGGCTGTCTCCCTGATCTACTACAGATTCGCCGGGGGTGGAGTGATGCGCCTCCGTGTGGATGGCGACACGCCTGTGGACATTGACACAAGTGGCAGTTCGGCCTGGGTAGAGCGGGTCGTTGCTACTAACCTGGATCCGTCGGTGACACATCAGATTGAGGTGACTCGTCAGTCCGGCACGATTCAGCTTGACGCCTTCCGCTCTGGCGCAGCCACCAGCGCAGGCGCTGCTACGGCCATCCTGCGTGCCGCTGTCTTGCCCGTTACTGACACGGCCACGGTCTATGCCGAGTCGCGCCTCGGTCATCCGTCCTGGCCCAGCCTGGAAGTGACCACCACTGTGGTCTTTAGCCAGACCAACGTCGTCTGGGTGGACGATGATTGGACTGGCTTGTCGAACGGGACCCCGGTCACGGTGCCTGGCGGCACAGCGCAAATCGGCCACGATGCCTTCGATACGATTCCCGGTGGTGTCACTGGTGTCCAATCAGGAGGCACCGTGTCGGTACTCGAGGGCGATTACCTGCTGCCCGTCAGTATCACCAAGACACTCAACCTGCTTGGGTATGTTGGCGCACCGGGGACTGTGATTGACGGCGGCAGCCCTGCCATGCCTGGCATCACTGTTACGGGTTCCAGTAACGTGGTGATTGATGGCTTCACCCTGGTCAATTGGACGACGGGCATAACTCTTCAGTGTGGGCCATTGAGCGGCCTGGAGATCTCGAACAATGTCTTTACCAATTGCACGACACTCGCCATCTCGGGTCTGTATGTCAACTCCAGCCACTTTACCTACAATGAAATCCAGCACGGTGGTTCAGGCATCGAACTGGATACTGTGAACAGTACGAATTTGGAGAACAACCACGTCCACGATATGAATGGCTTTGGCATTTGTATTTTCAGCACTGCTGGCACAAGCACCGGCAATGTGTTGTCCTACAACAACATACATGACCTCGATTGGGACGGCATGCATGTAGGACCGAACTCTATCAGCACGAGCGTGTTAAGCAACACAGTGCATATGTCCAACCGGGCCAACAGCCCCGCCGGTTTCAACCTGGGTGGTATTGCGATATCCAGTGCGAGCACCACAACAATTCAATACAATACTGTGTATGATGTTTCAGATGCTGGCGGCATTACGGATACGGCAGGCATCTACATATTTGGTACGAGCGTGGGCGGGGGCTTGCACTACAACCAAGTGCTTGGCAACCGCAATGATGGCATAGCGCTGCTCGGCTACACCACACCTCCAACGATGACGTGCAACCACATCTATGGCAATGGCCAGTTTGGCCTGAGGAACTATGGCGCTGCCAACGTACACGCCGAAGGCAACTGGTGGGGGCACAATCCACCACTGACCTTTGGCCCGGGAGCGCCCGCTGATATTGCCAATGCGGCCAACGTGTTCTGGTCGCCGCCCATCTCACTGACCCTGACGACTGTAGCAACGACCGTCAAGGTGGGTAGGCCGGCATTCGTCATTACGGCTACAGGAAGCGGAGGGGGCTGCACCCTTCTCGATACCACGCTAATCACATTTGAGACGGATTTGGGTGGCGTAGGCGATCCTCCGGGATCAAGTGTGCTTGGCAGCATGAGTGGCGGTCAGGCCACGCAGATGTTCACCCCAGGTACCGTCGCAGGCTTGGCCACGATCACGGCCACGGTGGCCGACGCCGGCGTAGCTACGGCTATCGTGACCATTGAGCCAGATTGGGCAGCCTCCATCACGCTGACGGCACATCCTACCTCTATTCCTGTGGGCAGCGGAACATCGGCCCTTACTGCCACCGTGCTGGATATGTATGGCAATGCAGTTGCGGATGGCACACAAATCCAGTTCAGCAGTACATTGGGGTGGCCCTCCGAGATTTACACCCCCACGGTCAGCGGTGTTGCTACGAATACACTGAATGCAGGGATAACGCCTGGCATCGCTACAGTCTCAGCGTCCTGGGGCTTTGTCGTTGGCTCCACCGATGTGGAGATTACTGCTGGGCCACCGCATACCATCACGTCCTTGGTTGCTGATCCGGGCGCGATCCTGGCCAATGGCGTAGACACTTCACAGCTTACGGCAACAGTGGAGGATCAGTACGGCAACCTCGTGCCTGACGGAACGATGGTCGGCTTCAAGACCACCGCTGGCACGCTGATCTATGCTTACACCGAGGCCGAGGACTATACAAAGGTGATCACAGCGCCAGCGGGTATATGGAACGTAGTAACTGGCAATCCGCTGGCCAGTGGCGACGGGTACATCTGGACCAACCAGGCTGGCGCCAGCGCATCCTGGACCTTCCGCGGCCGGGCGGTCTCTCTGCGCTATGGAAAGGTGCCAGGCTATGGCCGCATACAGGTGGAGGTAGATGGCAACGTGCGGGAGATAGACACGAACATCGTTGGACCACCCGTGTGGGTCGAAGAGACGATGTTCACCAACCTGAGCGAATCCGTCCCGCACACCATTACGGTGGGTTGCATGGATGCCCTGCGAGTGGACCTGGATGTGTTCCGCTCTGGTTCAGCCACGTCGAGCGGGCAGGCTGTGGCAACGCTCACATCTTCACCGCTGCCGCCGACTACAGCCCAAGTTGGGGCGTGGGGCATCGGGGGTGCGTTCCCGGTGCTCACGACGACCGTGCAGTTCCTTGCGCCACTGCAAGTTTGGGTAGACGACGACTACTGCGGTACGTGTGTCAACGATGGCCACCTGTGGGGCTTTGATGCTTTTGACAACATACCGGATGGCATAACAGCCGTGCGTGATGGGGGCACCGTGCACGTGCTGGCCGGCACTTACGCTGCTGGCTTTACCATTGGCAAGCCCCTATACCTTGACGGCGAGGGGAGCGGCGCTACGTCGTCCATTGTTGGTTCTGGCACGGGTACTGGCATCCGCGTCACTTGCTTGGCTGATGGGACCACCATCGAAGGCTTCTTGATTAGCGACTTTGGCTACGGCCTGTGGCTGGATGGCTGGAGCACCAATCCCCTCGATGGCATCACCGTGACCAACTGCGCGATTGAGAAGAGTACCACGGGTGCGATTACGGGGACCTATGTCAACAACGGCTACTTCGCGGACAATGCCCTTCACCACAACACCGGCTTTGGTCTTGAGCTGGATACGTGTGACAACACGATCATAAAGGACAGCCATATCTATGACAACGCGGGCGACTACGGCTATGGCCTGCACCTGTACAGCTCGGCAGCCACGAGCGATGACAACATCATCTCTGGGAACACTCTATACGACATGTCTCTGGATGGCATACGTGTAGGGACGAACTGCGTCAGCACCAGTGTGCTGAGCAACCTAGTGCATGATACGAACCTGGCTTTCGGTACCTCTGGTTTTAACAGTGGTGGTATCGTGTTGCTAAACGCTATCAATCCAACAGTGGAGCACAACACTATTTACGATACTTCCTCAGCCGGCGGTAGTGCCAACACGGCGGGCATTTGCGTGAATGGCGTGAGCTCGGGCGGACACATACGCTACAACCGCACGCTTAACAACACTAATGATGGCATCCTGCTGATGAGCTACAGCGCGCCTCCGACGGTGACGTGCAACTACATCTATGGCAATGGCCGGTTTGGCCTGAGAAACGACTGGGCCGCTAACGTGCACGCCGAAGGCAACTGGTGGGGGCACAATCCGCCGCCGAGCGGTGGGCCGGGCATACCCGCTGACATTGCCAATCTGGCCAATGTGTTCTGGACTCCGGCCATGGAACTAGGCGTAACTGCTTCGCCGACTGCGATTGTTGCGGATGGTGTGTCCACGGTGCTTGTCAGGGCGACTATGCGCTCCACCAGCCCGGCGTGCAACGCGTTTGACGGCACGCTCATCACCTTTACCACCAGCCTTGGCTCGTTCGGCGCTCCCTCTGTTGCGCATCCAACAGTAAATGGCGAGGCCACTGCAGTTCTGCAGTCTCCAACGATCACGGGCACTGCCTACGTGACCGCCACGACAGCTGTAACTGGCACAGCTTCGTGCACTGTGGACTTTCAGTTAGGCCCGCCTTGGGAACCGACCCATCTCTATATGGATCGCTATCCGGCTACCATTCCAGCGGATGGGGTATCCACCTCCACAATCACCCTGACAGTAACCGATGACTACGGTAACCCGGCCTACAATGGGTCGCTCGTTGGCTTCGTGTCGAGTCACGGCACGTTGCCTTACGACTACGTCGAAGCCGAGGATAGCACGAAAGTCACGACCTCTGTTGGCGATTGGTCACTGCTTGGCCCAAATGCAGCCAGCGGCAGTTATCTGATCGCCTCAAGCAGCCCTGGTGCCTGGGCGCGCTGGACGTTCACTGGCAGTGCGGTTTCGCTGATCTATAGGCGCGACACGGACGGCGGCTTGGCCCAGGTCAGCATTGACGGTGTGCCCGTGAAGACCATCGACATGAGCGCGGGCTCCACAGAGTGGCAGCGGGAGACGGTGGCATACACCGGGCTCAACCCGGCCGTGCCACACGTTATCGAGATAGAGGACATCTCCACCCCGCCGGACAGGATCTATCTTGATGCCCTGCGTTCCGGCACCCATACAGTTAACGGTGTAGCTACGGCCATACTGACCTCCGAGAGGGTTTCCGCCCCTACTACGGCTTACGTGTATGCGACAGTAGTGGATCCCCGCATAGAGGCCATATCTGGCCCGCCTTCGAAGTGGACGTGGGTGGGCTTTGAATTCGCCAATCTAGCCATCCTGAAAGACGCTCTCAATACTGATGTTCCCATTGACGAGTTGGTGAAATTTACGCTCTCCTACTGGAACTATGGTGTGGCACAGGCGACGGACACGCTCATTACCGACACGCTGCCTATCACGCTGACTTACATCACTACAAGTTCAGTGTCAACGCCCGACATAGGTGCGCCTAGCAATCCAAGCGGTAACGAGTGGGTCTGGAATGCAGGGAACGTGCAGCCCGGTACCAGCGGGGTCATAACGTTCACGGCTCGCCGTCTTTGCCAGCCCGGGCTTGGCTGGATCTTGAATACCGCTTCCGTTGGCTCGCTGACACAGGACGCAAACCCAATGGACAACAGCAGCGACAAATGGATCAACTTCACACACGGCGAGCCCTTCACGGTGACCGTGATGTCCGTTCCACCGGGGATACCCATCAACTCGAGTTCAACGATTTACATCACCGTCACCGACCAGTGCAGCAACGGCGTGCCGGCGACGACAGTGTACATCACTACCAACCTGGGCAGCCTCACTCCTACATTCGGAACTACCGATCCCAGCGGCGCGGTAACGACCACGTTCTACGGTGGGCCGATCACTGGTACCGCAACGATAAGCGCCACTGCGGACAGTGTCACAGGCGTGGGCTACGTGGCGGTTGGTGCTGGTCCGCCAGAGCGCCTTGATGTCTATGCGTATCCACCTGCTATTCCTGCCGATGGCATGTCCACCTCGACTATCGTAGCTCGAGTGGAGGATGATGGTGGGAACGCTGTGCCGGATGGCTTCTTCGTCGGTTTCACCACGTCTCTGGGCTCGATGCTCTACAACTATGTAGAGGATGATTCACCCCTGGTGCATCAGTCGCCGCCAGGCAGCTGGGTCACCGTGCCCGATCTTGCGGCGAGTGGCGGCAGCTACATCTACACAACTATGGATGGCGCTTCTGTCTATTGGGACTTTCGCGGAAACGGAGTCTCGCTGGTCTATGTCCAGTGGCCTGGCGGTGGCATCGGCGACGTATACGTTGACAGTGCTTCTGTGGGCAGCATCAACATGACGGGTACTGCCGCTTATCTGGCGGAACAAGTCTTCACCTGGGTTGGCGATCCCACCGACGCGCACACTATTCGCGTGACGCACCGCCCGGGTAGCGGGCCGATCTACATGGACGCCTTCCGCTCCGGCATGACTACCCACGGCGGGCTGGCGTTACCTTTGCTGACCTCGGAAACATTCACGGGCACGGCCACAGTAGCTGCTACCGGTGTATCTGAGATACCAGGTAGCCCTGTGCCTGTGTTGCTGCCCGGCTTCACCAATGTATGCTTCGATGCGGCTGACCTCGTCATCACCAAGACCGTTGAGCCGATAGGGGAACTCTCCGTCGGGGAGAACGTCACCTTTACGCTCACCTATCAGAATATGGGGCCAGTGACAGCTACGAACGCTTACATTGACGATGCGCTCAGCACAGATGCGCTTGTTGATCTCCTCTTCAGCAGGCTGCCGATTACCATGACACCGTACACCGAATATCGTTGGCCTTTGGGTTCCATGGGGCCTGGAGAGACAGGAGTCATAACCTTTAGCGGCACTGTAGACACGAGCCGCTACTGGCCGCCTATGACAGTGCTCACCAACACGGCGGTCATCACTTCGAGCACGGCTGACGGCCAGACTGTCAACAACACGAGCCTGGTCACAACGACCATCGTGCCGGGCACTGCAGTTACCCTCTGGCTGACGGCCATACCGGACAGCATCCCGGTGGGTGGTGCCACCTCCACGGTCACGGCCACGGCTCAGGACACGTACGGCAACCCTGTGCCGGATGGAACGCCAATCACGTTCACCACCGATCTGGGAGGATTCCCCACATACCCATACGTGGGCACAACCAGTGGTGGTGTGCACACAGTAACCCTGACCTCAGGGAACGTAGCCGGCACGGCGACAATCGTAGCTGCTTTGGATTACGTCATGGAAACCACACAGGTGATCTTCACGCCGCTGAGTCCGTTCACGGTCACCGTGACGGCTAATCCGGATCACATAGTAGTCGGTGGGGCCACATCAGCCATACAGGCTCTGGTCGTGGACCAGTACAGCAACCCAGTGGCGAATGGCACGCTTGTGAGTTTTGATACCTCTGCAGGCACAATTGATCTGCCCAGCGCCACTACCGTCAACGGCACAGCTTCCACAGTGCTGCGTTCAGGCACTATAGCTGGGACGGCCATTGTCACCGCAACTGCGGACAGCATAACCGGGACGACCACCGTGGTCTTTGAACCTGGCGTGCCAAGGGTGACGATTGATGCAAATCCCAAGTTCCTGATGGTGGGTGAGACCTCCCATATCACTGTAACGGCCAGAGACCAACATGGCAATCTCGTCGCTGGCGAGGTGGTGACGTTTGCGACCACGCTTGGCAGCTTTGATGGCGTTACGACCACGACGCGCGCGACAGATGCGGGTGGCAAAGCCTATGCTGGGCTGAGTTCGACAACACCAGGCACGGCCGTGGTCACGGGGACAGTTGGAGCATATTCTGCTCCCATACTCATAACCTTCACGGCAGGGGAGCCACGCAGTATTATGCTCGACGTTGATCCTGCCATCATTCCTGGGTGCGGCGGCACCGCCCTCGCTCGAGCTGTTGCCAAAGACCGATACGACAACCCTGTCCGTGATGGCACTGTGGTCGTCTTCGACGTGACGCCGCAGGGTGATGTAGTGCCCATCAATGGCGGGCGCACAACGAATGGTGTGGCCACAGCTATCATATCTTCTGGTACAGTGCCCGGCCCTGCCACCGTGTGGGCCTGGCCGCAAGGCTGGCGCTCTTCGGTTGTTGATTGGTTTGGGGTAGTATTCCTGGTTGGGCCGCCTGATCATCTGGAGCTGTCGGTGCCGAAGATGCTTATTGTCGGTGGCAACCAGGCGACCATCAGGTTACGAGCCTTGGATTGCGGTGGCTACCCAGTGCAAGATGGCACGCCTGTCACCTTTACCATCGCTTCTGGTGCGGGCAGCCTGTGGCCGCAGGTGACTACCACCGCGAATGGCTGGGCATTCTCCACGCTCACTTCACCAAACCAGACCGGCTCAGCGACGATCAGAGCGAACGCTGGTGAGCGGGAGGAAAGGGCTATTGTTGAGTACATCCCCGGCCGGCCCTATGACATCATACTCACAGCCGATCCGTGGTCTGTCCCCGCTGATGGATTGTCTACTTCAATCATTCTTGCGGAGGTACAGGATCTCTACGGCAATGCTGTGGCCGACAGGACAAGAGTTGTCTTCTCCACTGACCTGGGGCATTTCGAAACAGATTGGTCGTACACTACGGGTGGCAGTGCCAGTGCTATACTGACCTCCAGTACCACGCCTGGCATGGCTCGTGTGGCGGCCATGGCTGCAGGCGTACGGCGTGAAACCTATGTGGACTTTTACTTCGCACCCACGCCGACGCCAACGCCTTCATGGCAGTGGGCTGTGCGCTTACCGATCATCATGAAGAATCGCTAGGGCTACTGATTCATCGCAGAGACCGCTGAGATGGCGGAAAAAGAGTCAGCAGAGATGTCTCCTGACTCTCCGCGTTCTCAGTGTCCTCAGCGGTGAAAGGGCCGTATCTTTTGCAAAATTGTCACGTCATTTTGGTTGAGTTACCATCGCTGCATCATTTGTAGGAGGAGAAACATGCATCACAAGCTGCACATTCTCAAGTCAGTGCTCGCGTTTCTATTCATCGTCGGTGCCCTCTTTGGAGCGCTGGCTTTGCTTCCTGCTTGGGCGGCAACGCCAGAGCCTGGGCCTTTTGCGCCTGACGAACCTTTCGCGCCGAAGCCAGGCGATGTGGGCGCTCACCTCCTGGTTTCATCCACCACTGGCTACCGCATTGACGACGGGTGGCCCGGTTTCAGTACCAATCCGTCAGGCCCTGACGGATGGCTGGCGTGGCCTGCCGGTGGCTACGATAACGACTTCCTGTACACGGACGCCACGTTGACTGCCGGAGACTGGGCAAAGTGGAAGCCAGACCTGGCCAAGGGTCTGTACGAAGTGCTCGTGCATTACTATGTCGATTCTAACCACCGTGATGATGCTGAGTACACGGTCTTCTACGATGGCGGCAGCTTCACAAAACTGGAGAACCAGCAAGCGCCGCTCGCTGCAGATTCTGGCTGGAAGAGCCTGGGCGTGTTCCCGTTCGCGGCGGGAGCATCAGGTTATGTGCGCCTAAGCGACGCTACCACCCTAGGGGGTTCTGGCACGTTCGTGGTTGCAGACGCAGTCAAGTTCGCCCCCATGGAAGTGTGGGTGGATGACAGCTACTCCGATACAAACTGTGTACCCTACGTCTGGGGTGTAACCGCGTTCAAGACCATCCAGGATGGCGTTCAGGCAGTAGCAACAAACGGGACGGTGCACGTGGGGCCGAACGATCCCTATAACAAGTACCTCGGACCTATCACCGTGACCAAGAGCATTACCCTGACAAGCACTCATGGAGCGGCCAGCACGGTCATCTCTGTCACGTCGGGTACGGCCATAGGAGTGCTGGCCAGCGGTGTCACGATTGATGGCCTTGAGGTCGAGAGCAGCACTGCGCCACGTGGCATCGCAAACTATGACGAGGCCACAAGCGCGTGGGTAACGGATGTTACCGATTATCGTATTCGCAACAACGCTGTGCACGGCTTTGGAGAGGGAATTGCCTTCCTCACGGCAAAGGGCGAGATAAGCGACAATACCATTTACAACAACAGCAAGAGGGGCATATTAGTACAGCAGTTTCCGAGCGGCGTTTTAGCAGGGCCAACGACGGTGTCCGGCAACGTCCTGTACGGGAACGGGGGCGTTGTCGCAGATTATGACATCCAGGTTCATGACTCGTACACGGGAACGCTGATCACTGGCAATACGATCATCGGTTCACTACTCGGCGCGAGCGAAGCCGGCATTTATGTGGTCAATGGGGCGGGGGACCTGACCTTGTCTGCGAACAGAATCACGACCAGCACATACGGCGTTTGGATCATGCAGGATAATAGCGGTACGAATATCATCCAGAAAATCAACCTGCGAGGCAATAGAATCAACGGTGGCACGACAGGTGTCCGCGCGGAGAGGACAGGCGGTTCCTGGTCACAGCGCCAAATAATCATTGGTGGCGACCTCGCTTACTACAACAGTCTCAACAACAACAGTGGCAAAGAACTAGAACTGGTCGGCTATAGCGATAACATTACGGCCACATACAATGACTGGGGTGTGTACACCTTACGCGACATTGAGAACGAAATCGAACACGATTACGATAGTTTTGGGCTGGGGGAAGTGGTTTACGAACCGGCGCTTGGTGTGCCGACACAGATTACCGTTGAGGCTGCATCAACCAGCCTGCCTGCTGACGGCAGCTCAACCGCGACGATCACGGCCACGGTTCGCGATGTCGCTGGATTCTGGGCACACACGGGCACTATGATCGGCATCACGACCAGTTTGGGCAGCGTGCCCTATGGATATGTAGAAGAAAACGATGCGGCGGTAGCCCGGACAGGCATTTGGACTCCTGCGCCAGACGCTCGTGCCAGCAGTGGTTCCTACATGTGGACCATTGATGCAGCGGCAACGATATCCTGGACCTTTACCGCCCCGGTGGTCTCCTTGATCTACATCAAACAAGGGGGCGTTGGCTCGGCGAATGTGTACGTTGATGATTTCACCACGCCGATTACAACGATCAACATGTCCAGTTTGCTTCCCCCTGCTGTGTTCGAGTACCGGGTTGAAGATGTTATCACTAATGCGCTGGGTACTGGCCCGCATACCATTAAAGTGACTCCGGTGGGTGCCGGGCCCATCAGGGTGGATGCTTTCCGCTCCGGCGGTGCTGTGGCGTCGCACGGACGGATTGTCACCACTCTCACTTCTGCCACGATTTCCCAGACCGCCACACTATGGGGAACGGTGTACGATGGCCGCATCGTCACCAGCACGTCTGTGGCGCTCTATCCCATCATTACCGCTACGGCAAGCGTTGACTTCCAAGGAGCAGATGCACACATCTCCAAGAGCGCCTCGCCAACCACGCTGAATGCTGGACAGAAAGTGACCTTTACAATCACTTACGGCAACCATGGTCCAGGGACAGCGACCGGTGCATTTATCACCGATACCCTGCCCGCTGGCCTGGTCTATGTGAGTTCCACTCCTGCCTACGATTTCGACTTGCCAAATCCTATTACCGGCACTGACTACGTGTGGAACGTAGGCAGCGTGGCTCCTGGACCGACGGGATTCATCACCGTTGTAGCGCAGCCAGACGGGGCGATGTCATGGACAACGCCAGTCACTCTCACGAACGGCGCCGAGATTAGTATAAACATTCCTGACCCTGTCGCGGGCAATAACACTACCGGTGCGGTAAACGTTACTATTCTACCGCCTGCTGCGGTAACCATCACTGCACATCCGCCGGTGATTCCGGTCAGTAGCGGCGAGATAACCACTACACTGAGGATCACGGTTACGGATGCTTACAGCAACCTCGTGGACGGCGCGACAGTCAACCTGACCACGACTGCGGGAACTCTTGAGGCTTCAGGCGGTACTACACTCACAGTCACGACGACGGAAGGCATCGGCATTACCGGCCTGGGTTCCGGCACCACGGTGACTACGGCCACTGTAACGGCAGCTATCGCTCCTCCAGGGGGGCCTACGGCCAGCGTTGAAGTCTTCTTCGGGCCTGCCCTGCCATACACGGTCACTTCAACCGCGTATCCCCTGACAGTTCGTGTCTGTGGCGACACGGCTGTGGTCACCGCTACAATCGTGGACGAGTATGGCAACCAGGTGGCGAATGACACCGACGTACAATTTGCCGTTTTCCCGGCTGAGCGCGGGTACATGGACCCAGCGTGGCGGAATCCATTGAACGGTGTTGCTACTTCAACATTGCACACCGGTGAGTATCTATTCGGGGCCCCATACCTCACCATTAAGATTAAAGCGAGCCGCGAGACGCATGAAGCTCTCACAGAGCAACACATTGACCTGATACCAGGCTTGCCATACAGCATTACCTTCACCGCCTCACCGCCTGTAGTTCCAGTGGGGGGCACAGGATCGGAGATCAGCGCACTGGTTGTGGACTGCGCTGGTAACGCGGTGCAAGACGGCACTGGCGTCACGTTCACGGTGAACAGCCTGGGCACCATTTCACCGACAACAACAACCACAAGGAATGGCTGGGCTTACACCACTTTCAAGCCATTCTGCACCGTTGGCACAGCAGTGATCACAGCTACGGCTGATTCTCGGTCCTTCACCTTGATGCTCACTCTGGAACCTGGCCCAGCGGATCGCATCAGTGTAGGTATCACGCCGGACACGATCCAGAACTGCGGCGGCCAGGCAGTGATCGCGGCGACCCTCTACGATCGTTGCAACAATCTGGTCAAGGACGGCACAACGGTTACCTTTGGTGTAGTCTTTGATACTGTGAGTGTGTCGCCCAGTCCAGCGCACACGATCAATGGCCAGGTCACGGCGACCGTGACGGCTCTGGACAGACCGCTAAGGACGTGGCCCAGGAGTCTAGAGCAGATTGGCGTAGCCTCTGGCTCAGCTATGGCGGGCTTCACCAACCTGTGGATAGTGCCAGGTAACCCAGAACTAGTGGGGGTCTCCGCTGACCCGGGCAGCATACCGATCAACGGGGATGTGAATTTCTACGATGTCACCATCGTGGCCAGGGTGGCGGATTGCAGCAACACTGTGGTCACGGACACGACGTGGGTCAAGCTGGAAACCGATCTGGGCATCTTCCGCGACTCTGGGACACGGAGCGTCCTTCAAACAACGGTCAGTGGCCTAGTTACAGCCACGCTGACCTCGCAGTCTGTTGCAGGTACGGCCACAATAACAGCAACGGCGGATTCAGCCGAGGGCACGACTACTGTGCGCTTCCTGCCCGATGAGGCATACCACGTGCACGTGTGGGGATATCCAGCGAGCATTTACGCCGATGGGACGTCAACCTCACTGATTACGGCGCATGTGATGGATTTCTGGTACAACTCTGTCCTCGACGGCATTACGGTGACGTTCATGACGAACTATGGCCATTTTGCCGAGACCCATGACATATTCTACACGACGACCACTACCATTGAGGGCTTTGCTTTCGCCACACTGGTGGCCGGCACCGAGCCTCACACAGTGTTGGTACAGGCCGTCACTCACAACCACCGCATCGGGCGCAACTATGTGTACTTCATTCAACCACCGGTGTGGGGCCACGTCTATCTGCCGATTATCAAGCGGTCTGTGCCCTAGCACATCCGGCGCTCCCTGAGCAAAGAACAGAGCCTCGTCAGCCACCTGGCGAGGCTCTGTTTTGTGTGCAGGCCGACCACGAATTGCACACACGAATACACGAATGAAGAAAGACCCCGTTCCCCGATTTGAGGAGCGGGGTCTTTGTGTCCGAAGCTAGCGCGAGCAGCCCAGGCGCTGGGCGCCAGATTGGTGCTACGCCCTTCGCCGCCCTCCGGGTACTGAGCAGCGGTGATGAGCGCACCAAGGCCACCTTCGGCAACGGACGGGAGTCGCCCACCTCAGTACCGACCTGATCAACCACCGTGGCGAAGTGGGCCACCCACCAAAGTCGCCATCGGGCAGCAGTTCGGACTCGGCGTCGCTGTTGTGTAGCACAGTCAGCTCTAGCGTCTCGGCGGAATCTAGCTCTTGAAGATGAGCGGCAGGTAGATCCTAGCTATGACCGCTACAGTGTCGGCCTGCTCTGTCTGGAATACCTCCCCATCATCCAAGAAGCAGGCTACCATGTCGATCTCGCCAGCCACGCTCAGCACCTCGACGGAGAAGCCGAACGCATCAGCCCCCTGGCCAGTACGCAGGCTCTGGATCCAGACGATGGAGCCAATCTCGCCATCAGCGCTGGAGGCCAGTTCGCTGAGAGCTTCCCACCCGCCAGAGGCGTATAGCTCAGCCAATTCCTCAGACGACAAACCGCTGGGCACAGGCACCGCGCCACCGAAGGCGCTCCCCGGCACATATCCGACCTTGTCGGTATTCAGAGGGATGACGGCGAGAGCGTCAACCGCGGTCCCGATGTTTTGCTCGACGAGGCACGTGTAGGTCAGTGCATCACCCTTCTCAGCGGTGGTAGCATCCACCTCGAAAGAGGTGTCCAACCCCTTCATGCTGTTCCAGAAGTGCACCATGCCCCAGCTACCGTCCTCGGCCTGGTCGGTCACAGCCAGATGCAGACCGAATTGCACTTCATCGTCGCCGGGATTGCCGGAGCCCAGCACGGTGCCGACGTCAAGACCGTAGAAGTCATAAATCGGGATGCGGTCGAGGTCCGTGATCTTTGTGGTATAGTTGTCCTGCGCAGGTACCACAGCACTGGCATCAACGTCCCACCAGTACAGGTAGCCATCGCCCATGTAGTAGAAGCCGGGGTAGTAGCCTATGGAGTCGTGGAACACGCTCACCGCTGGCCGTGGCCCGAAGATCTTGGTCTCCAGTGGCGTCTCCACATACTCACCTGTAGCCGGGTCGTACCCCAGGCGGATGGTGAACGATATGGTGTCCTGCACGGTGAAGGCAGCGTCGGCGGACTGTACACGACCGCTCAACCGCACAGGTGCGCCAGTGTCGTAGAGGTAGTCCTCCCAACCGTAAGGGAAGGGATGGCTGTCCACTACGATGAGGGCGTGCTTGGGGCCCCAGCTCGGCGCGTCGTACCAGGAATCGCTCAGCGTGTAGTCAAAGTTGTAGGAGGCATCGCGGAACCACAGCAGCATGCCGGGCACGGTATAGGGCGCTCGGTCCACCTCCCACTCCGTATCGCTGGACCACACTGTCTGGTACGGATACTTCAGTCCCTCGTCGAAGCCGCTCAGGTTACGCCACTCGACCAGGTAGTAGCGGGCGTAGCTCTCCGTGAGGGGGACGATCCGCCAACCATCGGCAACCCACTCACCGGGGCCAGCCTCCACGTCGTCAGAGAAGAGATTGCCTGTGGCGTCGTCCAGGGAAAAGTCGTCGGCCCACCAACCATCCCACTGCACTGCCATGTCTGTCGAGTAGCGAAGGCGTACCAGAACTTGATCTCCGGCATAGCCTGAGAGGTCGAAGCGGAGGATACCCTCGTCTTCACCGGTCAGGCCCCAGCCCTCGTTGTTGCCGTTGGGGTCAGTGTCGGTGAAGATGCCGTCCATGTCCTGCAAGAGAGTCCACGTCGCCCCACCGTCCTTGGACACTTCCACGTAGCCGTAGTCCCAGTCCACCTCGGTGCTCCAGTAGCTGGCGAAGGAGCAGGTAATCGGCGCCGTGGCCCCCACCAGGTCGAAGCTGTGGGTGAGGGTATACTGCACCAAGTCGCCCAGGTCAGACCACCAGGCATTGCCGGTGCCGAGGGGATTCGGGATAGTGACGACCTTATCGGGCAGGTTGATCTTCATCCCCTGCTCCGTCCCATCCGGCCGCAGTGAGTGCTGGCCGATTTTCACGTCGAGTGCCGCATCGTCATAGTCTACTTCTACTGGATCCCACCAGCCGATGACGTAGCGGAACCAGCCTGGGAAGGGAGCCGGCTGCATCCCGCCAAGCGGTCCGTTCCACGAGCCGGCCTCCATGGTGGCCCAGTTGGCCACGGAGCTCTGATAGTCAGTGGTGTAGATGTCCGGCAGGCCAAAGGCAGCGTGGCCGTACTCCTCCGCGCCGACCCCGATGTCATAGTTCTCTGGGTCCATACTGACCTCTCGGACGTAGATGTCGCGGTCGGGACAACCAGCCGAGCCCGCAGGGCAGGCTAGGTAGCCGGTGGGCCAGTCAATCACCGTAGCGTGGGACCAGATGGCGAAATCGCCTTGCAACCCCCCGCCGGCCTCCTGCCCCATGCCGGCGTGGATCACCGTAAAGTTGTCCACGATGCCATCGCCGTCGCCGTCATAGTTCTGCCACGGGAAGCTCGGGTCGTCGGCGTTCACCAGGTCCACCACTTCCTTGAACAGATCATGGGATCGGACGTTATGGGAGCCGGTCGCGCAGCTATCAGCGCCGTACCACCCCTCGGAGTGCACTGATTGGAGCCACTCGGGATGGATATGGCCCTGCGGTGCGAAGACCCCCTCCGACTGCTCCAGGTAAAAGTTGCCCACGGTCATGCCCGTGCAGTCCACCGGGCCGAGGTTGGGGTGATTGATGACGACGCCAGCATCGGGGCCGGTCCCGAAGTAGAGCTCCTCATACAGCTCCGGCGTGGCGTCTTCGAACCAGATGGTGTTGTTGTCCCGGGGCCCAGGGGCTGGAATCTCGTTGTGCAGCGGTCCAGTGGTGGTCACCTCCACATCAATGCACTCCGGTGAGTCAGGGTCATCCGGGTCATAGTCCGGGTTCTCGGCGCTGTAGGTGAAGGTGTCAGTGCCGGTGAACTCCACCAATGCCACCAGGACCTTCATGTCCTGCGCAGCCAACCCCATTGCCTTAGGGCTCTTGCCAGTCACGGCAGCCAACTGCTCGTTCCTCAGCAACTGCCGGAACTTCTCCGGGTTGGGGGTGGTCGGATTTCGCTTGGCCCACTGCCGCATGAACTCGTCTACGGCTGCCTGGATCTCGTCCGGGCTGGCATTGAGCCGCAGAACCCTATGCTCTCGCAGCAGGTTGATGATCTGCCCTTCGTGCGGGGCGCGATAGTGGGCATCGAACTTGGTCGCTCTCATCATGGGCAGAGCCTGGGTGATCTTGCCCTCACAAGCTGCAACGTTCACTCTTTCAACCCCTTCCGGCTCACCAGCGGAGGCCAGGGTGGGCAAGAGAGTCAAGGCCATGGCCAGGATCAAACAGAGGCTCACAGTTTTCCAGTAAGTCGTTTTCATCTTCTTTCACCTTTCTTCTTTGGGATCTGTTGAGTCTTACTAGTAGAGGTTCAGTATGCTTTGCTGGACACCACCTCCTTCCGAAGAGAAAACGCTCTGCCCTAGCAGCTCAGGGCACGGCTGAAAGGAACAGGGAAAAACAAAAGCGCCAAGGTGAGCAAATCAACGCCCCTCATGACGCAAGCTGACTCTCATAAGAGTAACTACTGGCAAGAATTGGACTCTTATGCCTGTGAGGATAGGATGGCCAGGATGGCTGCCTTCGGTTCCCATTGTTGTGGGCCTCCTCAAGCCTCTTAGTGGCAATCTTGATTGTACTGAACAAGTAGAAATCCGTCAATCATGCCGAAAGCGGGGCGGCCGCGTCACGTTGGGGGCAAGCTTCCAACTTTGCACGGGGTTGAAGCACGGCGGTGGGAGAACCAAGCGCTGCGCGCTTTGCTCTCCTGGCCGGAGGCCATCTGAAAGTCCGACGGCACCAACCTTGCCCCCAATATGTCGTAGGCCCAGAGGCCTGAGTGTCCTAGAACTCGCGAACCCGGTCGCGCTCACGGAATACGGCTGTTCGCGATGCCAGATCTGACCACTACATCTTGGCATCACCGACGATTGTGACCAAATCTGGAACAATCACGGATACTAGAATCTCCATCATGATAGTAGTTTGAAGGAATGAAGGCACTAAGCATTGCCGGTTGCATACAAGGATCTTCCACACCCTCGCGCTCAGCACGAGTGGCTGCCGTTCTGCCAATCAACGCCCACTAAAGGAATGGGGTACGGCAATGTCGTAATAAGTTACGACGAGAATGAGCATAAGCATTAGGATAATCCCAGCAAAATGTACGAGGTTTTCCTTTCCTGGATCCAGGCGCTTGCCGCGAAGAGCCTCAACGATGACGAAGAGCAGGCGGCCGCCATCGAGGCCAGGGAGGGGCAAAAGATTCGTGGCGGCGAGCGCGGCGCTCAGAGTCGCGGTGAACTGCAGCAAGGGGAACCACCACCCGCTGCTGGCCACCTGGCGTGCGGCCTGCTCGGTCAGTTGAGCAATGCCCACTGGGCCCACCGGGCGCACCATGTCCACGGGGATTAGGCCACGCAGAATCTTAATGGGGAGGGAGAACAAGGAAGCCACAGAATCGAAAGCTTCCGTCACGGCTTTCTGAACGGCTTCCGGCCATGGATAAGACACAAGCTCCATCCAACCGGCGTCGCTGCGCAATTGCACACCCCGGGACTCCGTCTTGACGAACCAGGGACCTCCGGGTGGCAGCGGGAGTGAGAAAGTCCGTCCACGCCTGCGAATTGTCACCGTTCTGACATTGCCATCAACGGACCTGGCATAGACGATGAGATCCAGCATGCTGGACACTTCACGGCCATCGGCAGCAAGGATCAGATCGCTGTCCTCAAAGCCCACTGCTTCTGCTACTGATCCCGGAAAGACCTTGGTCACACCTACAGCCGGGTCATGCGCCACAGGCCAGCCAGTGACGAAACACACGCTGAAAAGAAGCGCGGCCAGTAGGAGGTTAAACAATGGCCCGCCACATAGGAAGGCAGCACGCACTCGCTTTCTCTTTTCGGCGAAGAGAGTCCCTGGTTCTCCTTTCTCAGCCAGACGGACAAAGGCCCCAAAGAAGATCAGGTTGATCGTGTATTCTGTTCCTCCGATGTAGGCGAGGGTGAGAAGGCGGGGAGGATACCCTAGGCCAAACTCCTCTACGGGCAGGCCGGTCAGCTTGGCGACAATCAGATGACCGAATTCGTGGACGAGCGTAATCAGACTCAGTACCGCGATAGCAGCCAGTACAGTAGTCAAAGTGCACCCCCTCCTAATTGGGTGTCCAGCGTCGAGTTCCTCTGCGCGACATTATACCATTGAACGCGATTCTGCAAAACTGGGCCTGGACGTGCTGTCAAAATGACAGCAGTCTCTGTAAGTGTTGCAAGTCTACCTTGGCAGTGAGGTCAATGGTCAAGGGACTAACTGAGATCACTCTGTCGACGACCAGGGCATAGACGTCGGAATCAGGTTCCAGCGTGTCAGAATCAATCTCTCTTACGTAGCCCGATATGTCCTTCTGCCCTTGGTCATCAATGGTCACAGGAGATACAAAGTACTGCTGGCGGGAGACGCGAGTCGTTCTCCAAGGGGTATCAGGCTTTGCCTCGCACGGTACGTCAAGCTTGAGAATGTCCACGGCTTCTGGCATGCCATGTGTGAGCAGCAGCTTGGCGAATCGGCGCACGAATGCAGCCGCCGTGCTGAAATCAACCTCTGGGCTCTGGCTAAAGTGATACTTCCGGTCCGTTTCCAACGAGGCGGCCAACGTCGGGATTCCAAAACTGGCCGCTTCTATCGCCGCGCCAATCGTGCCTGAGATGGTAACGCACGCGCCGACGTTCTCACCGTAGTTGATGCCTGAGATGGTCAGGTCTGGCACTCTGGGCAAGAATCTCAGGATGCCATGCCGTACTGCCTGCGCAGGTGATGTCTCCACAGAAAAGGATTGCACCTGCATGCCATCAACGTCAAGGAATCCTTTCTCGACGTCAATCTCACCGTAGGGAAAGCTACGGCCAAGGCCTGATTGCTGCACGCGAGGAGCGACCACCCAGAGCTCTCCCAGGTCAATGACGCTGCGCGCAGCTGCTAGCAAGCCCGGTGAGCCAATGCCGTCATCATTGGTTATGAGGATAAGGGCACGCTTTTCACTGCTCACTGCTCTCCCCCTCTTAGAGTCCTATTACACATCATTGTGCTTTTTCATCTTTGGCTGTTTCGTTGCTTTTGTCAAATGCTTTCTTTGCCAGAGCAGACCCAGTAATTTCTCGTCAGGCTGGTAATATGATAAGATAGAAAATCGCTATTACAAAACGGCGCGGAGAATGCAACAGATGCTCTGGTTGGAAATCATGTATGGATTCTCAGCCGCATGGCTGGCCTTGTATGGTCTGAATAGTTTGCTGTTGACCGCTATCTACGCTTGGGTGCGCAGGCGCAGCCTGCAGACGCCCCCCCCGCCCAATGCCTGGCCTTCGGTGACGGTACAGTTGCCCATCTATAACGAGCTACACGTGGTAGAACGCCTAATTGCAGCGGCGGCCGCTCTGGACTATCCGCGCGAATTGCTGCAGATTCAGGTGTTAGATGACTCCACTGACGAAACAACACTTGTGGCGCAGCAGGCGGTCGCTCGCTATGCCCAGATGGGTGTTAGCATTCAGCATGTGCATCGCTCCAAGCGGGTGGGCTTCAAGGCTGGGGCCCTGGCCGAGGGTTTGCATCGCAGCAGGGGAGAGTTGCTGGCCATCTTTGATGCTGACTTTGTGCCGCCGCCTGATTTCCTGCGCCGCGTCGTTCCTTACTTCGCATCATCAGACGTAGGCTGCGTGCAGGCGCGATGGGAACACCTGAATGCTACGTACTCGACCCTCACGCAAGTGCAAGCGATTGGTATTGACGGGCACTTTGCTGTGGAGCAGAGAGCGCGCAGTCAGGCCGGCTTCTTCCTCAACTTTAACGGCTCTGCAGGCATATGGCGTCGCGCGTGCATAGAGGACGCCGGGGGCTGGCAGGCCGATACGCTGGCTGAAGACCTGGATCTCAGCTATCGTGCGCAGTTGGCAGGGTGGCGCATTCTCTATGTCCCCGATGTCAGTGCAGCGGCCGAATTGCCGCCGCAACTTGACGCTCTACGCCGCCAGCAGTCACGTTGGGCCCGAGGGAGCATCCAGGTCGCACGAAAGCTTTTGCCATTGCTCCTGTGCTCTGACCAACCATGGCGCACCAAGATTGAAGGGGCGATTCACCTGACTGGATACATGGTGCATCCTCTGAGCCTGGTCATATTGTTGCTGACACTGCCGATGGTTGTGACGCACAGCCGACTGTTTGCTTTTGTTCCCTATTTCCTTTTGGCTACGGCCGGCCCCCCGCTGCTTTATCTGGTCGCGCAGGCCGAGCGCGGCCCGGGTTGGTGGCGTCAGTTGAGATTCGCACCGCTCTTGCTACTGCTCGGTACGGGTCTGGCGCTCAACAACACAGTGGCAATGGCTCGAGCAGTTCTTGGGCACAAAGGTGAATTCCAGCGCACCCCAAAGTTCGACATCAGAGCTGGCGGGGATCAGTGGCAAGCTAGCTCATACGCGCTTCGTTGTACTCCATTGGTCTGGTATGAGTTGCTGCTTGCCATGTTTGCGCTGGCTCTTGCACTGCTGACCTCGCGCGGCGGCGCTCGCCCCATCTCGTACTGGCTGATAGTTTATGCGCTCAGCTATGCCTATGTTGCTGGCCTGAGCCTCGTCCAGACCTGGCAGTCATGCCAGCAGGTCCCATCTAGAACGCCCCGCAAGGTGCGGCCACGGGACGTCTAGGGCAGGACGCTCTCGACTTGGAGTCTATCCGAGAAGTCAGTAGAGATGTCTCCTTGCACAGGAGGATGTGAGACCTATGAACTGACTGGTGGCACAAGATGCGCGTCCGTGGCACGGGCACCAGTCCCCTACGGCTGCCTCACCTGTACCAGCTCAGGAACTGCGGCGCGAAAGAGTGGCGTAGTGCGTTACCAATCATCTGTGTTCTCCTCCTCCGCCAGTCGTCCCATCTTGCGCAACGCTCTCCAGAGACGCTCTTCCCAGATGCTGCCATGCAATAGCTCGTTGATCTCATGAGCGGCTTCGAGCCGTCCCCAGTGAGTAATAATGAAGGTGATGCGTCGCCATTTGCGGCTCACGATGGGGTGCGCCAATAGGCGCAGTTCGCCCAGGTGTACTTTGTAATAGAGCTCATTGGCTCTGGGATGATGGATCTCATCCGGGAAGAGTTGTATGCGCGGCACGATCTCCCAGGCTGTGACGTGAGCATAGTAGTTGATAGACCACTTCTGTTCAGCGAATGCTTTGGTCTGGTAGAAGGCAAGGATGGGTGCGTTCACGCCTCGCTGCGGCGCTCGTTTCACCGGAATGCGATACCAGTGTTGATCACGAGCGACGGCGAAATCACGCTGATTGCTCATGATCACTACCAGGACAGTGGCATAACGGTCGGGTTCCATGCTTCACTCCTCATCCGCGCCGGAAGCGCTGCTCTTGTTCAACTGTAGCGCAAATGCCCGACCTTGTCAAAGAAGCTTGTACGGTGTTCAGGAGGCCACCGCCCCGGGTCTCAGAACAGACAGGCGATGACCGTGGCAACGTTCAAAAACATCGAGGGCTTCTCCAAAGTCTGCTCATATCCATCATATTCAGCGGCAGTTGCCGTTTAAGCCCTCCGTTTACCTCGTCTCCCGTTTACCTTGTCTCCCGTTTACGCCTCTGGCGCAAAGACCAGAGGTACGCGCCAAGGCGTAGACGGCGCCTCTGGCGCAAAGACCAGAGGTACGCGACAAGGTGTAGACGGCGCCTCTGGCGTGAACGGCAACTGCGGGCGAACGTGGGGCAGTCGGCTGACTGTGGAAAAGCCGTACAAGAATACCATTAGCATTTGACAGCAAATAGCGCCCCCTGTAATATAGTACATGTACCCTGCTCAAATCCCTGCGCTGAGGCAAAGCTTCAATGAAGAAATCCGTGATACCGTCGTTCACTACGCCCGAGTGGGTTAAGGACGCAGTGTTCTATCAAATCTTCCCCGATCGTTTTGCCCGTAGCGAGGCCGTGCCCAAGCCCCGCAACCTGGAGCCCTGGGATAGCCCACCTACCGAATACGGGTTCAAAGGTGGTGATCTGCTGGGTATAGTCGAGCATCTTGACTACCTGCAAGACCTGGGCATCACTGCTATCTACCTGAACCCTATCTTTCAGTCAACGGCCAATCATCGCTATCACACATACGACTACTATCGCGTGGATCCTCTGCTAGGCGGCGATGCGGCTTTTCGCACGCTGCTCGACGAGGCGCACCAGCGTGGACTGCGCATTGTTCTGGATGGCGTTTTCAACCATGCCAGTCGTGGCTTTTTTCAGTTCAATCACATTCTTGAGAATGGTGCTGCCTCTCCCTATCTGGACTGGTTCATTATCAATGGCTGGCCGCTGCACGCTTACGACATCCAGCGAAAGCCCAATTATGCTGCCTGGTGGGGAATGCGTGCCTTGCCCAAGTTCAACGTAGATTCGCCCGCAGTGCGCGAGTTCCTTCTGGGCGTGGCACGCTACTGGGTGGAGCAGGGCATTGATGGCTGGCGCCTTGATGTCCCTGCCGAAATCGACGATGATAGTTTCTGGCGCGAGTTCCGTCGTCGTATCAAGGAGGCTAACGCTGAAGCTTACATCGTGGGCGAGCTCTGGCACGCCGCCCAGCACTGGCTGCAAGGTGATCAGTTCGACGCGGTGATGAACTACCTTTTCACGAAAGCCTGCCTGTCCTTTTTCATCGGTCGCAGTCTGAACTCTGCACTGATCTCAGGTGTTGGCTATTACCCGGTCCAGCCGGTAGACGCTGAAGGATTTGCCACTGCCATTGACGATTTGCTGGCCATGTACCCTCGACAGGCAACGCAGGCACAACTGAATCTGCTCGATAGCCACGACACGGCTCGTTTCCTGAGCTTGGCGCGAGGAGATGAGTCAGCTCTGCGACTGGCGATGTTGTTCATGATGTGCTATCCCGGGGCACCCTGCATCTACTACGGCGACGAAGTAGGCATGGAAGGAGGCAAAGACCCGGATTGCCGCCGTGCCTTTCAGTGGGACGAACGCCAATGGAATACAGGACTGCTGAATTATGTCAAACGCTGCATCGCCTTGCGCAAAGCACATCCAGCGCTACGTCGCGGCGAGTACAGGTGTCTGCTTGCCCAGGGGGACGTTTATGCCTTTGGGCGCAGCCTTCGCCCTGAGGGGCTCGAGTCCCAAGCGCTGGCAGGCGAGACCCTGCTTGGCGTGCTTAACACAGGCACCAAGCCTTGGGACCTGGACGTGCCGGTACAGGGTTATCTGGAAAATGGAGCAGTGTTGCAAGGCGTATGGGGCGAAGGCACGGTTACTGTCCAGGCTGGGCGTATTACAGGGCTCACTGCGCCAGCCCGTGCGGCTATAGTGCTACAGAGTACTGCGTGAATCGCTAAACTCAAGCAGCCGCTTTCACGCGGTGATCCGCCCGAAGAGCTTTGGCAATCCCGTCAAGCGCCGTTCGTCGCGAGCGACGAAGATGCTCCGCGAGGACGAACGGTTGATGCGCGGAGCAGTAGAAGCTGTGGCAAAAGCCTGACAACCTCTGCGGTGAGCTTTGTTAGATACTTTGAGACACTCCGCCGTCTCCTGAGCATCGCACACCATTGGTGGATTTGACAATCTGGGAGATATGTGCTAGAATGGAGCTAGTTGAAAGTAGCAGATCTAGTTCGCCTGTGGCGAAAAGATCCAACAAGTGAAGGGGGCAGAAGGCAAGACGCACATTGCAGATGACAACAGCTTTTTGTCCCAGCCGACGTGAACATTCGCGGCGGCGGTTTTTTGATGGGTCGCAGTCAATTTGACAAGTGGGCGCTTTTGTGCTACACTGTAGCCTGCTAAAGGGCACCTTAACAACTGAAGAGTGATAGGAAGGTCGCGCGGAAGTTTTGGGTCAACGTCAGATCGAATGTGGTTTCGACCACATAAAACTGTACGGAGGGTTTGATCCTGGCTCAGGATGAACGCTGGCGGCGTGCTTAACACATGCAAGTCGAACGGACTGGCGCCTAGTGGAAACTTGCTGGAAGCGGTGACCATGAGAAATCGTGAGAAGCGCCGATGGCGAGTGGAAGCTATTAGCCGGTCAGTGGCGGACGGGTGAGTAACACGTGGGTGACCTGCCTCAAAGTGGGGGATAACTATTCGAAAGGATAGCTAATACCGCATGTGGTTCAGCATTCGTTTGTTGAACTAAAGGAGAAATCCGCTTTGAGAGGGGCCCGCGGCCCATCAGCTAGTTGGCAGGGTAACGGCCTACCAAGGCAATGACGGGTAGCTGGTCTGAGAGGACGATCAGCCACACTGGCACTGAGATACGGGCCAGACTCCTACGGGAGGCAGCAGTGAGGAATATTGCGCAATGGGCGAAAGCCTGACGCAGCAACGCCGCGTGGGCGACGAAGGTCTTCGGATCGTAAAGCCCTTTTCTAGAGGAAGAGGAAGGACGGTACTCTAGGAATAAGTCTCGGCTAACTACGTGCCAGCAGCCGCGGTAAAACGTAGGAGGCAAGCGTTATCCGGATTTACTGGGCGTAAAGCGTGTGCAGGCGGTTTGGTAAGTCGGACGTAAAAGCTCCCGGCTCAACTGGGAGAGGCCGTTCGATACTGCCAAACTTGAGGGTAGGAGAGGGAGGTGGAATTTCAGGTGTAGCGGTGAAATGCGTAGATATCTGAAGGAACACCAGTGGCGAAGGCGGCCTCCTGGCCTATCCCTGACGCTAAGACACGAAAGCTAGGGGAGCAAACGGGATTAGAAACCCCGGTAGTCCTAGCTGTAAACGATGCAGACTTGGTGTTGGTGGTTTAATAGCCATCAGTGCCGAAGCTAACGCGGTAAGTCTGCCGCCTGGGGACTACGACCGCAAGGTTAAAACTCAAAGGAATTGACGGGGCCCCGCACAAGCAGCGGAGCGTGTGGTTTAATTCGAGGCTACGCGAAAAACCTTACCTGGGTTTGACATATACGTAGTAGGGATCTGAAAAGTGACCGACCCTTCGGGGAGCGTATACAGGTGCTGCATGGCTGTCGTCAGCTCGTGCCGTGAGGTGTCCGGTTAAGTCCGGTAACGAGCGCAACCCTTACCCTGTGTTACAAGTGTCACAGGGGACTGCCGGCATAAAGCCGGAGGAAGGTGGGGATGATGTCAAGTCAGCATGGCCTTTATATCCAGGGCTACACACACGCTACAATGGCCGGTACAATGGGTCGCGAAGTCGTGAGGCGGAGCCAATCCTCCAAAGCCGGTCTCAGTTCGGATTGTAGGCTGCAACTCGCCTGCATGAAGTTGGAGTTGCTAGTAACCGCAGATCAGCAGTGCTGCGGTGAATACGTTCCCGGGGCTTGTACACACCGCCCGTCACGTCATGGAAGCTGGCAACACCTGAAGTCAGTGGCCTAACCGCAAGGAAGGAACTGCCCAAGGTGGGGCTGGTAACTGGGACGAAGTCGTAACAAGGTAGCTGTACCGGAAGGTGCGGCTGGATCACCTCCTTTCTAAAAGGGAGATTTGAGGGCAGGCCTGCGGGCTTGCACTCGAGCTCCAACCGGAAAATCGCCTCTATGCGGTATGGAGGCGTCCGGCTCGAAGTATGGATTTCCTATCACTCTTCAGTTGTTGAGGTCCCTGGGCCTTTAGCTCAGCTGGTTAGAGCGTTCCTCTGATAAGGGAAAGGTCTCAGGTTCGAATCCTGAAAGGCCCATTGAAGTGCAGGGAAGCGTCGACCAACCTGGGGATGTAGCTCAGCTGGGAGAGCGCTGCCTTTGCAAGGCAGAAGTCACGGGTTCGAGTCCCGTCATCTCCACCTGAGCGAGGCAACAAGGAGCGCAGCAAGGCTTGGGAAAAAAGGGGAACACGAGAACCGAATAGTACGTGAAGGCGTTATCGTCAGCAAGGGATCGACATCGAACCCGGCGATAGGCCGGGTCGTTTTGTCTCAGGCGGATGGACGATCGAGGTGCGCAGCGCATCGAGAGATGGGTGGCGAAGCTCGGTGGTCGAGCCGCCGAGCGGGAAGGGCGAGCAGCCCGCCCGCAGCAAGCAGCACCTTAACAACTGAATAGCAAGAAGGGAAAATCTTCAATTTCTCCGCATCACGTTGAGTTAAGCTACTAAGAGCGTATGGTGGATGCCTTGGCGCTAAATGCCGATGAAGGACGTGGAACACTGCGATAAGCCTCGGGTAGCCGTGTGCAGGCTTCGATCCGAGGATTTCCGAATGGGGAAACCTGGCGTTGTGAACCAACGTCATCCCACAGTTGAATACATAGACCGTGGGAAGGGAACCTGGGGAACTGAAACATCTTAGTACCCAGAGGAAAAGAAATGATTCCGCTAGTAGTGGCGAGCGAACGCGGAACAGCCCAAACCGGCTCGGCTTGCTGAGCCGGGGTTGTAGGACCGACATATGGGAGTGATAAATCGATCGGTTAGCAGAATGGTGTTGAAAAGCCAACCATAGAAGGTGCTAGTCCTGTATGCGAAAACAGATCGACTCTCGTCGGGATCCTGAGTACCACCGGGCACGCTAATCCGGTGGGAAGCTGGGGAGTCCACTCTCCAAGGCTAAATACATTTAGCGACCGATAGTGAACAAGTACCGTGAGGGAAAGGTGAAAAGTACCCCTGTTAGGGGAGTGAAATAGAATCTGAAACCGTGCGCTTACAAGCAGTCGGAGGGCTAATGGCGGGTCTGTGTCCCCGTGAAAGCGGGTGACGCGCCGCTAGGCCTGACGGCGTGCCTTTTGGAGAATGAGCCGGCGAGTTAATTTCTGTGGCGAGGTTAAGGGAGTAACACCCGGAGCCGGAGCGAAAGCGAGTCTGAATAGGGCGAATTAGTCGCAGGGATTAGACACGAAACCGAGTGAGCTACCCATGGCCAGGGTGAAGCGAGTCTAAACACTCGTGGAGGCCCGAACCTTTAGCTGTTGCAAAAGCTTGGGATGAGCTGTGGGTAGAGGTGATATGCCAAACGAACTCGGAGATAGCTTGTTCTCCCCGAAATAGCTTTAGGGCTAGCGTTGTGTGTTTAGTAACGGAGGTAGAGCACTGGATGGGCTAGGGGGCTTGTCGCTTACCAAACCCAACCAAACTCCGAATGCCGTTACTCCATAGCACAGCAGTCGGACTACGGGAGATGAGTTTCGTAGTCGAGAGGGAAAGAGCCCAGACCATCGGCTAAGGTCCTCAAGTCTAAACTAAGTGGGAAACGATGTGGGACTGTTGAGACAGCCAGGAGGTTGGCTTAGAAGCAGCCATCCTTTAAAGAGTGCGTAACAGCTCACTGGTCAAATGGTCCTGCGCGGATAATTTAACGGGGCTTAAGTTTAGCACCGAAGCCATGGGCTTTCATTGCGTGCGCGCAGTGAGAGCGGTAGGGGAGCGTTCTGTTCGTGTGGAAGGTCGACCGAGAGGACGGCTGGAGTGAACAGAAGTGAGAATGCCGGCATGAGTAGCGTAAAACACGTGAGAACCGTGTTCGCCGTATGTCTAAGGTTTCCGACGGAAGGTCAATCCGCGTCGGGTTAGTCGGTCCTTAGCCGAGGCCGAAAGGCGTAGGCGATGGATATCCGGTCAACATTCCGGAACCACCTGAGTGGAGCGATGGGGTGACGCAGCGGGGTAGGCCAGCCTGCGATTGGTTGTGCAGGTGCCAAGCGTGTAAGCGATGAAGGGCATAGGAAAATCCGTGCCCCGAGCCGAGGCGCGATGGCGAGCCCATGAGGCAGAAGTGGCTGAGCCTTGCTGCCGAGAAAAACCTCTAAGTGTTGAAACTCGGGTGACCGTACCGCAAACCGACACTGGTAGACGGGTAGAGTATACCAAGGCGAACGGGAGAACCCTCGTTAAGGAACTAGGCAAATTGACCCCGTAACTTCGGGATAAGGGGTGCCTCCGTGAGTGATACTAATTCAGGTGGAGCTTATGGAGGCCGCAGTGAAATGGCTCTGGTGACTGGTTACCAAAACCACAGGTCTCTGCAAAGCCGAAAGGCGATGTATAGGGGCTGACGCCTGCCCAGTGCCGGAAGGTTAAGGAGAGAGGTTAGCCTTCGGGCGAAGCTTTGAACCGAAGCCCCGGTGAACGGCGGCCGTAACTATAACGGTCCTAAGGTAGCGAAATTCCTTGTCGGGTAAGTTCCGACCCGCACGAATGGCGTAACAACTGGAGCACTGTCTCGACGAGGGACCCGGTGAAATTGAAGTCGCGGTAAAGATGCCGTGTACCCGCAGCAGGACAAAAAGACCCCGTGGAGCTTTACTACAACTTGACATTGCGTTCGGGCTTAGTTTGTCTAGCATAGGTGGGAGACTGTGAAGCTGGGGCGCTAGCCTCGGTGGAGTCGAAAGTGGAATACCACCCTAGCTAAGTTTTGACCCTAACCCCTGTCCGTTAACCGGCAGAGGGACAGTGTCTGGTGGGTAGTTTGACTGGGGCGGTCGCCTCCTAAAATGTACCGGAGGCGCCCAAAGGTTCCCTCAGGCTGAATGGAAACCAGCCGAAGAGTGTAAAGGCATAAGGGAGCTTGACTGCGAGACATACAAGTCGAGCAGAGACGAAAGTCGGGCTTAGTGATCCCACGGTACCGAGTGGAAGGGCCGTGGCAAACGGATAAAAGCTACCCCGGGGATAACAGGCTAGTCTTGCCCAAGAGTTCACATCGACGGCAAGGCTCGGCACCTCGATGTCGGCTCGTCGCATCCTGGGGCTGTATCAGGTCCCAAGGGTTGGGCTGTTCGCCCATTAAAGCGGCACGCGAGCTGGGTTCAGACCGTCGTGAGACAGGTCGGTCTCTATCCGCTGTGGGCGCAGGTGACTTGAGAGGAGCTGCTCCTAGTACGAGAGGACCGGAGTGGACAGACCGCTGGTGTGCCAGTTGTACCGCCAGGTGCATTGCTGGGTAGCTATCGTCTGGAAAGGATAACCGCTGAAAGCATCTAAGTGGGAAGCCTCCCTCAAGATTAGGTCACCCACCGGGCTAACCGGGTAAGACCGCAGGTAGACTACCTGTTTGATAGGCGGCAAGTGTAAGGGCAGCAATGCCTTCAGCTAAGCCGTACTAATGGTCGAGGGCTTAACCTGCACTTTGATCTGTCGGAGTTGCTCGAGCATACTGTTCAGTCTTTAGGGTGCTAGTCTTCACCTTCGAGGAAGGCTGGTACTCCAAACTCACTAGTGAATGTTCCTCAGGTGACGTTAGCGGAGGGGAAACACCCAGCTCCATGCCGAACCTGGTAGTTAAGCCCTCCAGCGCCGATGGTACTGCACTGGTAGCGGTGTGGGAGAGTAGGTCGTCGCCTGGGGATCTTTTCTTTCCTGGACTCTGCGATAGCGCTAGCTGTCCTCCATAGTGCCCCTCGTGGTAGCCTTTCCCCTGACCTCTATGATCCGGTGTTTGCAGGGCCCGGACAGTCCGCGCCCATCCTAGAGCCACAGAGCGACCAGCCCCTGTGGCGTTGCGTGGGTGGCGGCAGCGGTGCCTGACCGACCCCAACGAGGTTCGAGGCTGCGTGCGCCTAGACGGGTCAGGCGAAGGAAGGTCGGACCGGCGGCACCGCGCGAGCCTTGACAATTGTCGATGTCTGTGCTAGGCTGTTGGTGCGGTTTCTGAGTGCGGCATGTCGTGAGATCCGCTCGATAGGACCTTGCGTTTCGCGAGGTGAGGGGGATCGTCCAGGACAGACTGGTCGACCTGGTGCTGCCTGAGGCAAAGGTCGGCCGCGGGAGCAGGACTAGGCTGTGGTTGAGAGTAGCGTGGACCTGAGCAGGGCTGCCTTCCCCAAGGCGCCCGTACGGGAGCGCGAGTTGCGCTACCTCATGGCCTGCACGAGCCAGGGGCAGTGTTGCTCGGTGGTCGCCCCCAGCAACATGGGCAAGTCACTCTTGCTCAAGTCCCTGACAGCGGACGAAGTCCGCCGTGTTTGTGCCGCCAACGGACCGCCGATCTTCGTCGCTGTGTTCGTGGACTGCCTGGAGGCAGGTGACAGCGAGCAGGCTCTCTACGAAGTGTTGCTACGGCGCATCGTGGATGAGCTCGAAGACTCGGATGCGCCCGCAGCTACTGTGGGCATGCTGCGAGCCATACACCAGGAGATGCTTCTCACCACTACGGACATATCTGTTCGCTCTCTGTTTGCGGCCAGCATGCGCGAGCTGGACCGGTGGGGCCAGGCCCGACTGGTGATGATTCTCGATGAGTTCGACGATGTCTTCTCCGCGCTGCCTCCCTGGCCTTTCCGGCAACTTAGAGCCTTGCGAGATGCGCTGGGCGACATGCTGTGTTACGTCACAGGGACGTCACGACGGCTCGAGCGGCTGCGCTCAGACGCGGAAACCTACGAGTTCAGAGAGCTGTTCCATCTCCACACTCTCGTGCTTCGTCCTCTGTCACCGGTCGATAGTGAGAGCGTTGTCGCTCACCTCGCCAGAACGCAAGGACAGCTCGAGGACAGCAGACACGCCGCGCTGACCGTCGAGCTATCAGGGGGGCACCCCGGGCTCCTGGAAGGGATCTTCAGCGTTCTGCGGAATGGTGGCGCGAATCCGCCGACGGATGTCGGGGCAGCGGCGCGCGAGCTGGTGGCGCTTGAACCCATTCAGAAGGAGTGCCAGCGGTTGTGGGACGAGTTGGAGGGGGACGAGCAGGAGGGACTGCTGGCCCTGTTGGGAAGTGGGGAAGCGGCGCTGGACGAGGGCAAACGGCGGTCCCTGGAGACCAAGGGTTTGCTAGGGACGGGCGAGGACAGCGCTCCCGTCGTGTTCAGCCCGGTCTTTGGGGCGTTCTTGCGAGCCGAGTTGGCGCGCCGTCGTGGGGAGGAGAGCAGCGGGGTGCGCTGTGATCTGGAAACGGGGCAGATATGGTCGGATGACCAGGAGATCACACTCAAGCTGAGCGAACCCCAGCGGCGACTGGTGAGGCTTCTCTATCAGCGGGAGGGAGCGGTCTGCACGTATGACGAGATCGCGCAGCAGATTTGGGGCGTGGGCGAAGGGGTCACTCCCGGTGCCATCTACGAGTTGGTGAAGCGGGTGCGCCAGAAGGTGGAGCCCGATTGGAGGGAACCCAGTTACGTGGTTACAGTTCCCGGGGAGGGGTACCGGCTACAGATTCCGGAATAGAGCCAATCTTCCCGATCGGAACCCAAGGAGAGGCTATCGGCCTCTCCATTTTTCTGTGTCTCGGCCCAACGTCAGGCGTTGGTGGGTCGTTGGACGTGGTTGAGGACGGGATTGAGACAGGCATTCGAGCAACTGGTAGTATGGAAGGAGCCAGACCAAGCAGGGGCGCGACGCTGCGGGCGGAGACAGACCGCTGAGGCGACGAAGGCACGTCTGATCACAGGTTGACAACGCGACGATTAGATGCTATATTAAGATGCTAATGGGAAGCAGTTGCAACTAGAGGCTCAGCAAGATGGTGTTTAGGAATCTGTGGCGAAGAAAGACGCGTACGATCCTGACTCTGGTGGGTGTGAGCTTGGGCGTGGCGGCCATCGTTTCTCTGGTGGCCGTGGCCGACGGACTGATAGGGGGGTATGCGGCTCTGTGGTCCGGGGCCGGAGTTGACCTGACGGTGGCGCAGGCCGAGGCGCTGGACCCGTCGACCAGTGTCATTGATCAGGGCCTTGGCGAACAACTGCTGAAAGTGGCAGGGGTCAAGGCCGTTGCAGGTATGATCTACAATGAAGCGACCACCGACCAGATTCCCTACCTGCTGATCTTCGGGCATGAACCCGAGGGGTTTGCCATCGAGCATTTCAAGATAGTGGAGGGGGAAGGGCTTACCTCCAGATCGAGGCACGAGGTCATCATCGGGAAGATGGCGTCCGATGTCCTCAACAGGGGAGTCGGCGACAGCATCAGGATGTATGATAGCGCCTATCGCATCGTGGGCATCTACGAAACGGGCGAGGCCCTCGAGGAGGGAGGGGGCGTCATCACCCTGGATGATGCCCAGGCGATGCTGAAGAGACCGCAGCAAGTCAACGTGTTCCAGGTTCAACTCAAGGAACTGGCGGATGCAGACGAGGTTCGAGAGAGGATAGAGCGGCGTTTCGCGGATCTCCACATCACGAAGTCTGGGGACCAGGCGACCGAGGAGACGATGATGGAGATGATCAGCGCCTTTGCCTGGGGCATCTCCATTCTGGCGGTACTCATCGGCGGCGTAGGGATGATGAACACCGTGCTCATGTCCATCTTCGAGCGCACGCGGGAGATAGGGCTCCTGCGCGCGTTGGGCTGGCGGAAGAGCAGGGTGTTGCGCATGATCCTTACGGAGTCCGTCGGCCTGAGCCTGATGGGAGGAGTGGTAGGTTCTGCGCTTGGAATCGCTATCGTGATGATCTTTGGCAAGATCCCAGCGACGGCAGGGCTGATGCAGGGTAAGTTCTCCCTCAGCCTCTTTGTCCAGGCCTTCTTGGTAGCGCTGGGACTGGGGGGCATAGGTGGGCTCTATCCGGCCTGGCGAGCATCACAACTGGATCCGCTGCTGGCGATGCAGTATGACGCCGAGCTGGGAGGAGAGACCACGAGGCGGTGGCCAGGAGGGATGATCGTACGCAACCTGGTTCGCCGCCGGACGCGGAGCGTGCTGACCGTCCTGGGCATAGGCATCGCCGTCGCCTCCGTGGTGGCCCTGAGTGGGCTAGCGAAGGGGTTTGGCGAGCAGTTTAACTCCATCGGCCGCGGCGGGGGCGTCGATCTCATGGCCGTCCAGGCCGGTATCTCGGACATGCAGTTCAGCGCCATAGATGAGAGGGTGGCCAAGCGCATAGCTGCCTTGCCAGAGGTAAAGAGCGTGTCCGGGATTGTGTTCGGGTTCTCCTCCGGCGAGAACATGCCCCTCCTGTTCGTGCAGGGCTACCAGCCGAATACGGATGCGATCAGGCATTTCCGCATAGTGGAAGGCGAGCCGCTGAGCGGCACACGGCAGGCGCTGCTGGGTCGCACGGCTGCCAACGCCATGGGGGTGGGCGTAGGCGAGTCGGTCAATGTGCTTGGAAGTCGATTCCGCGTGGTTGGCCTCTGCGAGACGGGGGTCGCCTTCGAAGACAGCGCTATGGTCATCTCGTTGCGGGAAGCCCAGGCGCTCTTCGGTGCACCCCACAAAGTGGGTTTTCTGGGTATAGCACTGAGGGACCCCAGGCAAGTGGACAGCGTCCTAGAAGTACTCGAGGAGCTGTTTCCTGAGGTCTCCGTCTCCAAGACATCGGAGTTTTCCGAAAGCTTACCGGATTTCCGGGCCATGGATGCTATGATCGGGGCCATATCTTTTCTGGCCGTGCTGGTGGGCGGCATAGGGATGATGAACACGGTGTTCATGTCCGTGTTCGAGAGAACGAGGGAGATAGGCGTTCTGAGGGCTCTTGGCTGGCGCAAGGTCCGGGTTCTGCTGATGGTGATGAAGGAGTCCCTGGTGTTGAGCGCCGTGGGAGGCGTGGTGGGAATTCTGCTGGGGATGGGCCTGGGGAGCCTGTTCCCACGCTTGCTTGCCATGCTGGTGCCAGTCTACCCGGGCGAGCTTCTGGTGCGCGCCCTGGTCCTGGCCTTGGTCCTGGGGAGTATTGCGGGCGTGTATCCCGCGTGGTGGGCTTCGCGTCTGGATCCTTTGGAGGCGCTGAGGTACGAGTAAGGCCCAGCGAACCGAAGGAGCGCTGGAGATTACGGAGGTCGTGATGGTGAAGAAGATCGTCATTGGGCTAGTGATGGCAGCTATCGTGCTAGGCGGCGGTGCCTGGTTCTACAACAGTTACCTGGCTCCTCAACCCGAGCCCGAGATGTCGGAGGAGCCTGAGGAGCAGGTGATCCAAGTGGTGGCTGCCACAGGGATTGTGGTTCCGTCGCGATGGGCCACTCTCAGCTTGCGCACAGGCGGGGTGGTGAAAGAGGTCTTGGTGACGGAGGGAGATCAGGTCCAGGAAGGGCAATTGCTCGTTCAGTTGGACGGTAGTGACCTCGAAGACTTAGTCGCTCAAGCCGAGGCCGGACTGGCCACGGCTCAGGCGACGCTGGCCCAGGTCGAGGCTCCCGCGAGGCCTGGCGAGCTGGCTATGGCACAGGCCAGTCTGGCAGCGGCACAGGCCCAGTTGGAGAAGCTTCGGTCGGGAGCCAGCAGGGAGGAGATAACGGCTGCCAGAGGAGCCATGGAGACCGCAGCTCTTGCTTTGCAGCAGGCCCAGGCGGCCTACGATGAGGTCGCCTGGATGGAGGAGATCCGGGAGATGCCGCAGGCCCTGGCGCTCCAGGAGGCGACCATGGAATACGAGATTGCCAAGGCCAACTACGAGGCACTGGTGCGAGGAGCCTCGGTGGAAGACATCGCGGCGGCGCAGGCTGAAGTGGACCGAGCGCGCGCATCGTTGTCACTTCTCGACTCTGGATCTCGTCCGGAGGACGTGACGGTGGCGCAGGCGCACGTAACAGAAGCGCAGGTGGCCTTGTCTCATGCCGTCTCGGCACTGGACGATGCGGGCCTGACGGCGCCTTTCGATGGGACCATTGGCGCCGTGCTGGTGAGGACCGGGGAGATGGTGAGTGCTGGCATGGCGGTTGTCGTCATGGGGGACGTGAGCGAGTTCGAGATACAGACGACCGATCTGAACGAAGTGGACTTGTATCTCCTGGATGTGGGACAGAACGTGGACCTCACCTTCGAGGCGCTGCCGGGAAAGAGTATCAAGGGTGTCCTCGCACAGATTGCGCCCATGGCTAGCCTGGAGCAGGGAGGCACGAATTACGAAGTGACCATCGAGATGGAGAACCAGGACCCAGACTTACGCTGGGGCATGACTGCTTTCGTCGATATCTTCGTGGGGGGACAGTAGATGAGGGGGAAGACACTCGTCTTAGCCGTGCTCGTCCTCTTCTTGACTGGATGCGGCGCATTAGCAAGCCCGCAGGCCGTCGAGCAGGCTGAACCTAGCAGCACGCCGACCGTGACGGCCACTGCGGCTGTGCCTACACCGATGGCGACCGACACGCCTACGGCCACAACCGTGCCTCCGACACCCACGGCCACGCCGCAGCCTCCCACGCCGACGGCGACGACACCGCGCCCGCTGCCGCCGACTCCGACGCCCACGCCAGGGCTCCAGGGGCGGTTTGTGTTCCAGTCGGCGAGCGATGGTGACGTCTACGTGGTGAACGCCGATGGTACAGGACTGGTGCGTCTCACGCGGGGGATGGATCCCAGTTGGTCTCCTGACGGCACTCAGGTAACCTTTGCCCGCTGGACCGAGCCTTGGGGGATCTATGCCATCGACGCTGACGGGAGCAACGAGCGCTTGCTGTTCAGTTCCAGTGTGGCGCGTGGCCCCGTCTGGTCGCCGGACGAGAGCCAGATCGCCTTCTTCTTCACTACGGAGGGACGGCACGAGGCCTGGAGGATCTGGATCCAGGGCTTCGGCTGGTACTACATCGAGCGGGGTTACCAACAGACGGAGTGGCATTTGGGCGTGATCAATGTGGCCGATGGCTCTCTTCGTGAACCCTACTGCGACAACCTCTCCTTCTCGCCCACCTGGACTAGTGACGGGACGCGACTGGTGTACGACGGCGAGCAAGGACTGAGAATCAGCGAGGCGCAAGGGGCCAACAACGAACCCTTCACCGACAACGTGCACGACTACTTCCCGGTGATGTCTCCGGATGGGGGTCGTATCGCCTTCATGCATTGGCAGCACGATCACTGGGAGATCTACCTCACGGGCGCCGATGGCGTTGGCCGCTGGCCCTTGACCGGCAGTTCACCCTTGCTGGAGACGCGCCCGAACAACGTGTCGCCAGCCTGGAGTCCCGACGGCACCCAGATAGTCTTCCTCTCCGATCGCGGCGGTGAATGGGCGTTTTACGTGATGAACGCCGATGGCAGCGATCAGAGGCAGATCCTGATGGACGTGACTCAGACGTTGAAGATCAGCTATGCTGGGGTGCACGAAAGGGTCATCTCCTGGACCACGTAGCGCGGCAAGAGAGGCAAGCAATGACTGGAAACGACCTGATTGTTGAGACCCACGATCTCACCAAGATCTACGGAGACGGCGAGGAGATCAGGGCCCTGGATGGTGTGAGCATGACCATCAAAAGGGGCGAGTTCGTATCGGTGATGGGGCCATCGG
>DAOUEW010000087.1:0-7536 GCA_034430275.1 Anaerolineae bacterium | reverse complement strand
TTGGCCTGCCTTCATCGCCATCAGCCTGCCCTGGTCCGCGGGTGCCGTGAGGCTCACCGTGATGAGGCCCAACGTGCCGCTCTGGGCATTCTGCAGTGGGCAACCTTTGCGTGGCGCTGGAGGACGAGACCCATGTTCGGCGTAGAGCATGGCAGGAGGGCTGTCCCTGGCGCCTGATTGTGGGCATTCCCATTGTCGACTGGTTCGAGTCCGTTTCATGTCGCTGGCGGAGGGCTGAAGGTGTCCGGTCCGTTGAGTGTAGATCCCAGAGAAGGGCTGGAGATGTTGTTTGGCGCCAGCAAGTACGTGATCGGTATGGTCCACCTGCTGCCATTGCCGGGCTCTCCACGGTGGTCAGGGGCCATGGAGCAGGTGCTGGAAAGGGCCATCGCCGATGCGCTGGCCCTGGAAAGCGGCAGGGTGGACGGGGTGATGGTGGAGAACTTCGGCGATGTTCCGTTCTGTAGGGGCCGGGTGGAGGCCCGCACCGTCGCTGCCATGACGATGGCGGTGGGTGCCGTGAGAGAGGCTGTGGGTCTCCCTGTGGGAATTAATGTGCTCAGGAACGACGCCAGGTCGGCCTTGGCCATCGCTTCCGTCACCGGCGCCAGCTTCATCAGGGTCAACGTTCACACCGGGGCCATGGTCACCGATCAGGGTCTGATCGAAGGGGACGCCTACGAGACGATCAGATACCGCAGTGAACTGGGCGTGGACGTGAAGGTCCTCGCCGACGTGCTAGTGAAACATGCCGTGCCGTTGAGCTGCCCGACGATCGAGCAAGCGGCGAGGGACACAGCCTATCGGGGACTGGCAGATGGGCTCATCGTCACTGGCTCAGGGACCGGCGAGCCTACAGAGATGGAGGATGTCCGGAGGACGAGGGAGGCGGTACCCGAGTTCCCCGTGCTGGTGGGGAGCGGTGTGTCCCAGGAAAGCGTGGGGAAGCTGCTCTCTGTGGCTGATGGAGTGATCGTAGGGACCGGTCTCAAAGAGGACGGAATCGTAACCAACCCGGTGGACCAGGTCAGGGTGGCGGCACTGATGGCCGAGGTGCAAAAGCTACGCTAGCCCCGGCTACACCAGCATTCCATCGCAACAGCCCCCTGGAAAGCGTGTCCATGCCTCACATAGTGACCCTTGGCGACATCAACGTTGACGTCCTCGCTCGCGTTCCCTTCTACCCACCTCTAGGGGGCGACAGCCTGGCCCAGGGAGTGGATCTCCGCGCCGGGGGCTCCGCTGCCAACACGGCCGTGGTGCTGAGCAAGTTTGGGCTGGAGGCCAGCGTCCTCGCGCGCGTGGGCCAGGACGCCCTGGCGGAGCTCGCCCTCTCCGACCTGCGACAGACAGGGGTGGACCTCTCTCTGGTGCAACGAGACGCAGAGGCCCAGACCGGGCTGATCTTCGCTGCTGTGACGCCCGATGGCGAGCGTACCTTCTTCAGTTGCCGTGGCGCGAACGTGAACACAGCCCTCCACTCGGCCGCCGAAGAACGGATCCGTGGAGCGCGGCTGTTGCACGTCTCTGGCTACGCTCTCGTGGAGAGCCCTCAACGGGAGACTGCGCTCCGGGCCATTGAACTGGCGCACGATTCTGGCACGGCGGTCTCGGTGGACCTGGGCGTAGAAGTGATGACCAAACGCCGGGAAGACGTAATCAAGGTGCTGTCCCGAGCCTCCACGGTCTTCCCCAACCTGGCCGTGGCCCAGTGGCTGACCGGCAGGGACACAGCTCGCGAGTCGGTGAAGGTCTTGTTGGGCCTGGGGCCAGAGCTGGTGGGCCTCAAGCTACGGGAGAAGGGGTGCCTCATGGGCTCGGCCGAGGGTATCCGCGCCCTGCCAGCCTTCGAGGTGGACCCGGTCGATGACACCGGGGCTGGCGATAGCTTCGATGCGGGACTGATCCTGGGATGGGTGGCAGGCTTAGGCTTGAGGGAGTGTGGAATCCTGGGCAACGCCCTCGGCGCGCTGGCTACCAGGGTGACCGGGGCAGGGAGCTCCCTGGCTGGCCCTGAGGAGGCCCTGTCCTTCCTGGAGGAGCGATTGAAGGACGCCGGGTGGCAGGATTGGGAGGAGGAGCTGAGCAGGGTGTGCCAGTTACTGCGGAAGAAGGTGTGAAAGACGCTCCGCGCCAAGGTGCCAGCTCCAGAGTCGTTCTGCGGGGCACAGGCACGCCCAATGTTGAGCCGGACCCCCAGAGCCCCGTGGACGTAGAGGCACGAGCAGATGAGCCGTAGCCAGTCCTATAGGGTCAACCATTTGGGGCCAATGGTTCTGCTCGTACTGTTGGTGGCCAGCGGCGCCAAGTGCGACAGCATTCGGCCTCGAGCCGCCGACCTGCCCGGTGATCGATCCGGCAGAGCCGAACTTGCCTACGCCCTTGACGCTCCACAAAGCGCACAGAACCCGGCCTTCTCCCCTGACAGCCGGACCCTCCTGCTCACGCTGTTCCACGAGGACAGCAACGCGAGCCCGGAGGGTCTCTGGAGCATGGCGACTCCCTCTTCTGCCCCGCCATCTATCTATATGCCCCTCATTCTCAAGGGCTGCGCCGGAACGTCGCCGACCTGGTGGAAACCGCCGGTCAACCCCACGTGGCAGTGGCAGTTAACGGATCCTCCCATAGACCCGTCGTTCGACGTAGACATGTACGACATCGACATGTTTGACAATGACGCCAGCACAGTGGCCGCGCTGCACGCAGAGGGGCGTAAGGTCTTCTGCTACGTCAGTGTAGGTTCCTGGGAGGACTGGCGCCCCGACGCGTATCAGTTCCCAGAGTCGGTCATCGGCAATGACTACGAGGGCTGGCCTGACGAGAAGTGGCTGGACATCCGCCAGATCGACCTGCTGGCTCCCATCATCCGCGCTCGCTTCGACCTGTGCAAAGCGAAGGGTTTCGACGGCATCGAACCGGACAACATTGATGGTTTCACCAACGATACCGGCTTTCCGCTCACGTACCAGGATCAACTGGAGTACAACATCTGGCTGGCCGACGAAGCCCACGCCCGTGGCCTGTCCATCGGCCTCAAGAACGACGATGACCAAGTAGAGGACCTGTGGTCCTACTTTGACTGGGCGATGACCGAAGACTGCTTTGTCGATGACTGGTGCCACGAGATGGAGCCTTTCATCGCGGCCGGGAAAGCCGTATTCGCCGCCGAGTATACCGACCAGATGAGCACATGGGAGTTCTGGAGTGAGGTCTGTCCAGAAGCCGAGGCAAAAGCCTTCAGTGTGATACTTAAGAACCGTGACCTGGACGCCTGGCGCCGGGGCTGCCCGTGACAAGGGCTGTAGGGACCGAAAGCTTCGGATAGATTGAGAAGAGCAACTATGGTTACAGGAATGCGCGACAAAGTCGCCATCATCGTCTGCTGAGTGCTCATCCTGAGCCATGTTCTTCGTTACAACAGATGTGAGGGGCCTTGATCTCTTGCCCCATCGTCTCGTTCCTGCCCATCTCCCCCTGAGGCTCAGGCAGACCCGCGCCAAGAATCGGAATGCGCCGGTCTCGCTGTCACGGGCAACATACCCCTGAGCGTGACTCCGATCTTGACATAATAGTCTCATTCCATTATGTTTGCTGCTATTTAAGAAAATTAGATATTGACAAATAGTGGGAAAAGGAGTACAATGGAAGTTGGTCATGGGGACGACAGTTGGGGTCATCGGTCAGAGAATAAAGGAGCTCCGGCTGGAAAGACGGCTTACTTTGGGGAAATTGGCTGAGAGCACCGGTTGCAGTGCGGCGTTCCTTTCGCAGTTGGAGAGGAACCGGGCTGCGCCCTCCATCTCCATGCTCTACTCCATCGCCAGCGCGCTGCACGTTCCTATCACGCATTTCTTCCCCGAGGTAGTCAACCCCACCAAGGTCGTGCGGGCGGACCAACGCGAGACGTTCCGCTTCGAAGGCTCTCCCATCACCTATTCTCTCCTCACGACCCAGTTCCCCGATCGGGTCATGGAGTCGCTGATTGTGATCATCGAAGCGCAGGATGGCTCCCTCCCCGCAGATGAGTATCGTGCTCACCCTGGAGAGGAGTTTGGCTACGTTCTGGATGGCACGCTCAGAGTCTGGATAGGTGATGAGCGGTACGATCTCTCTCCAGGGGACAGCATACACTTCCTGGCTACGGTCAAGCATCGGCTGGAGAATCCGGGCACGAAGCCGGTCACGGCTTTGTGGGTGCTGACGCCTCCAGTCTTCTAGCTGCTCTTGGGGGTGACTATCTAGCAGCTTCGCGTGAGTGCCGCCGGCTGACGCTTCCGCGTGACGCCGGTAGACGTCTTGGTATGAGGCGGATTCGCGAATCAGCGGAGCGGGGATTTGTGGTAGAGGCGGAGGGCGGAGCAGAGAATCTGGGGAGCCGGCTGAGGGCTTTCCGCACCGAACAGGGGATCACGCTGGCCCAACTGGGCAGGATGGTGGGCCTTTCGGCCAGCTACCTGTCTCAGATCGAAAGGAACAAGGCCAAGCCTTCGCTGACCACCCTCCATTCGGTAGCCGAGACCTTGGGGGTGGAGCTGAGATCGTTCTTCGAGCATCCTTCCCCCGTCTGGCACGTGGTGACGGAGGGGCGCCGCGAGGACTTCCGCGACGAGAAGGACGATGTGACCTACGAGGTCCTCTCTTCGGGCGCGGTGAGAGGCAAGTTCGAGCCGTGTAGAGTCACCTGCTGGCCGGGCATGAGGACGGAGGAGGAGACTCATCCGGGAGAGGAATTTGTCTTCATTGCGGAGGGCCAGCTCGAGATCAGGGTAGGGGAGGAGGTTTGGAGGCTGAACGCTGGCGACAGCATCCATTACCAAGGGAGCCAGCCCCACTCCTGGCACAACAAATCGGGACAGCTATGCACACTGATATGGGCCGTATCGCCTCCCTTTTTTGCCTCGAGGGAGAGGGTGCAGGCGGGCAGAGGCTGAGGATCTAGAGATGGGAACGGAGAGCAGGAGAGAGTATCGACGCCTGGAGCTGGCTGCGGCGGCCAGGAAGCTGCTCCACGAGGCCATGCCCGTGAAGCCAGGAGAGCAGGTGGTTATCACCGCCGATACGTCTAGTGACGAGCGGGTGGTGTGGGCCACTGCGCAAGCTGCCTACGCTGCGGGCGCGACGCCCAGCATCATGTGGTATGAGACCTTGCCCAACCCCTGCCTGAGCCCTCCTCCGCCGGTGGCACGAGCGTTGAAAGAGGCCGACGTGTGGATCGAGTACGCTGTGGCCTACACCCTGTACAGCGATGCCCAGCAGGAAGCCGTGGCTGCGGGTTGCCGGCACTTCTGCCTGGCCGGCATGGACGTGGACATGATGGTGCGGACCATCGGCGAGGTGAACTATCCCGTTCTGGAGCGAATGGCGTCAGCGCTCTATGAACTCTCCCACGAGGCCAGGGAGATCCACATCACCAGCCCAGCCGGAACCGATCTAGTGGTAGAGCCTGATCCCCAAGCGCCGCCTACCTTCACCCAGATAGGGGCGGGAGAGGGCGGGGGTTACTCTCAGATGTTGGCTGGCCAATCATGGTTCGAGGAGCTGGCTGATACTTTTGATGGAACCCTGGTCTTCGATGGTGCGATATGGCCTCCAGCGGAACTAGGGTTGCTGACCGATCCGGTCGAGATCACCATCGACAAGGGGCGCATCGTGGGGATCGAGGGAGGTGCAGAGGCAAGGACCTTCAAGCGGTGGCTGGACGCTTTTGATGACCCATCGATGTACCTCGTGGACCACGCTTGCTACGGTTTCAACCCGGGGGTGAGGCGGCTGACGGGCAGCATCCTGGAGGACGAGAGGCTTTTCGGCTGTATGCAGTTCGGAATAGGGCGGGCCCGCCTGGGCGCCCCGAGCCACACCGACGGCATCGTGACCAGCCCTTCAGTCTGGGCGGACGAGGTGCAACTGGAGGACGAAGGGGTCTATGTGCATCCCCGGTTGCTTGAGTTGTGTCAACAGATGGAGGTTTCCGGATACTGAGAGAGAGGGGGTGATGTCGAGGAGAGGTTCATTGGCTGCCTAGTCCGAGAGTGCAGAGCTATAAGGAGGAGAAATGTCTACGAAACGTTGCCTGTGGATCACTCTGAGTCTTCTAGTGGTGGTAGCGCTGATGCTGCCCGGCTGTGGCACCCCCACCGCCGCTCCGCCTCCCGAGGAGGCCACTACCGCCCCGCCGCCGGAGGCCACTGCTGCTCCTCCGCCCCCTGAGGCGACCACGCCGCCGCCCGAGAAGAGGGTCTTCAGAGCCACCTTCGCCTGGCCCACGTACATAGACCCTGCGGTGGGGTCTGATTTCTCCAGTACCTCGTCGTTGGTCAACCTGTACGACAGCCTTGTCTTCCCCAACACCGAGGGCGGGGTCGATCCCCACGTGGCAGAGAGTTGGGACGTCTCATCCGACGGCCTCACCTGGACCTTCCACCTCAAGGAGGGGGTCAAGTTCCACAACGGGAGCGAACTCACGGCCAGCGACGTTGCTTTCAGCATGAATCGCATGCTGGAGATCGGCGAAGGGTTGGCCTATGTGTTCTTGGGGACCGTCGACAGCGTGGCGGCGGTGGACGACTACACCGTGGAGTTCACGCTTGCCAAGCCAAGCGGTCTCTTCCTCATCAGTCTGATCCGTCTCTACATTCTTGATGAGCAAGAGGTGATGGAGAACATCGTGACTCCAGGACCCTACGGCGACAAGGGCGACTATTGCAAGGAGTACCTGCTGACCCACGACGCCGGCTCCGGGCCCTATATGGTCAAGGAGTTCCCCCTGGAAGAGTACCTCCTGATGGACAAATACGACGACTGGTTCGGCGAGTTCGATGAGAACGCACCCGACGAGGTGAGGTTCATCGCCACCACCGAGTCAGCCACCGTCCGCACGATGATGTCGAGGCAGGAGTTGGAGATCACTGACCAGTGGCAGACCGTGGAGGCGCTGGAGGCGCTCGATGAGCTGGAAGGGGTCGACATCGTGGCCTTCCCTGTCCTCACCGAGTTCTACTACATGGTCCACACCCAGAAGCCGCCCACCGACGATGTCCACTTCCGCCGGGCGATGGCCTACGCGTTTGACTACGAGGCCGCGGTGGGTCTGGAGTGGCCGGGGACGCAGCAGTCGCAGGGGCCTGTTCCCGCGATTTGCGCCGGTCACAACCCTGATGTCTTCGTGTTCGAGCGTGACCTCGACAAGGCGCGTGAGGAACTGGCGCTGTCGGCGTACGCTGATCAACTCGATCAGTACCCGGTGGAAGTACACTGGTGCACGGAGGTGTCGGCCGAGGAGAAGTTCGCACTCCTGTTCCAGGCCAACATGGCTGACGTCGGCATCAACGTCAACATCGTATCCACCCCCTGGATGTCCATGGTGGAAGAGGGAGGTTCATTGGATACCAGCCCTCACATCCAGACCACGTACGTATCGGCCGACTTCCCCGAAGCAGGCTCACTGCTGAAGGTACGCTACCACTCGGACGCTGCGCCCACCTGGTCGCAGAACGAGTGGCTGTTGGATGCCGACCTGGACCAGAGGATCGACGATGC
>DAOUEW010000086.1:0-2330 GCA_034430275.1 Anaerolineae bacterium | reverse complement strand
CCGCGTGTCACTATGCCACATGATCCCGCCTGCGAGAACTAGGCGGGCTTCTCGTTCTCTTCTTTTGGACGCACGGACTCCACGTGGGAGGAGGAACCTCCGGAGTTCGGACTACCACAACCGTGCGCACGAAGTAGAGCGCCTGCCCGCTTTGCAAACCGCGAGACGCAAGGGTCAAGAGCCACCGCATACACGGCATGGATGCTGCACATCCCAAGGTGGCCGCATCCTGACGAGAATGTCGACTCTAGGCCGCTCCAAGCAGTTCGTGGCCGAAGAGCCTCCGTACGCCCGTAGGAGTGTGTCCCGATGAGATGGCGAATCGCCCGCATCGTCGCGCTGGTCGTGCTCCTTGTCGTCGCCGGGTTCTACCTCTGGAACTGCTGGTACTTCTCCGGAGCCGTGGTGGCCTACGAGCACAGCTCCCTGGAGGAGGTCCGCGCGCGAACCGAGCCGGTCTTGGGGCCTTATGATCTGGATGAACTAGGGCTTCCAGACCCGGAAGACTTCTCGCTCGACGTGGGCGATGGGATTGTCCTCTCAGGGTGGCTCTTCGAGAACGACCTGGACGGGGATTGCGGAGTCGTGCTGCTCCACGGACGGGGCGGCGCTCGAGTCGAGACCTTCATGTACGTTCCTCTGTTCTGGGACCGGGGTTGTCACCTGGTGATGTTCGATGCCCGGCACCACGGTGAAAGCACGGGGGAGTACGCCACCTACGGCTACTACGAGAAGGAAGATACGCTGCGGGTCGTGGACTGGCTATCCTCGCGCACAGGGCTAGAGACGTCCGAGATTGGTCTGATGGGCGTATCCTACGGGGCAGCCACTGTCTTGCAAGCAGCCGCCCTGGAGCCAGACCTGGCCTTCGTGGCCGCCGAAGCGCCCTTTCAGGACCTGGCAACCCTTCTGGGGGAACAGGCTGAGCGGAGATACGGCTCGCTGGGGCGGAGCATCTTGACTCCAACGGTCCTGCTCTTCGCGGGCTGGCGCGCCGACTTCGATCCTGCGGCGGTCTCGCCCATGCTGGCGGCCCGAAACATCCGAGCTCCCGTCTTCCTGATCCACTCGCTGCAAGACGAATCTGTGCCCCCCTCCCATTCCAAAGCGATCTACGCCAACATCGGCCACGATCGCAAAGTGCTCCATGTCACGGATTGGGGCGCGCCACACGCTCAGTGCATCAAGACCGATCCGGAGACCTTCAAGGCCTACATGGACGACTTCTTGAGCCGATACGTGCCCGAGTTTGGCTTGGTAGGGACCGGATAGCAGACATAGGAGCCAGAACTACCACACCGAGAACCAGCTTGACGCGGTCTTCTGCATCGGTTGTGGTATGAGCCTATAGGAGCCCTGTGACGCCGTTCAGATTGAAGGCAGGTGCGGACAGGACGTGAATAGGGCGGCCAAGGAGGGACCGCGGACGGAGTGCGAGATGATCAAGTGGATACCATTGTTGATAGTGGCGCTCGTATTGCCGGCTTGTGTTTGTACGGGAGGGCTGCCCACAGCCCCTCGAGCCGGAGCGGACCCTACTACGTGGGGGAACGGGCAGTGGATAGTCTTTGTCTCCGGTCGCGATGGGAACTCGGAGATATACAAGATGAGGCCCGATGGTACCGAGGCCGCCAATCTCACCAATAGCGGTTGGTCCGACTTCGGCCCTTCTTGGTCGGCCGATGGCCAGTGGATAGCCTTTGTATCGAACCGCGACGGGAACTTCGAGATCTACAAGATGAGCGCCGATGGCAGCCAGCTGACCAAACTCACCAGTAGTCCTAGCGCGGACTTCGGCCCTTCGTGGTCCCCCGACGGCAACTCGGTAGCCTTCGTCTGCACTCGCGATGGGAACGCGGCGGTTCCATTGCCTGGCAGTGACATATGCATGGTGGCGGCCAACGGTGGTCAAACACACAACCTCACCGACAATCATGGCCCCGACGCAGAGCTTTCCTGGTCGCCGGACGGCAGTCGCATCGCCTTCGTGTCGAACCGGGATGGCAACTGGGAAATCTATGTCATGAACGCTGATGGCAGCGAGGTCACCCGCGTCACTAATGACCCGGCCGCGGACAGGGCACCCTCATGGTCGCCCGACGGCAATTGGCTGTACTTTGTCTCCAGTCGCGGTGGGGACACGGGGATATACAGGATGAGCGCTGACGGCAGCGAGGTCGCCCGCCTCACCCTTCACTCCGCCCGCGCTCCTACCTGGTCGCCCGACGGGGACTGGATAGCCTTCGTTTCCAGGTCCGGCCCATACCCTTACACGTACGCGGTGTTCAAGGTGAGGGCCGACGGCACCGAGGCCACGCGGCTCACCGAGT
>DAOUEW010000085.1:0-3192 GCA_034430275.1 Anaerolineae bacterium | reverse complement strand
GTTGGACCAACTGGCGGTGGCGTTCACCAGTTGGGCGTCGGTCTGCCAGCTCTGTGCCTCGGTCACGGCCGCAGGATAGTACTCTCTGGCCGTTTCTGCCAGGTTGGGTGGATTCTCCTCGCCTGGCGGCACGGTCTCTCCCGAGTCCGAGCCACCCATGGCCACCACGAGGACCGCCAGGGTCCCGTAGACTACTATCACTAGCACTCCCATTATGATCAGTATTAGCCTGATTCTCACGTTGACCTCGCTAGTAAGCCTTCAGAGCCAGTGCGAGTGGCGACCTGATCGGGAATCGCTTCGTGTAGTGTATGTCCTGGTCCGCGCCGGAGACCTTCTGCTGATAGAGGAGATAGACGAACTCGCCGTCGGCGGCCAGAGAAGCGAAGCCGTCGGGCCAGCTATCTCTGAGAGTCGCGGGCACAGGGTCTGACCAGGTTGTCCCTCCATCTTGGCTAGCAGAGTAGTAGATGCGATCGGAGTAGTCACCCCCCTGTCTGCCATTCCACGCCAGATGCAGGTTGTCTGGGCCCATGAGGGCTATCGCTGGGCTGGCGTAGGTAGGCAATAGTTGGGAGATATCGACTCTGCTGCCTGGGATCAGGGTGGCTGAGATGTTGCTGGTGTCCGAGATGGGGAAGCGCGTGTAATAGACGTCTTGAACGTGCACCTGGTCCTTGACATCGACGCCGAAGGCCACGTGGACTACGTCGTCGCTCCCCACCGCGATGAAAGGCGTGGCGGCGCTCTCAGAGAGGCCCCAAGAGAGGGTGATGGGCGTCGACCACACGGTGTCCGTGGTGACATATACGGTCCCCGAGATGTACATGATCTCTCGTGGCTTGGCGTCCTCCCACCACACTACGTGGAGGTTGTCGTGCTGGTCTGCGGCTATTCTCAACTGGAGGGAAGTCCTCCCGGTGGCGGCTGCCAGGTCCGGTGCACTCCAGACCTCACCACCCTCGCTCCTGCTGTAGAACACCTCGTAGGGGTTCGAGCCGGTCTCCCCGAGGGTCTCCTGGGACCAGACGGCGTGGATCCAGTCGCCGGCGACCTCCACATCCGGCCCGACGATATTGGTAACGGACTCGGTGGCGGCGATCCTTACCCGCTCCTCCCAATTGCCGCCCCAAAGCTGCCCGTACCACACCTCGTGTTCGCCTGGCGACTCACGCCATACGAGGCGTAGCCCGCCATACTCGTCCAAATCCGCAGCGGCCTCGAACCTATCGGTCGTGGTCGGTGTGAGGGGGATGGTGTGGGACCAGTTGCCTCCTGCATCTGCGGAGCTTGCGTGGTAGACGGTGTAGCGGAGGGTGTCGGTGGTCGCCGCTTGCTGCATCCAGAAAGCGTGGAGAGAGCCGTCATCTTGCTGCAACAGTGTGGGGCCTCGCGAGGTGGAGCTTCCACTCTGGGACAGCTCGATGGCAGGCGGCCAGCCGCCCTCGTCAGACAGCGATGACGCCCAAGCCGTCAGACCAGCGATGAGCAAGAACAACAGAGTGCTCGCTGCCGCAACGACGAGGGAAGCCGTTCTCCGCGCAAAGGGCATCAGACCGGAAATCTCCTATGGGAAAAGCGTGATATCAACAGGGCTGGTGCCTTGAGTGGCCAAGACCTGGATCCCCACCTGTCCGCCCTGGTAGGTGGTGCCATCGATCTCCACCAACCCCTTAACATAGTAGCCGGTTCCTTCCGACACACAGTCGAAGATGTAGCTGCCGTCGGTGTCCGAGAGGCCCGAAGCTATCAGCACATCCCCCGCCGTGTACAGCGACATGTTGACCCTCTCCGAGGGTACGACGAGCTGGCCGCCGATCATGGCCCACACGGTCCCACTGATCCAGCCGCAGTCGGGGTCCACGGTTGCGGTGGCTGTAGGTGTGGGGGTATCACCCGCATACACCACCGAGACCGTCAGAGGGCCATAGACGTTGTTCAACTCACCGTTCGGCGGCGCCTCACCGACGAACCCGAAGCTATCCGTCTGGCCATAGAGGTAGTACGTCTCACTGATGGTGAACGTGAGGCTGAACTGGAGGGCTGTACTGGAATTGGCCCCCAGGCTGCTGATGCCCTTCCAGTCCACACCTTGGTCCGGTACGGCCGGATAGCTGAGCGTGTCAGTATATACGTAGAGATCGGTCCAGAAGAAGTCGTTGCAGGGGCCGGTGGAGTTGTTCTTCACCGTCGCGTTGATCGCCACCAGCGTCCACGCGTACACGGGGTCGGCCTGGACCGACATGTCGGTGATCACCAGATCGGGCTCGCGCACAGGGGTCGGGGTGAAGGTTGGGGTCCTGGTGGGCGTTGCTGTCTTGGTGGGTGTAGGCGTGGGTACGGATGAGCAGGGCACGTAGACAGGTGCCTGGCCTTGCTGGCCGGTGAGGACCACGAAGGCGTAGAGAGCGTGTTTGCCCGCTGTGACCTGGCTGCCCGTGACGGTGAAGCTGGTGGAGAACGTGCCGTCCGTCTCGGGGACCACGCTGGCATTGCCAGTGTAGGACTCGGCGGCGGCGCCGGTTCCGTCCCAGCCGAACAAGACCTCCGTCTCTCCATCCCCGGGCCATCCGCTGCCCTCGACCGTCAGCGCGAGGTCTACACCCACATCGTCGGTGCAAGAGTATATCATCCCAGTGGGGGGTGTAGGGACGGCGATACTGATCGCCGCGGCTGGTGTGGGAGTGGCCGTGGGTGTTCGGGTCGATGTCGGCGTGGGAGTGTTGGTAGCCGTCGGAGTGTTGGTAGGTGTGTTCGTGGCCCCGACGACCGTCGCCTCGTCCCAGGCATAGCTCCCAAAGACTCTGATCTTGTGGCCGATCACGAGCGGTGGGCTGACCTCGATTCGAAAAGTGCGGCTGCTTTCTATGATACCGTATCCGAGGCGGGTGTTGGTGGTCCAATCCCAGACTTCCAGGCTCACAGGCAGGTAGCTTGGATCCCCAACGCCGGTGACAACCACGTCGTTGCCGCGCAGGGGTTCGTTGATCTGGAGGGGGATGGGGGTGGCGGTGGGCGTATTGGTGGGCGTAGGTGGGTCCACCTCCGGTGTGGGGGTGTACGGGTTGTAAGGATCGCAGGCGTTCCACCCCTGATCGACCTCGGTGCCGTCCGAGATGCCATCGTAGTCCGAGTCGGCATTGTTCACGTAGGGACACTGCCCCATGTACTCTTCGTTGTCGTATAGCCCAT
>DAOUEW010000084.1:0-2246 GCA_034430275.1 Anaerolineae bacterium | reverse complement strand
GGCGCTGACACCTATGTAGACGATCTTCAGTACAACGCCTTAAGCCAGCCGGTGACCCTGACTCTGGGCAACCACTTGCACACGGTCCATGGCTACTACCCCGACACGTTCAGACTCGAGTCCATCGTCACCTCCAATGGCGTAGAGAACGTCCAAGAACTCGACTACGGCTACGACCAGGTAGGCAATCTGGAGTCGTTCCAGAGCGTGGTCGGCGATGACATCTCGCTCTCCTACGTCTACGACGAGCTAGACAGGCTCACCAAAGTGACGGGCAGCTACGTGCGTGACTACACCTACGATCCCGTCGGCAACCTGAGGAGCAAGGGGGGATTGACCCTCGAGTATGAGCTACCGGGCCCTCACCAGGTCGCCAGCACCGACGATGGACGCAGTTACACCTACTCAGAGAGGGGCAACCGCGAGACGCTGGAGATAGAAGGCGCCTCCCCCATCTCCATCACCTACGAATACGATGCGGAAGATCGGCTAACAGAGGTGATCTCTTCCACCGAGGGCATCACCTACACAACTCGGTTCATCTACGACGGCGACGGCAACAGAGTGACCAGGATCGAGGACGGCGCGGTGACCCTCTACGTGGGCGACTACTACGAGGAGCGGTTGGCCTGGAGCGAACCGGTGCCGGTCGCCAACCCAGATGAGATGGAAGACGTGTCGTCCGAGGATCCTGATATCGTCATTGACGCAGAGGGAAACCTGCACGCCGCCTGGACCGCGTGGACCTACTACTACGGCTACCAGGGAAGCGTGCTTCACATCACGAAGAGTGTAGGCAGCGAGGTTTGGGGCACCGGGCCGGTGACCGTGACCGCCAGCGGTGATGCTCCGTCCTTGGCTACGGACAGTGAGGGCAACGTATACCTCGTGTGGCGGGACGGCGCCGACGTGGAGTATGCCACTCTCGAGGCGGGCAGCGACGAGTGGCAGCAGGGCGGCAACATCCGAGACGCCGTTGCCGGGGAGGCGTATCACCCTGTGGCCACGGTGGATAGTGAAGACAACCTGCACGTGGCCTGGATCGACACCAGGAACGCCTTCGGCTCCAACCATAACGATGTCTACTATGCCCGCTTGGACATCGGCACGGGCACTTGGGGCGCCAACGAACGGGTCTCAGACGAGAACACCGTTGTGCTGGAGCAATACAGCGAGCGATTGCTGGGAAAGGTGGACATTGACGTTGATCCGCAGGACAACGTATACGTACTATGGTGGGGAGATGTACTGTACGTCACCGGGAAGAGGACGTACGCCGACAAGCGACCGGCAAGCACCGGGGTGTGGGGTACCGATATGGTGGCTGCACCGTCGACCACCAATGCCCTTTGGCAGAGCTTGGTGGCTGACTTGCAGGGCGACGTCCGCGCTGTGTGGTCAGAGCCAGACGAGGTCCCTCCTGCGGGCTTTGTGTACTGCTCCATTCTGCCTGAGGGTAGCGATTCGTGGACTGAATGTCTCGACTCACCGGGCGACCTACCAGCCGATCACCAATACGGCTATACCTGCTTGTCCACCGATGATGAAGGAGACACACACGCTGTGTGGAGGGGCTTCCCCAACCTGGACTGGCCAGATTGCGGCATGCTGCGGCAGTCGGTATTGCCCACAGGAGGCGAGCAGTGGGGGGCTAGCGAGCCTATCTGGGACATCATAAGCATCCGTGAGATGGCTATCGACGATGATGGCATAGTTCATGTAGTCTTCAGCGACTGGAACATATACCACACCGAGCGCCTCCGCGAGTACAGCACCACGAAGTACTACTACGCCAACGGCCAGAGAATAGCCATGCGTCTCACCGAGCCCTCCAACGGCGTGGACGACCTCTACTTCATCCACGGCGACCAATCCGGCTCCACAGTGCTGATCACGGACGGTGCAGGGGAGGAGGTGGGCCGCGCCCACTACGAGCCTTTCGGAGAGACCTTCTCCTCCACCATCCCCATGACCCTCACCGAGCGGCTCTTCTCGGGCCAGGTCCTTGACAGTTCGACGGGGCTGTACTACTATGGCAACGGTCGTTACTACGACCCATCCATCGGCAGGTACATCAGTCCCGATCCCTACCTGGACGCGCCCTTCAGCTCCCAGAGGCTGGATCGGTACAACTTCGGCTTCAACAACCCCTTGCGCTACAAGCGCAGCGAGGCCCTGCCCGACTTCACCGTGGACCTGGCGAAGGGCATCCTGGTGGCCGAGGGGGTGCCGGGGGCGGCGCTGAC
>DAOUEW010000083.1:0-3745 GCA_034430275.1 Anaerolineae bacterium | reverse complement strand
TGGCTGGGGAACGCCACCGCTGGCTGGGTCATTCTCTTCGTGCTCGCCGCCGGACCCACGGTGATCGGCTTCGGCCTGTACAACGTCTCCCTGGGCTGCCTCCCCGCCAGTGTGGCCAACTTGATCGTCACGTCAGAGCCAGTCTTCACGGCGGTGATCGCCTTCTTCCTCCTCGGCGAGCGCCTCACCGGGATGCAGCTCGCCGGTAGCCTCATAATCCTCGGCGGGGTGTTGTTCCTGCGAGTTCAGGAGGGCCGGTCGGCCCGCCAGACCTCGTGACCCGGGCGAGGGAGGGGTTGCCTTCCCCAGCAGGGTGAAGGGTGCCCGTTGTGCCGCCATTCTTCCCTGTCGGCAGAACTCCACGTTGACAAGCTACCCTAGCAGTGGTATCATCTGCTCTGGATTCAACAGCCTGGACCAGAGGAGAGTGCATGAGCGAGAAGGATGTGATCGAGACCACCTTGCGGGTTCGTTACGCGGAAACGGACGCCATGGGCATCGTCTATCACACCAACTACATCGTGTGGTTCGAGGTGGGAAGAGGCGAGTTCTTGAGGCAGAAAGGTGGAAGGTACAGAGAGCTGGAGGATGAAGGTTTCTTTCTTCCGGTGATCGAGTTCGACGCCAGGTTCGTGGCCGCCGCTCGATACGACGACGAGGTGATCGTGCGGACCTCCGTGGAGCGGCTTCGGAGCCGGACCATCACCATGTACTACGAGGTGCTCATGAAGGACACGGGGCAACTGCTCGTCACCGGCCACACGAAGCATCTCTGTGTGGATGGGGAAGGTAACATGAGACGGCTGCCCCCTGAGCTGAGAGAGGCGTTCGGAGGCTGAGCAGTAGATGCCGGAGCTTCCCGATCTGGAGGTGGTCAAAGAACGCCTGCAGGAGGTACTGCCGGGCCAGCGGATCGAAAGGGTGGAGGTTCTCCGCCCGCTGGTGGTGCGCAGTCTGGTGCCGGGGGATTTCGCTGCCGCTTTGCGGGACCGCGAGTTCCAGAGTCTGCGCAGGCGAGGGAAGTTCCTCATCGTAGAGCTGATTGGGGGAGAGAAGCTGGTAATCAACCCCATGCTCGCGGGTCGTCTTCAGTACTGCGCTCCCGATCAGCGCCGGCTTCGCAAGACGGTCCTCCTGCTGGGTCTCTCCAGCGGATCAGAGCTGCGCTACGCCGACGCGAAGTCCATGGGCAAGGTCTACCTCACCCCAGACGAGAATCTGGTGCCCCGCTTTGACGAGCAGGGACCCGAGGCTCTCGATCCTGAGTTGAGCCTGGGGGTGTTCGAAGAGAGGCTTCGACCACGGCGCGGGGAGATCAAAGGGTTGTTGACCAATCAGGCTGTGATAACGGGGATAGGCAACGCATACGCCGACGAGATCCTGTTCGAGGCGGGGCTGTATCCCTTCCGCAAGCGCCCCAGCCTTTCACCGGAGGAGATAGAGCGACTGTATGACGCCGTCCGCTCCGTGCTGAAGGAAGCGATCATCACACTTCGAGAGAGGGTGGGAGAAGAGATCCATGTGGAGGTGAGAGACTTCCTGCGCGTGCACGGCAAAGGAGGCTCCCCTTGTGCTCGCTGTGGAACGACCATCTCTGAGATCAAGGCCAGGAACCGGCTCACCAACTTCTGCCGGAGCTGCCAGCCCGGCAGTATGATCAAGGGGTGAGGCGTGAACAGATCACGGTTCGAGAGGCTGGTGGCGCAAGCTCTCGATAGTCTGCCGCCCGAGTTCCAGGAGAAGCTGGAAAACGTAGAGGTGGTGATCAAGCCCTGGCCCACCCGCGAAGAGCTGAGGAGCACGGGCCTCCCTCCAGGTGAGACACTCTTGGGCTTGTACGAGGGCGTACCTCTGACCAAACGTACGTCCAGGTACGGTCTGGTCTTGCCGGACAGGATCAGCATCTACCAGGGGCCCATCGAGGCTTGCTGTCCCACCGCTGTGGAGGTTCGCCACAAGGTGCGGCAGGTGGTGATGCACGAACTGGGGCACCACTTCGGCATCTCCGACGAACGGTTGCGGGAACTGGGGGCGTACTGACTAGAACTCCGTCGCGCTAGTGAAGGCGAACCTGCGCAGCTTCAGGGCCGGCACCCTCATGCCCCCGATGAAGTTCTCCAGGAACGCCTCTCGCGTCAAGACCGCCTCCCGTCCGATCTGCTCCGCCTCCCCAAACGCCTCCAGGATGCTCTGGGTGAAGCGCAGGTTTTTCACCGGAGTCACGATCTCTCCGTCCTCGATGAGGAACGTGCCGTCGCGGGTCATGCCCGTGACCACGGTCTTGAGGGGGTGCACCGGCCTGACGTAGTGCATCCTGGTGACCCACAGACCCTTCTTGGTGGAGGCCACCATCTCCTCTTTGGAGGCCTGGCCGGTCTCCATGGCCACGTTCCAGGGGAAGGGACCGAAGTCGTTGGGGACGGGCAAGGCGTGGCCGGTGGAGATCCTGGCCGGCTCCTTGCCCGCGGTGTAGGTATCGTAGACCGGACCTCCGACCACGCCCTTGGAGATGAGGTCCACGCGCAGTTTGGGGACGCCTTCGAAGTCGAAGGGCATGGGCAGGTTTCTGGGGTCCAGGCCATCGTCCCAGATGGTGATGTTCTCCCCAGTGACCTTCTGGCCGAGCTTGCCGTACATGAAGCTCTGGTGTTCCTGGAAGGCCTGGGCGCCGAAGCCGATGTAGGCCAGGTAAGGCATCAGAGTTCCCACGGCGTACTCTTCCAGAATGACAGTGTACTCACCCGGTGGCACATCGACCGGGTTGCGGCTGCGCAGCGCCTTGTCGATAGCCTCACGGCCCACCGCTGCGGCGTCGATGGCGTCGATATCGAGAGAGACAGCCGCAGCATACCCAGACCCGGTGTTGCTCATGATCACGGTCCTGAGATCGGCCAGGGTGGTGGGGTAGTAGGCGAACACGCCGATGGAGTTGCCCACCGCGTACTCGTACTCCCGGGTGGCTAGAGCTCCCGAGGCGTTCAGGTTTTGCTCCTTAGCGGGGATACAGATGTCCCTCACGGCCTCAGCTCTCTTCCTGGGAGTGCAGGCGGCGGTGCGTTCCACGAAACCGTCGATGTGGGGGATGGGTCGCGGCCAGGGGAGGGAGAGGAAGTCGGGGTTCCGCTGCTGGTAGCTGGCCGCCACGTTCGCGGATTCCACCACTCCCCGTAGAGCTTGATCGCTCAGGTCGTTGGTCGAGGCGATGCCTATCTTCTTGTCCAGCACAGCACGCACCCGGATTTCCAGATCGTCCTTGCTGACATTCTGGTGGATGTAGGAGTTGGCGAAACGAGTGAGCTGTTCCCTCTCCCGGATGACAACCACCTCGGTTTGATCTGCCTTCGACGTGGACAGAGTGTACTCGATACGTTCCTTCAACCTGGCTTCACCCAGCATTCCTTCGTCCTTCCCCATTCCCATCCTATCGCATCACGCCCACTTGCACGTCGCGGAACCGGGCCACGCTCGCCCCGTGGCCTACGTGCGCCACCTGGGAGGGCTGTCCCTTGCCGCAGTTGGGGGTGCCCCACACGTCCCAGTAGCCCTCGTTGCAGATCGCATCGCAGGAACCCCAGAACTGGGGTGTCATGCCGGCGTAGGTGGCGTTCTTCAGCAGATCGCCGCGCTGGCCGTTCTTGATCTCGTAGGCTATCTCCGTGCCGAACTGGAAGTTGAGCCTCTTGTCATCAATGCTCCAGCTCTTGTTCATCTCCATGTAGATGCCATCGTCGGTATCGGCAATGAG
>DAOUEW010000082.1:0-4840 GCA_034430275.1 Anaerolineae bacterium | reverse complement strand
ACACTGGGCCGAGGGGTAGCTTATCCCAATTCAGCAGAGTGTCCAAGCCGAACCGTGATCTGCATTTCCCCTTCTTTCCATCGAACGGATGGGTATACTGTTGGCAGAAGCCGCCACGACCACCGGCACGGCGGTCATCCAAGCAGGCTACGATTCCCGACGGACATCGCCCTGACGACCTCGTCCCTCATTCTCTGGACAAATGCAGGGTCTCTCTGATCGAGGCAAGCAGGGGCAAGCGCAAGCAGATATCGATGCCTATGGCTGCCAGAAACACATACTGTGGACCGATGTGCTCCCAGATCAACCCACCAAGCGTCGGGGCAGGAATGCTTAGCAGACCGCGGAACAGGCCAATGACGCCAATCCAACGACCCATTTGCTCCGGAGGCATGATCTCGGCGGCCATCGAGGCGGCAAGGGCCATGCCGATGCTGTTGAATCCAAAGAGCAAGCCATACGTCAGCAGGCATACGGGCGCCCCAACGCCCGACGCCGGCCCAAAGACCAGGAACAGATTTCCGACATAGGCCAGCGGAGCGATGCCGAAAAGCAGCTTCTTGCGGCCGTGTCGATCGGCCAGTCGCCCCAGAGGAATCGAGGCCAGCATGGGCACAAGGGCGCTGGCAACACCAATCCCCCCGAGTACGAACTCACTGGCGCCCTTGAACTCATGGGCATAAACCGGCATGAAGGGCTCCGCGATGGTCCAGGGCAATTCCATCAATCCCATCACCACCATCAGACTCGTCACATCGCGCCCCTGCTTGAAGACCTCCATGAAACCCGAGAGAACCCGCTCGCCGTGGCCGGGCTGCTTGTGGACGCGGCCTGTGGATAACTGTGTCAGGAGGAGGATGAATATGGCCACAAAGACCAGTGTTTGGATCCCGAACAGCGCACGAATACCCTCCACACTTATGCCGCCAAACCTGGAGATGAGCCAGGCTGCCAGCATCGGGGTCGCAATAGCCACGGGCGCAGCTAGCGTGCGGCACAGACCACGCCCGGTAGCCCGCTCCTCGTTGGGTAGCTCCGCTGCACAGGTCACGGTACAAGCGGTGCACGTGATGCGGAACCCGACATAGTAGATCACAACGGCTAGATACAGCCAGGTCCACAGAGGAGCCGCGAAGTAGACTAGGCTGCCCACTACCAGAAGCGCGGTGCCTAGAAGGAAGACCTTCTTCAAACCGTGATAGTCGATGAACCAGCCTGCGGGCAAGGACGCCAGAGCGCCAACGGCGTTGCCCACGCTCTGCAGCGACCCCAGTTGTACGGGACTAGCCCCTAGCCCGACGGTGTATATGGAGCGGTATTGCGTTGTCAGACCGGTAGCCAACCCATGCAGTGCCCGACGCGCCAACATAAGTCTGAAGTCGTGCGTTTGACGTCGCGCAAGATGAAGACTACGCGAAGCTAGGCTTCGCAAGTGCACAATAGGCTCCTACACTTGTCCCGTACGAACTCAGCGGAGACTTGCGTCAGCCACGCAGCACGGCAGATATCGGTCCCGCCTGGTGGGTAGGGTGACGGAGGTGGATTCGAGGCGTCTCTCTTGGACGCCAGGGCACCTCGATGGGCATACTCAATGGTCTTACCATACATGGCACGCTAGGCCAAGGGGTAGCTTACCCCAATTCAGCAGAATGTCCAACCTGAACCGTGATCTATTTCTCCCCCTCGTCGCAGCTAACGGATGGGTACACCAGCTGATCGAAAAGCTGGCAGGTCACCCCGCCACCACTGTGGAAGAGCATGCCCAGCGGCGGCCGCGAGGTCAATCCGTTGGTCAACTCCGAGCGCGGACGTGCGAGGAGCAACGGTGATCATAGGCTCATGTCGAGCAAGCCGCAGGTACGCGTTGCACCATTGGCAGAGACGCTTGGCAAACATCCCGTGTTGTGCTATGATGATAGCGCCGTCCCCCCGTATCGGAGCCAGCCAGGGCCAGCCCCTGTACAAGGAGGCCGAGATGTACTCTGAACTGAACACCATCGTCGGACTTCTTCGCGATGCCATCCGCGCGCCTCAATGGCAGACGAACCTAGCCCGCAATCCGGGGCTCGGCCACGGGCTGGCCGCCTGCTACTCGAGTCTGCTCGACATCATCCTTTGGACCGAGCGCTTGAGCGACACTTTTTCCCGCGTGGCGCACGAGGCCGACTCCCATGACGGACCCGAAGGCCGCCAATCGAGAATATGGGGGTTCTGTAGGGGGGCAGAGTGGCTGCTACTGGGCGGCAGCTTGAGCCAACTGGCCGCGGCCCTGCGACAATCCCAGGCCGCCGCCAAGCTTGGAGGTCAGGAGGTGGCCGCTCAATTCGCTGACCTCACTGACCCCGTGATCCTCGAAGCTGAGACGTTGGCCGTCCCGCTCCTCGCGGGAAACATCCCGTTGCGGGAGGGCAAGCTCGTCCACGTCGAGGAGAACCTCGACGCCGAGCAAGTGCGCCAGATCCGCACGTTGGTCGATGCCAATGTGCCCGGGACTACCCTAGCAGCGCTGGAAGAGTGTGCCAGGCAGCTACGCGAGCTTCTGATCCAGCACTCCATCATGCTCGAAGTGACCCACGAGGACTCGGTCATCTCGTTCCCGGTACGCGAAGGGCGCGAGCGGCCGTGGTGGCGGTACCTGGACATCCACGACAGGGCCATCTATCTCATCGGCAACATGTGCGACACCTGCAAAGCCCTCTTCGAACTCAAGCGGAATGCGCAGCTCCCCCTGGCACCGGAGGCCCTCGCCGAGAGCTTCAGGACGGGACTGCCCAGGATCGCGACCGGGAGGATCATTGAGACGGTCAAGGCGATCATGCCCAAGGGGGATTACGTGGTCGGCCTCCTGGAGATCACGCCCCGGCCGATATCGCCTTCTTCGTTCCTGGGGGATACGCCGCGCCACTATCACTGGAGCCAGTATGACCGCGTCACCCACGCCGGCATTCTCACCGTCCAGGAGCTCATTCTTCCCCTGGTATCGGGGAGAAGACTGAGAGGGCGCAGGGTCGGGTGGTACAAGCGTGAAATCAAGCGCGGAACAAGACCGGCCGCGCTCGCCCTGTCCCTGGTGGATACGCGCTGCATCTCGGGAAGGCAGATAGACTGGAAGCTCGTGCACTTTCTGCTGGATGGGCACCACAAGGTCATGGCAGCCGCCGACCTCCACCAGCCGCTCACGCTTCTATCGTTCTTGTCCTTCACCGAGTCCTTCGCGGGGGACCATCGGTACCTGACCGAAACCCTGATGGTGCGCTATGGCAGGGGAACTTGGCCCAGGCGTGTCGCTGCCACCAGCGGCGCAGACACGCCACAGTCCCATGAACTCAGGGTCGTGCCTTCGTCCTACAGCCTCGGCAATGCTCCGGAGTCACGCATCAGCGTCTCATAACCAGCGCCCTCCTCGGAGAACCCTATTGCCTCCTTCACGGCGCACGCCTCAGCCACCCGGACTCTAGCAAGCATGTCCCCCCGTCTCCTGTGAACTCACGTTGCTCTCTTTGGCATCGTGTGGCATAATGGCATCGCTCAGGACTGCGGGCTTGTAGAGCACCAACCGGGCGACCTCTACTGGCCACGTACAGATATGGACATAAGCACTACACCACAAGTGTCGCAACGATGTCCACTGGAAGCAGAGTATTGACATAACCACTCCGCACTAACTCCCGCGCTGGCGATGGTCGCTGAGCGTGGGTAGGCAGCAACGGCAACGAAGGAGGTTGGTTTATGCAGCGGAGCACAGGCAATGCCACAACTACGGTGGCTCTGATCGTCCCCGCGATCCTGGCTCTTTGGTTTGCCCAGTATCTGATCGAGAACTTCTTCCCAAACGTCACCCTGATAGATCTGGGCGCGTTCTATGCCATGGGATTGGCATCCGGCCTGGCTACGGGGCTCGCCTGGGGACTATCGAGGAGGTCAGGAGACGACGGCTAGGGAAGGGGATCTGAACACCAGCACCCCGCGACGTGCCGTTCGCGGGGAGAGTCGGGCAGCGATGGAAGCCAGGGAGCCGTCACGTGGCGACCGTTGAATAGCGTGTTGGGAGCCAGTCTCGGCGGCCATCTGGGAGGAGTGTAGGTATGCAAGAGCTGCTACTCGACGTAGCCAGTCGGGCCACCCGGTACGTGGAGAACATCCGGGGCAGGAGGGTCAGCCCCTCCCCAGAAGCCCTGGAGCGGCTTGAACTGCTGGACGTACCACTTCAGGACCACCCCATGGACCCCAGGAAGGTCCTGGGCGAGCTCGACGAGATCGGATCCCCGGCAACGATGGCTACGACAGGTGGCCGATACTTCGGCTTCGTGGTCGGCGGGAGCCTGCCCGCGGCCATGGCCGCGAACATGCTGGCCGGCGTGTGGGACCAAAACGCGGCCCGCGTTCTCTCTCCAGTTGCAGCTTCGCTGGAAGACGTGTGCAGGAAGTGGCTCATTTCGCTTCTGGGGCTGCCTCCAGAGGCTGGCGTGGGCTTCGTCACAGGAGCGACCATGGCCAACTTCTCGGGCCTCGCCGCAGCCCGCTTTGCCTTGCTGGCCCGTGAGGGCTGGGACGTGGGAGCCAACGGTCTCTTCGGCGCGCCCCCGATCACGGTGATCGTGGGTGACGAGGCGCACGTGAGCGTGCTCAAGGCGCTCAGCCTGCTCGGCCTCGGTCGGGAGCGAGTCCTCCGCGTTCCTGTGGACAACCAGGGCCGAATGCGGGCCGACAAGTTCCCCGAGATCTCCGGCCCCACCATCTTGTGTATCCAGGCCGGAAACGTGAACACCGGAGCCTTCGATCCCGCAGAAGAGGTCTGCCGCACCGCTAGGGCCTCGGGGGCGTGGGTCCACGTGGACGG
>DAOUEW010000081.1:0-3199 GCA_034430275.1 Anaerolineae bacterium | reverse complement strand
CAGGCCCCGGAAGTTGCCGGTGATGGCCCACCCCGTCTCCGTCTGCCACCAGTGGTCAATGACCGGACGGTGCAGCAGGTCCGAGGCCCAGTAGTAGGTATCGGGGTCGGTGCGCTCGCCAGCCAGGAACAGGGTATCGAAGTGGGAGAGGTCGTAGCCTTCGAGATACTCCCCCTGGGGATCCTCCCTTTTGATGGCCCGGAAGGCCGTGGGGGCGGTGAAGAGGGCCTTCACCTTGTGCTGCGAGATGACCCGCCAGTAGGCGCTGGGGTCGGGCGTGCCCACCGGCTTACCCTCGTACAAGATGCTGGTGGCGCCCTTGAGCAGAGGTGCGTAGACGATGTAGGAGTGGCCCACCACCCAGCCCACGTCGGAGGCGGCCCAGAATACCTGCCCCGGATCGATGCCATAGATGTGTTTCATGGTCCAGTGGAGAGCCACGGCGTGGCCGCCGTTGTCCCTGACCACGCCCTTGGGCACACCGGTCGTGCCGGAGGTGTAGAGGATGTACAAGGGATCCGTGGCCTCCAGCGGGACACAATCGACGGGGTCGGCCTTCCCCTCCAGATCCACCCAGTCCAGGTCGCGCGGCGAGTTCAGGTCGGCCTGCACCTGCGGTCTCTGCCAGATTACGCACCTGTCAGGCGCGTGGCTGGCGAGCCTGATGGCCTCGTCCAGGAGGGGCTTGTAGGGGATTTGCTTCTGGCCCTCGATGCCACAGGAGGCGGAGAGGATCAACTTGGGCTTGGCGTCGTTGATGCGGATAGCCAGCTCCCGGGGGGCGAAGCCGCCGAAGACCACGGAGTGGATGGCGCCGATGCGGGCGCAGGCCAGCATGGCCATGGCCGCCTCGGGGATCATGGGCATGTAGATCACCACTCGATCCCCCTTGGTGACGCCCAGGGAGGTCAAGAAGCCGGCGATTCTCGATACCCGGTCGGTGAGCTCGGCGTAGGTGTAGGTGCGCACTGTGTCGGTGACCGGGCTATCATGGATAAGGGCGGGCAAAAAACCTCGCCCGCCCTCTAAGTGACGATCCAGTGCGTTATAGCAGGTGTTAATCAAGCCACCTACGAACCATCGTGAGAAGGGTAGGTTGGACACGTCGAGCACCTGATCCCACTTCCGGTACCAGGTGATCTCCTCTGCGGCGCGGCCCCAGAAGGTTTCGGGACTCTCTAAGGACTCCCTGAACGCCTGCCCGTAATTCACAACATCCTCCGTGCGAAAATGCCGAACTCTCAGCGCCAGTACCCGGCGACCAAGAAAACGAAAGAAAGTATACTGCCACAGTCGCGTTCTGTCAACGGCGTGGCGACCTCGTCGGAGACGCGACTTACTCCCTGGGGTCTTGCTCCGGGTGGGAGAAACGCTCCAGTCATTGCTGGTGCCCAAGGGGGATCGATGCTGGACGGCGGCAGGCGGGCTGGGCCCGGTGCCCTGCCCTGGCCGAGGGCCCACAGCCGCGGACCGGGGGGGTCTGCCCCTAGACCTCTTGCGCCACCGGGATCATGGTGCCCAGGATCCTCTCCAGCGCCATGGTGTGGCTGCACACCCCGCGCCGGGCGAAGAACAGGCAGTCGCAGCTCCACTGCCCGCCCGAGAAAGTAACAACGTGGCTGTCGTTATCGCCCGCGAGACGTACCTTGAACTCTTCGAAGCAGATCCTGTCCGGCTGTTCGGCATAGCGCCTGGCCTTTTCGATCTTGCTCATCATTCCTGAGTCCACGGTTCTCCTCCGCTAGGTGTTTTTCCAGGCTTTGCTTGACCCGCCCAAAAGAACACAGGGGCGCATTACGCCCCTGTCGCTACCAGATCGAAGAACTGGTGGTGGATATAGTCCGGGTCAAGACATCGCCTCTATTTCGAGCTATCTATAGTATAACTCAGAGGGAGACGGTTGTCAACCAGAACCAGGCCCGAGTTTGGTGGCTTTGCGTTTGCCTGGACCGTCTGGTATCATCTGGCTGAACGATGCAAGGGCCGTATCTCAGCGTCTCGAGGTCTGACGCTCCAGCCGAGGAGTTCTGATGCAGACCCTGTCGTCTGATACCCACCCTGACGCTGAGAAGGTGCAGCTCGAACTCCTGCGCCGCATGCCTCCCTGGCGCAAGCTGGAACTCATGGAGGGGATGACGCGGACCGTCTATTACCTGCTTCTCGCCGGGCTCCGGGAGCGCCATCCTCAAGCCACGAAGGAGGAGCTTCGGTTGAGGATGGCTACGCTGGTGCTGGGACCGGATCTGGCGGCTCGTGCCTACGGCCGAGCGGTGGAGCCAGACGATGGGGACCTGCTGGAGCGTGCGCTGGCGGAGGCTGGAACCGGTTGAGCGGTGGACGGTATTCGAGGGAACACTCCCCCCGTCTGCGCCACCTTTCCGTCCCACGCGCTGTCGCCTGGACTAGATCGCATAAGAAGGAGGACCAGAGATGACTGGAACGTCTCCGCTTCCGGACGTGAACGAGGGACACCTGAAGGGCGCGGGTGGCGCAAGGTCGAGAGGACGGCTGGCCGGGGCCTTGGGCGACAACCACTCCCCAAGCGGGTTCCGCACCCTGGGCAGCTTTCTGATGTGGGTTTTTGCGCCGCTGCTGATCGGGATCTGGCTGGCTCAGGCGCTGGTGCCACAGCCAGCGGTGGGCATCATCCGGCTGACCGGAGACATCTACGCGGAAAGCGCCGACTGGGTGATGCTCCAGGTCGAGGAGGCGCGTGGGGACCCCAACATCCAGGCCGTCGTCGTGCAAATCGACTCTCCAGGCGGCGAGGTGGCGGCCACCCAGGAGCTGTATCTGGAGCTACAGAACCTGCGCCGCGAGATGCCGGTGGTGGGCTCCCTGGAGAGCGTGGCGGCCAGCGGTGCGTACTACGCGGCTATGGCCACCGATCCTGTCTACGCCAAGCCGTCGTCCACCGTGGGGAACGTCGGCGTGTGGGGCTACGCCCCGGTGGACCTGGCCCAGAACGAGGTGATCCTGGCCAGCGGCCCCTTCAAGCTCACGGCCAGCAACCGCGACGAGTTCCTGCGCTCCATCGAAGAGATCAAGCTGGAGTTCGTGGAGACCGTATTCAGCCAGCGCGGAGAGCGGATGAACATCTCTCGCGTAGACCTGTCCAACGGGCTGGCCTATTCCGGCCGCGAGGCGCGGCGCCTCGGTCTGATCGACTATCTGGGGAGCGAGAGCGACGCCGTGGCCG
>DAOUEW010000080.1:0-18541 GCA_034430275.1 Anaerolineae bacterium | reverse complement strand
GAGAAACGAGGTTCTCCTCCAGCAACGCTTGCACCCGCTCCAGGAGACGATCCAGCCCTATGCCCTCCGCGGCCGAGATGGCCACGCAGTTGGGGTATTCCGCCACCATCTCCCCGATGCGGTCCACTGTGCAAGCGGGGGTGTCTTCTGCTTCCCCCGCCTCCATCTGTTCGTCCTCAGGTGTCTCCTCCACCAACAGATCGACCTTGTTCAAGGCGGTGATCACCGGCTTGTCCTCGGCGCCTAGCTCCCGCAACACCTGCTCCACAGTGGTGCTCTGCTCCCGAACGTTGGGATGCGTTATGTCCACCACGTGCAGGAGCAGGTCCGCTTCGTTGATCTCCTCCAGAGTGGCCCGGAAGGCGGCCACGAGCTGCGTGGGCAGCTTGTTGATGAAGCCCACTGTGTCGGTGAAGAGCGCAGGCTTGCCGTTGGGCAGCTCCACACGCCTGGTGGTGGGATCCAGCGTGGCGAACAGTTTGTCCTCGACGAGCACGTCGGAGCCGGCCAGGGCGTTCAACAGCGTGGACTTGCCCGCGTTCGTGTAGCCCACGATACCTACGACAGGGATGGCCGCCTTCTTGCGGCGGCTGCGATACTGTTGGCGATGGACGCGTACTTCCTCTAGCTGCTTTCTCACATCAGCCATGCGGCGGCCGATCTCCCGCCGGTCGCTCTCCAACTGCGTCTCGCCAGGGCCACGGAGCCCGACCCCGCCCACACCCTGCCGCGAGAGGTGCGTCCACATCCTGGTCAAGCGAGGCAGACGGTACTCGTACTGGGCCAGCTCCACCTGGAGCCGCCCCTCCTTCGTCCGGGCATGGCTGGCGAAGATGTCCAGGATCAAGGCGGTGCGGTCCAGGACCTTGACGTCCACTTCCTGCTCCAGGTTCCTTTGCTGGCGCGGCCGCAACTCGTCGTCGAAGATGAGCACGTCGTAGCCCAGCTCTCTCTTCCAGGTCAACACCTCTTCCACCTTACCCGTGCCGATGTAGGTGGCAGAGTTCGGCGAGTCCAGACGCTGGATGGCGCTCCCAACTACGTCTATGCCCGCAGTACGCGCAAGCTGGGCCAGCTCCTCCAGGGAGTCCTCCACGCGCCAGAGATGCCTCTTGCCCTTCAGCTCCACGCCCACGAGAAAGCCCTTCTCCGCGGGCGTTTCCACAGACCTCAGTTTTCTCGGAATGGTGACCCTCCTATCATCGCCGTCTGCGTACGCGTCTCGGTTGTCTCTGCAGGCCCCTCACCAGGGTCAGGAACACGACCAATCGGCATACCCCGTAGAGGCAGCCGACCCGCCATACGGCCTGCCACACGGCCTGCGCCCCCCATCACCAGGCCAGCGACGCTGCCCCCCACTGCCCTCCCTAGTGGCTTCTTCGCCCACTCATCTGGTCCGCCATCTCGTCTCCACGCACCAACAGCTCCTCCAACACCCTTCCCACACTCTCCAGGCTCTGCGGACTCACCTTGTCGCAGGTGTCCTCGATGGTATGCCAGTACGGATAGTCGAAGTCTATTATGTCAACTGCGGGGATTCCCTCGTTGATGAATGGAACATGGTCGTCCACCATGGAGTATCGCAGCTCAGGCACAAACGTCCCGTATCCCAGGTCCGCGGCAATGTCCCACAGCCTCTGCCTCAGCGGCTGGTCCGAATTGCCCTCGTAGTACAACTGCTGATCGGCGTCACCCACCATGTCCACCACGATCACCCACGCTGGTTCTACGGTCAAATGCTCAGCCATGTAGGCGGACCCCACGCAAAACGGCCACCCCTCCAGGCGCCCGCTGTCCTCGCCGTCGAAGAAGGCCAGCCAGACCTCGTTCTCCAGCTCGTACTGCCCCAAGACCTCCGCCAGCTCCAGAAGCACGGCCACACCGCTGGCCCCGTCGTTTCCGCCCACTATCGCCTCGTTGGGATGCTCGGGGTCCCGGTCGGCTACCGGCCTGGTGTCGTAGTGAGCACCCAGCACTACCACCGCCCCCTGCCCTCGCTTGCCAATGAGGTTGCGCAGCCGTACGCCGCGGTAGAGGAACTCCTGGGCTTCCACCTCCCAGCCCAGCTCCTCGAGCTGCCCCATGATGTAGTCCCCGGTAGCCCAACCCGCCTCCGTGCCAGGAGGCCGCGGGCCTATCTGGCACTGCTCCAGAGCGTACTGGTAGGCCCGCTCCCCGTCGAAGCTTCTCCTCTCCACCACCGGCACCTCGGTGCCGGGAGCGGGGCTGGGTTCTGTGGCCGGTGTGCAGCCGCAAGTGAACACGAGGATGCCCAGCAGAGCCAGCAGCAGCGCCTTCAACGGCCTTCCGCCCCGCATGTTCTACGCTCCGTCACTCCTTCCCTTCATGCCGGCTTGGTCCACATAGGCCTCCAGATCGTCCAGGGCGCGCTCTGAGTAGGCCTGATACCTGCGCTTCTTGCCCCGAACCCGCTGCTCCAAGGGAGGAAACAGCCCGAAGTTGGGCTTCATGGGCTGAAAATCGTCCGGGTCCGCCCCGGACACGTATCTGAACAACGCTCCGATCATCGTCGGCGGCGGAAAGACCACCATAGGCTCCCCCCTCACCCGGCGCGCCGCGTTCAGACCGGCCAGCAAGCCGCCAGCCACCGCAGACACGTAACCTTCGCTCCCGGTGATCTGCCCGGCGAAGAAGACACCAGGGTGCTCCCTTGACTCCAGCGTGGCGTCCAGCAGCGTGGGCGAATTGAGAAAGGTGTTGCGATGCATCTGTCCAAAGCGAACGAACTCTGCGCGCTCCAGCCCCGGTATCAAACGAAAGACCCTCTCTTGCTCGCCCCACCTCAAGTTGGTCTGAAAGCCAACCATGTTGTACAGCGTCCCTGCCAGGTCGTCCTGGCGCAGTTGTACCACCGCGTGGGGCCGCCCTCCAGCCCGAGGGTCGGTCAGCCCCACGGGTTTCAGAGGCCCATAGGCCAGGGCGTCACGTCCGCGCCGGGCGATGACCTCCACCGGCAAGCACGCCTCGAAGAAGCTCTGATCCTGCTCCTCGAACTCGCGGAGGGGAATGGTCTCCGCCTCCAGCAGCTCATCCACGAGGCGGCTATACTCCTCCTCGTTGAGGGGGCAGTTGATGTAGTCCCCGTCGCCGCGGCCGTAGCGCGAGCCCCGGAACGCCCCATCCATGGCGATGGAATCGGCGGTGACGATGGGGGCCATGGCATCGTAGAAGTGCAGATACTGCTCCCCCAGAAACCTCGCCAGATCCTGGCTCAGCGCCTCGCTGGTGAGAGGTCCGGTGGCTACGACCAGGGGCCTGGTCTCCGGTATTTCCCGTACCTCCTCGCGCAGGATGCGGATCCTGGGGTTGGCCTCGACCCGCTCGGTAACCAACCGGGCAAAGGCCTCCCGGCCCACGGCCAAGGCCCCGCCTGCCGGCACCACCGTTTCGTCGGCGCAGGCGATCACCAGCGAGCCCAGGCGGCGCAGCTCCTCCTTCAGCAGCCCCAGCGCCCTGTCCAGCAGATTGGAGCCTAGCGAGTTGCTGCACACCAGTTCCGCGAGGTGGCCGGTGAAATGGGCCGGCGTATTCGTCGCCGGGCGCATCTCGAAAAGCACCACCTCTTGGCCGCACCGGGCAGCCTGCCACGCGGCCTCGGCCCCGGCGAGTCCTCCGCCTACAACCGTCACTTTTCCCATCGCTCTCGGCCCTCATGGTCAAGTATAACACATCTATCACCGTTGTAGAAATGACTGAGCGGTTCTCCGGTGACCGTGCCCATGATCTCCGCCGCGTCATACACGTTTTGGCGCCTAGGTGTGTCCGATTGCACGAGGGCCGCAAGTATGTTAGAATCTGCGCCCTTACGTCGATTGTGGAGGCCAAGGATCGTGAATGCGCTGGATATCATCGCCAAGAAACGTGACGGTCTGGCCCTGTCCGAGGAGGAGATCGAGTTCTTCGTCCACGGTTTGATGGACGGCGAGATACCCGACTATCAGGCAGCCGCCTGGCTGATGGCCATCTACCTGCGTGACATGAACACGGAGGAGACCAAACACCTGACCTACGCCATGGCCCACTCAGGCCGGACCCTCGATGTGGAAAGAATCGCCCCCCTGGCGGTCGACAAGCACAGCACCGGGGGCGTCGGTGACAAGACCACGCTGGTCGTGGCACCTCTCGTGGTCTCCGCCGGCCTGGCGGTGGCCAAGATCTCGGGCCGGGGCCTGGGGTTCACCGGCGGGACCCTCGACAAGCTAGAGTCCTTCCCTGGATTCACCTCCGATCTCTCCGCCGCTCGCTTCCTGGAGAACCTGGCCCAGCACAGGATCGTCGTGGCTGGCCAGACTCCAGACCTGGTCCCTGCCGATGGCAAGCTCTATGCCCTTCGAGACGTCACGGCCACCGTAGGGTCCTACCCTCTCATCGCCAGCAGCATCATGAGCAAGAAACTGGCCGTGGGAGCGAAGGTCATCGTCCTGGACGTCAAAGTCGGCAAAGGGGCCTTCATGAAGACGGACGACGAGGCGCTGGAACTGGCCCGCATCATGATCGACCTGGCGAAGAGCCTCGACAAGAACGCGGCGGGCGTGATCAGCGACATGAACCAACCGCTGGGACGAGCCGTGGGCAACGCCCTGGAGGTGAAGGAAGCCATCGATACTCTCAAGGGCCGGGGACCGGCGGACTTCGCATCCCACTGCCTGACTGTCGCCTCTCAGATGCTGCTCCTCACCGGGAAGGCCCAGAGCGAGGAGGAGGCCCGGAGCAAACTGGAGGGGCTTCTCAACTCGGGGGAGGCGCTGGGCCAGTTGGAGGTCCTGGTGAGAGCGCAGGAAGGGGATCCCGCCCCCATAGCGAATCAAGCCCTCTTGCCCCAGGCTCCTGTGGCTCGTACCGTGGTTTCACCCGAGGAGGGGTACATCTCTCAGTTGGACGCTTTGGCTGTCGGGCTGACGGCTACGGACCTCGGGGCTGGGAGAAAGAGGAAGGGCGACCCTGTAGATCACGCGGTGGACATCGTGCTGCACCGCAAGATCGGCGACCACGTGAAGCGGGGCGAGGAGCTGTGCACCATCCACGCCCGCAGCAGCGAAGACGCGGAACGCGCTGAGGCCAGCTTGCTGGAGGCCTACGCTTGGGAGAAGCACCCCATCGAGCCGCCTCCGCTAGTCCACCGCATCGTACACTAGACTTGCGCGCTGCCCCTGGCGTCGAACCAGCCCGGCTTCACTGACCGCAAGCCGGGCACTCTCTCAGCTCCCCCGGGTACTGCCCGTCCACGATCTGGTAGACGTAGACCGCTGTGTTCTGCGCCTGGCCGTTCTCGTCAAACGACACCGGACCCGTCACCCCTTCGTAGCCGTCGGTCTCAGACAGCGCCTCGATCACCCCTGCCCTGGATGGCCTTCCCCCCGCAGCGATGTTTCTCTCCAGCGCATCGAGAAGCAGCCCTGCGGCGTGGTAGACCAGAGGTGCATAGGGACCGGGAGGTTGGCCCGCGAAGGCCTCGTAGGCCTCGGCGAAGCCCTGTTCCACGAGGGGTGGGGTGACCGCCACGTAGGTCACGCCCTGGGCTGCGTCGCCGGCGATCTGGACAAGCTGAGAGCTGTTCAGCCCGTTGCCGCCGAGCACAGGAGTTTCCAGCCCCACTCCGCGCACGTCGAGCAGCAACCGCGCCCCCTCGAGGGCGTCCCCGCCGAAGAAGAGCAGGTCAGGGCGTTCCTCACTGAGGACTGAGATCAGTGCACCCTCGTCTACGGGGCGAAAGGTGACCGCAGACCCACCCACATCGGCCGCGAAGCATTCCAGCAACTCCTCTTCGCCGCCGGTGGCCACGATGCTCCGCGCACCCATCTCCTCAATTGCATACCGCGCTGCTGCCGCGCCAACGACACAGTCGTCGGCTACCAGACGGAAGACGCCTACACTGCCAGTCCTAGTCGCGCCCGTCGCCGTGGTGGCAGGTACGATCAGCGCCAGCCCCTCTTCCTCGTAGACCGGTATCGCCGCCACGGTTGTTTTCTCGCCAAGATGGCCGATGACCCCCACGACGTCGGGATCAACGGCCATCTCCCTCGCACGCTGAGCTGCCGACTGCGGGTCCTGGTCGTCGTTCAGGGCCACCAGTTCCACCAAGTACCCCGCCACACCGCCCTGCTCGTTTCGCTCCCCTATGGCCAGCTTCACTGCGTGCAGAGCCTCGTAGCCCAGAGCACGGTAGAGACCCTCGAAGGGAGCGACCAGGCCGATCTTGACCGTCGGTTGTGGGTACAGCGTGGGAACACACCCACCTGCGGCGCCAAGCAGACAGAACAGAAGCGTCGCGATAGCCAGCTTGCTCATGAGCCAGGACTACTGCTGCCCCTGGTACAGCTCCTGATTTTGCAAATGCTCCTCGTAGGTCTCCGCAAAGGCGTGCGAGCCATCGAACTTGGAGAAGAAGAACAAGTAGGGAGTGTCGGCCGGTTCCAGCACAGCCTGCATCGACGCCAACCCCGGGCTGCATATCGGACCTGGAGGCAGCCCCGGATACATGTACGTGTTGTAGGGTGAATCGACCACCACGTCCTCCTCCAGCGACATGGGGATCTTCCACCACTGTCCGGCGTCCTCCTGGTACCCCAGGGCATACTGCACCGTGGGATCCGATTGCAGGTACATGCCTTGCTCCAACCGGTTGAGGTAGACGCTGGCGATGATCGGCCTCTCCTCGGCGACCACCGCCTCGCGCTCCACGATCGAGGCCAGAGTGACCACCTCGTAGACACTCATGCCCGCCTCGGCTGCGGCCTGGCGCATCTCCGCCGAGAAGCTCTCGGCAAAGGTCATCACCAGGAGATCCAGAACCTGCTGAGCATCGTAGTCCGCGGGTATCAGGTATGTCTCCGGGAACAGAAACCCTTCCATGGACGTACGAGCATCGGCCCGGCGATCCTGCAAGAAATCGTAGGCAGGGGAAGACGAACGGACCAAGCCCAAGAACACGCTGCTCTCCACGATGCCCCGTTCCTCCAGTAGAGCGGCGACCTCCTCTGCTCTCTTGCCCTCGGGGATGGTCACCGAGACCTCGCGCAACCGCCCATGCTGGAGGCTGTCTATCAGTTCGTTCATCGTCATGTTGGCCCGCAGTTCGTACTCGCCGGCCTCGAGCAGGGCGTCGACGCCCTCGTACCGGACCAACCACAGGAACAACTGGCTGTCTGTGATCAGCCCCTCACGCTGTAACCGAGGCGCGATCGTGGCCGCCGTTTCACCGGGATTGATGGTGAAAACGATGGGCGTGTCGTCGTCGCTGGCGGCACTCTCGATGTCGCCCTTTCGCATGTTCAGGTACAACCCAATTAGCGTCTTCTCCAGGGATGACGTCTGGATGACCCCGGGATCCACTTCCTGCCCAGCGTCACCACCCAACAGGTGCTTTCCGCCCACGACGATGGCCCAACCTGCCAGTACAAGGACCACGATGGTCAATCCCCACCGAAGCAGACCCCTTGCTATGTCGTCTCTTCCCAAGGAGTCCTCCTTTCCTCCCGTCGTTCCAGAGCATCGAGATAATCCTGAAGAATCGCGGCGGCCGCCACGGCGTCGATTCGCTCTCGTCTCTCTCTCTTCTTCCTTCCTGCCTCGATCATGGCCTCGCGCGCCCGCACTGTGGAGTAGCCCTCGTCCCACAGGACGACCGGTACCTCCAACACCTGCCGTAGTTCCTCAGCGTAGCTCTCTACCTTGCTCGCCTGCTCGCCCGCGGTCCCATCCGAGTGCAGTGGAAAACCGACCACGACCTTCTCGACCTCGTGCTCCCTGACCAGGGACGAGATCAACTCCAGGTCTGCCTGGTGCGAACGCCTGTGGATCACCCTAAGCCCACGCGCCACGATCCGCTGGGGGTCGCTGAGCGCAACCCCTATGCGTCTGTCCCCTACGTCCAGAGACATCAGTCGCACGTAGTCGCCCCTCCGGGGCCTTTCATTCCACACCGTCTCCTTCGGATTCGACGTTGACGGTGATGCGGAAAGGAAGCCACGGGAGCCGGCCCCACCATTCTGGGTAGACCTCGATCAGCGGGTCGGTGGCTAGGCTGAGATGTCGCGCCAGGTGCTCCTCCACCTCGGCCACCTCCATCCCCCTGACGCTTTGCCTGATCTCCCCCGCATCGACTTCCACCCAGCTCTGGCCCTGGGCAGAGACTTCAAAGATGAGCGTGCCATCGTAGTCCACGTCGCTGATCTCTTCGATGCTGACCTCGGTCTCGCCCGACAGGAGCTGGAACCCCTCCCGCACCTCGAGCTGAAGCATCCGCAGGCCAAGCAGGTCCACGTCATCCCTGTCGATGACGGTCCCTCTGACCAGCGCTTGCATGTGTAGGCCAAGTGAGTCCGCCACCTCTCCCGGGAACTTGTCGTACGTCTCCGACAGCAGAATGGTGATCAGCGACTCGTAGGGCAGCGTCTCCTCACCAGTGAGTTGCACCACCAGAGATTCATACCCCTCTTCCTTCATTCGCCGCAGGGAGGACTCCCTGAGTTGGTCCTTGTCGGCGTTGGTCACATACGTGACCTGGCTCATGCCACCGCCCTGCGTGGGAGCATCGTTGATCACATTGACCTGGAGACCCATGGCTCCTTCCACGCGGTTGATGGAGTACGCCGACACGTTGCCGCTGGGGCCCGGTTCGATGGCCTCGACGGCTGCGCGCGCCCGGCCACCCACGCGGCCTGGCAGCGTGACCTCATCGATGGTACGGAAGCGGATGGTCGTCCCACCGCTCGTGGTCACGATGGTGTCTGACATGACGGTGGTGGCTTCGCTTCGTTTGTTCGTGAACACCACCTCCCCCGCGGCCCTGGCTTCCGGCTCATCCCTCAGGGCCGTCGTGGCGAGCTGGTCATTGCCCACGAGTTCCATCTCCACCACACGAGCCGGAACCCGCAGGTTGATGTAGTCGATACTCTCCAGGTCCGGGCTTCCTGTCACCGTCAATGTGGTGCTGACGGGGTAGATCACGGGATGGAGAGTCACGGTGGCGGTCGGGACGAAGACCGCCAGGAGCACACCCAGCAAGACCACCATGCCCACGAACGCCAGACCGAGAACCAGCGCCGCTCCTATCCCCACCCCTCCTCTCGCCGGCGGAGCGACCACGGCCCGGCGTAGCGATTCCTGCGTGAGACGGCCCCGATCCGTTCCTCGCCCCCGCCTCACCGGTCCCGACCACCCGGCGTTGCGTCCCCGCGCCGCAGTAGTGTAGGTTGAGAACCCGACGCTGTGGGCCAGTTCCCTCAAGCGGCGGTCTCTCGTCACCAGCGCGACTTCCTTGTCCAGCGCGGCGATCTCGCGTACGAGGACCTTCAAGTCCACGAGACTATCCAGACCGGGGCAGTCCTTCGGAACCACGAGCAGCACACGGCGCCCATCGGCAGCCTTGATCCGCCCGCGAATTGCCGCGGAGGTGTCTTCCGCCTCCAACTGAACTACCTCAGCTTGGTTCAACTCCTCCCTCCCTCGTGAACGAAGGTCTCCGGCCTCTTCACGCCCCGCAGGAGGCTGTCCCAGGGCGAAACCGCTTGTCCGCCGCTCGCGGGGCACCCGGCAACCGCCATGGGAGCTACGTACTGCTGCCCCGTCAACAATCCGGTCCTGTCCAGCACACCCGGTATCTCCCAGGGTCGCATCACCGTAACCTCGGGACGCAACGAACCATTGCCCAGCCTCGCCCAAGACCGCGAGCGAAGCGCCTCTGCAAGGTCCGGCAAGACGCTGCTGCCGCCGCAAGTCACAAACTGCCAGGGAAGCCACCGACTGCCACACATCCGGTATAACGCGTTCTCCAGGGACGCAGCCCAATCATCAAGCGCTGGCCGTACGGCCGTTCGCACGGTGTCACACAGCGGTCGGTCCAATCGCCCCAGGCCGTAGGCAAGCTTCAAGCGCTCCGCATCCTCCGAGGAGATGTCGAGAGCCTCAGCCATGTGTGCTGTGAACCCGCTTCCTCCCACAGGAAGGCTGGCGGTAGCCCAGGCTTTGCCTCCCCGTATGAGTATCACGTCGGTCGAACCCCCGCCTACGTCCAGACACACTGCGTCCTTCTGCCTTCCAGCCAGAGCCAGCGCTCGCCACCCGGATGTTACCTTCAGGATCTCAAGCCCCAACCGTTCTGCGATCGACTCGACCGTTTGCAGGTACGAAGCCGGGGCCACTACGTTGAATACCGCCGCAGCCAGCTTCTCACCCTGCAGGCCAACCGGGCTGGTCACGCTTTGCGCATCGACCCACGTCCCAGACACAGACGCCTCCAGCAGGTCAAGCTTCCCGTCGGGGCCCACGGCGCGAGACTTCACCTCGTCGCTCAACTCGCGAAGCGCCAAGCGTTGAGCGCGCTTCAGCACGTCCCTGAGCTCGCTCTCACTGACCCGTGCCCTGGGATTCGATCGCTGTGTGCTGATGCTATACGTTCGGGCCACCGTCAGGCAGTTCGGCACGCACACCACCACCCAGTCGGGTACCACCTGGCCTTCGTAGGTGGCCTTGGTCATGTCCTCAGCCTGCCGGAGAGCCCGATCACAGCCCTGCAACATGGCCCGCACGTCGACAGACGTACCTCCGTCAGGGGACAGAAAAGCTTCATGCCGCGCCGTCCCCGCGCCGAACACCAGGCTTTCTCGCCCGTGTGACTCCGCCACAAGAGCCTTGGCCTGCTCGGTGCCTAAGTCGAGGATGGTGCGGAAGTTGGGAGTCTCCTGGCCGCCCGCGCGACGCCTGACTATGGTGGCCCATAGCTCACGCAAGACACACTCCTAGCCACTCGAGAAGACAAGGGGATACCAAGGCCTGACCCGTGGAACACAATGTAGTCTAGCTCTGAGCCACCAGATCGGCAACCAGGGTGAGGGCCTCGCCCATCCGCTCAGGATCCTTTCCGCCGGCCTGAGCCAGCGTCGCGCGACCTCCGCCACTGCCTCCCGCAACGGCAGCCACCTGTTTCACCAGGCTGTCCGCCCTCAAGCCCTTGTCGACTAGGTCAGGCGTCACCGCAGCCACGAAGCCCGGCTTGCCCCCCATCTCGGCGCCCAGTACGATCACCGCAGACCCCAGACGATCCCTTAGCCAGTCGGTCATCTCACGTAGCGTGTCCATGTTGGGCGCTTCCACCTCAACGGCCAGGACCTGGATTCCGTTCACCTCCCGCACGTCATCGAGGGCTCTGGCCGTCGCAGCGCGGGCGATCTGTCGCTGCAACTCGCGCATCTTCTTGCTCTGGAACTCCACCTGGGCAAGGAGCGCGTCGAGGTTGTTCTCCACCTCTGCGGTAGTGCCTCCCAGTGCAGTGGTCACTCTATCCAGCAGGAGCAGCCGTTCGCGCACGTATTCCTCGGCGCCACGACCCGTGACCGCCTCGATGCGCCTCAGCCCTCTGCCGACGCTGCCTTCACTCACGATGTGAAAGAACCCTGTCTTGCCCGTCGCATCAAGATGCGTGCCGCCGCACAACTCTCGACTGTAGTCACCCGAGCTCACCATACGGACCTCGTCGCCATACTTCTCTCCGAAGATGGCGAAGGCTCCAGAGGCTACCGCAGTCTCATAGTCCGTGACCTCGGTGACGACCGGCATGTCCTCCATGACCTTGGCGTTCACACGCCGCTCTATGGCGCTCAACTCGTCCGGCTCCACGGCCTTCAAGTGCGTGAAGTCGAAGCGCAGTCTCTCGGGAGAGACCTCGGAACCCGATTGCTGGGCATGGTCCCCGAGCGTCTCGCGCAAGGCCCTGTGCAAGAGATGGGTGGCGGTGTGGTTGCGCGCGATGTCCAGGCGCCTGTCCTCATCCACCGTGGCAACAACCTCCTGACCCGATCTCAGTGAACCCTGACTCACCTCTCCATAGTGCACGATCAGGCCGGGAAGAGGGCTCCTGGTGTCCGACACAGCGATCTCCCCATCTGGGGCACGGATCGTGCCCGTATCACCAACCTGCCCACCGGCTTCAGCGTAGAAGGGCGTCTCCTTAAGCACCACCGCCACCGGGTCCCCCTGCCCTACCTCCTCGACGATACGTCCATCCTTGGCCAGGTTGAGGATCTCAGTGACCGCTTCCATGGTGTCGTAACCAACGAAGTCGGTCTCGGACAACGCCAGCGGACGGTAGAACTCTCCTTCCGTCGCCAACCCGAAGGTCTGAGCCTGTCGCGCTCGCTCCCGTTGCCCGACCATCGCTTTCTCAAAACCCTCTTCGTCGAGAGCAAGACCCCGCTCAGCAGCCATCTCTCTCGTCAACTCCACGGGGAACCCATAGGTGTCGTAGAGGCGGAAGACCTCATCGCCCGGGACGACTGTCCCCCCTCCCGAGGCTACACGGTCCATAGCATCTTCCAGGAGTGCCGAACCCACAGCCAGCGTCTGCTGGAAGCCGCTTTCCTCTTGAGCCAGCACGCCCTTGACGAAGCCCTCTCGTTCCCTCAACTCGGGGTACTGCACGCCCATGACCGCGATCACGACCGCCGCCATTTGCTCCAGAAAGGGTTCCTCCCTTCCCAGGAGCTTGCCGTGCCGCAGGGCGCGGCGGAGAATACGCCGCAGCACGTAGCCACGACCTTCATTGCTGGGCAGCACCCCGTCGGCGACCAAGAAGCTCATCGCACGCCCGTGTTCAGCGATGATACGAAGGGAGCGATCCACAACCTCGTCCTCACCATAGGACCTCCCTACCAGCGCACAGGCCTCCTCCACGAGGGGGACGAAGAGGTCGGTCTCGTACACCGAGCCGACATCTTGCATCACCACCGCCGTGCGCTCCAACCCCATACCCGTATCGATATTCTGCTTGGGCAGAGGGGTGAGTCCACCCTCGGCGTCTTGGTGGTACTGCATGAAGACCAGGTTCCAGATCTCGAGGAAGCGCTCGCAATCGCAACCGGGAGCGCAGTCCGGTCTATCACAGCCAACCCCAGGCCCGCGGTCGTAGAAGATCTCCGAGCAAGGGCCACAGGGCCCAGTCTCTCCCGCCGGCCCCCAGAAGTTGTCTTCCTTCCCCAGACGTACTATGCGCGACGCAGGCAAGGCAATCTCCTGCCAGAGGGTGGAAGCCTCGTCGTCCTCGTGGTAGATGCTGGCCCAGATGCGATCCTCGGGCAGATCGAGATGGTCGATCACGAATTCCCAGGCGAGTTCTATGGCCCCTCTCTTGAAATAGTCCCCAATGGAGAAGTTCCCGAGCATCTCGAAGAAGGTCAGACTACGCTCGTTGCCGACCTTGTCTATGTCCGTGGTACGGAAGCACTTCTGAGAAGATGCCAGACGCTTAGAGGGCGGCGCTACCTCTCCGGAGAAGTACGGCTTGAACTGCACCATTCCAGCACCGGTGAACAGCAGCGTAGGATCGCCCTCGGGCACGAGGGAGGAGCTTGGCACTACGAGGTGAGCTCGCTGGGCGAAGAAATCCAGGAAGAGCTTTCTCAACTCCGAGCTTGTTAGCAGACGCATGCACGATCGCTCCAAAGGTCACGGGCCAGGCCCGAGATTATTGGACATTCTAGGGCAACTATTGGCCATTGTCAAACCTCGAAGGGCCCAACTCTTCGCCAACAGGTCTCCTCGGGGCGTTCCTGGTGTGCCCCCACAGCACGAAGCGCCGGCCCATCACAGTCCGTCCAATCACACCGGGCGTCTCCCTTGACTTGTTTGTCCGCTGGGGATAGAATTCCAGTGTGTCCCACGAAGGCCTGTGACGACGACGCAGCGATTCACGCTGCGTCGTCTCAAGACTTGAAAACCTCACCACTACCCGTATAATAGGGTCTCTGGCAAGTTGACAACGAAAGGTACATGTCCATGAAGGAACTCGAGCTTAGAGCACAAACGAGGACCCTCTTCGGCAGGAATGCGAAGAAGCTTCGTAGAGAGGGGCTTATCCCCGCTACCCTCTACGGCCCCAAGACGAAAGCTATGTCCCTGCAAGTTCCAGAACGGGAACTGATGACAGTCCTAGACGAGGCCGGCACCAATCGGCTGATCGCTCTGTTGGTTGACGACGGCAACAAGCCACGAAGGATCCTCGCTCGTGATGTGCAGCGGGATGTCGTCACCCAGTCCCTGCTTCACGTTGATCTCTACGAAGTGGTAATGACCGAAAAGATCACGGCCGAGATACCCATCGCCCTGATAGGAGAGTCACCCGGGGTAGCGAAGAAGGAAGGCTTGCTCGTGAGGGGCCTCGACTCCATCGAGGTACACTGCCTACCCGACCGGTTGGGCGAGACCATAGAGGTGGACATCAGTGTCCTGGAGGAAAAGGACGAGGCCATTCTGGTGCAGGATCTCGTAGTCGGAGAGGGCATCGAGATACTCACCCACCCTGACGAGGTCGTGGTGCAACTACTTCCTCTCAGGGAAGAGGTCATCGAGCCCGAGATCGTAGAGGAAGTCGAGGTCGCCGAGGTCGAGATCATCACGGCTCCGAGGGAACGCGAAGGGCGGCCCGAGGAACCGCTGGAAGACTTGGCGGAGCCGGAGTCCGGCGAACAAGAACCACAAAGCGAGTAGTGAGGACCGTTCCCACCGTGGCCGGCGAAGAGAGGAGTTGTCTGTGTTCAGTCCCCTAAACGCGATCTTGGGTCTGTTCTCCCAAGACATCAGCATAGACTTGGGTACCGCCAACACCCTGGTGTTGGTGCGAGGCCAGGGAATCGTCATCAACGAGCCATCGGTGGTGGCCATTGAGAAGAAGGGCAAGAAGGTTCTTGCCGTTGGGGACGAAGCCAAAGAGATGGTCGGGCGGACACCCGCCAACATAGTCGCTGTCAGACCTCTCAGGAACGGTGTGATCTCCGACTTTGACGTTACGGAGCGGATGCTTCAGTACTTCATCAAGAAGGTGCACGAGCGCGCCCTGCTGCCTGTGCCACGACCGCGAGTGGTGGTCGGACTCCCTAGCGGCGTCACCGAAGTGGAGAAACGGGCCGTGCACGACGCTTGCATGAACGCGGGTGCGCGCCAGACGTTGCTCATCGAGCAACCTACCGCCGCTGCCATAGGGGCTAGTCTTCCCATCAACGAAGCGGTGGGCAGCATGATCGTCGATATCGGAGGAGGAACCTCCGAAATGGCCGTGTTCTCCCTGGGCGGCATTGTGGTGAGCCGATCACTGCGGATCGCGGGCGACGAGATGGACGAGGAAATCATCCAGTACGCTCGCGACAAGTACAGCCTCCTGATCGGCCAACGCATGGCCGAGCGGATCAAGATGTCCATAGGCTCCGCGTACCCCCTTCCGGAAGAGCAAACGATGACTCTGAGAGGACGCAACCTCATCACAGGGCTCCCTGAGGCGGTGGATATCAGCAGTGTCGAGATCAGAGAGGCCCTATCTTCCCCCGTGAGCATGATCGTGCAAGAGATCAGAACCGCCCTCGAAGAGACTCCACCAGAGCTGATAGCCGATCTGATGGAACAGGGCATTGCTCTGGCGGGCGGCGGTGCACTGCTCAAGGGACTCGCGGAACGCCTCTCTGACGAGACCAAGATGCGGGTCTACGTGGCCGACGACGCGCTAACCTGCGTGGTCAGAGGCGGGGGCGTCGTGCTCGAGCACCTGGACACCCTGGCGCACGTGCTGACCACAACCCAACGTCGCAACACACGGCACTAGTGGGAGGAGGCTGGCTTGACTCGTATGCAGCGAGGAGGAACCGTGCTGTTCCTCCTCCTTTTCCTCTCGTTGGCCGTGCTGACTCTGATCCTCGACCGCGCCAACCGCCTCGGGCCCGTCAAAGACCTCGTTGCCCAGATCACCACACCTGTGCAAGAGGCCCTCACCTCAGTAACCGATCGCTTCGCTGAGGCGCGCCAGCTATTCATAGACATGGAGGCGTGCAGAGCTGAGAACGAAGAACTCCAGACGCTGCTGGACCAGTTGATCATCGAGAACGTACGCCTGCGTGAGGCCGAGATCGAGAACGTGACCCTGCGTGAGCAACTCAACTTCAAGCAGGCCAACCCCTCGTTTGAGTTGCTGTCCGCCCAGGTCATCGGTCGAGACCCCAGCAATCTGGCGAACTACCTCGTCATCGACCGGGGGTCCGACGAAGGAGTCGGTGTCGGGATGCCCGTACTCACCGATCGGGGGCTGGTCGGCAGGGTCACGGAGACCGCCTCTCACTCCTCCACAGTCCTCCTCATCACCGACCCCAGTAGTTCAGTGAACGCGCTGGTGCAGGACACTCGCGCTACGGGTATGGTGCAGGGGAAGCTAGGTCAGGAACTGGTGATGCGATATATCCAGCAGACGGAGGAGATCAAAGCCGGCGACCTGGTTCTCACCTCGGGCCTGGGAGGCAACTTCCCCACCCGGCTCATCATCGGTCAGGTTACTGAGGTGCAGAAGACCGATGTCGAGCTATTCCAGGAGGCCATAGTGCGACCCTCCGCGGATTTCGGACGCTTGGAAATGGTCATGGTGCTCACGAGCTTCCAACCCATCGCCTTCGAAGCTGAGCCGTAGGTACCGTTGAGGTGACTTGCCATCAAGACCTATGCCGTTGTCCCGCTGTTGGCGGCCGTTGCTCTCGTGCAGTCCTCGGTGCTCTTCCGCTTCTCCCTGGGAGGAGCGCGCCTACCGTTGATGCTTCTGGTTGTCGTATCCTGGAGTCTGCTCAGAGGAGCGAGAGAAGGCATTGTCTGGGGATTCTTGGGCGGTCTGAGCCTTGACTTCCTCTCAGGCATGCCCCTCGGCACCTGCGCTCTGTCGCTGACCACGACCGCCTACCTGTCAAGCCTGGGCCAACTGACCCTCTATCGAACCAGCCCCCTGTTCCCTTCGGGCCTCGCTCTCGGAGCTAGCATCGTTCACGACTGTATCCTGATGGTCGTGCTGTCTCTCGTCGGGCACGCGGTGGCCTGGCCGGAGCTTCTTCTCCGGGTGACCGTGCCCAGTGCGGTGCTCGGCAGCCTAGTGATGCCATTGGTGTACAGAGGCTTGATCCGGCTTCACCAGAGAACCTTGCCCGAGGAAATGGAGCTCTGAAGGAGAGGTACCGGTGACAAGGACCCGCCTCGTCAGAGCGGCCAGGTCTGCCATGGAGCCCCTCGTTGTCTGTCTGCTCGGTCTGCCGGCTACCGTTCCCCTCTGGCAATCGAAGCTGCCTCGCAGCTTCGACGGGATGTTCCACCTCTTTCGTTTGCTGGAGATGGATTCTCTGGCGAGACAGCTCGTACTGTTCCCCCGGTGGGCACCCGACTTCCTCTTCGGCTACGGCTACCCCATCTTCGATTTCGTCCCCCATCTGCCCTACTACTTGACGGACGTGGCCTACATGATGGGGTTGACTCTGGTGCACAGCACCCTGTTGTCCTTTGGCCTAAGCCTCCTCGCCTCAGGGGTGGCTACGTACTTCTTCGTGAAGGAGATCTTCGGCTCCAACGCCGGCATAGCGGCCGCCGTGGCCTACATGTACGCCCCGTTCCATCTCTACGACATCTTGTTCCGCGGCCACCTGCCAGGCGCGTGGGCCATGGTTCTGTACCCCCTGATCCTGTGGAGCGTGACCCGGCTCGCACGCAAGGGCAGTGTTGCCAGCTTCGTCTCCACCAGCCTGCTCTTCGCGGCGTGCCTGCTCACGCACAATCCGGCAGCGTACATACTCACGCCCTTTCTCCTCTTCTATGCCCTGGTGCTCGTTTTCACCGCACCCGACAATCGAAGACGCAGGATCGTCCACGTGGCTGCCTCGATCCTGCTGGGAGCTGGACTCGCCTCCTTCTTCTGGATACCCGCGCTCTGGGATCGCCAGTTCATTCAGATCGATCGCATGATCACCCCTCCAGACCTGGACTATCACACGCACTTCATCACCATTTCCGACCTGCTCTCACCTCCGCCTGTGGCCGAGTTAGGTCTGATGAATCCTGAGGTCCCCAACAGCCTCGGGCCGGTGCTGGTCGTCTTCTCCATGCTTTCCGTCGCTGGCCTGTGGAGGCTGCCCCGGCCACACGAGCGGTTCCACCTGATCGTCGGACTGATCGGATTGGCCGTAGTGGTCTTTCTGGTCTCGGCCCAGTCCACGCTTGTCTGGGAGAGTCTGCCCTTGATGAAGCACCTGGTCTTTCCACACCGCTTCCTGCACCTGGGGAGTCTGCTGGTGGCTATGCTGTGTGGGGCAGCCGTGTGCCTCTTTGGAGAACGCACCAAAGCCTTCTCTCCCTCCTTTCTCGCGACTCTGGGCTTCAGTGGAGTGGTCGTTCTGTCCGCTTTGTCACTCCTCTACCCACCATACTATGACCACCAATCGCTCGATCCCTCTCTTGCCGACATGATGGAGTTCGAACGAAAGACGGGCACACTGGGCACAACCTCTTTCGGCGAGTATCTGCCAGTCTGGGTCGCCTGGACGCCTAGTACCTCTCCTCTGGAAATCCTGTACCAATCGTCGGCGCAGATAGAAAGGCTCGATCAGACCAACCTTCCAGACGGGACCCGTGTCACCAGCGCCCATTACGGGCCAACATCCATGACAGTAGCCCTTGTCGCACTGCATGCCTTCGAGGCGACCTTCCGCCTGCTGTACTTCCCGACTTGGCGGGCCTA
>DAOUEW010000079.1:0-3808 GCA_034430275.1 Anaerolineae bacterium | reverse complement strand
GATGGCGAAGTTGCGAGGACCGAAAGCTATCTCCTCGGCGACCGTGTCGCAGAAGAGCTGGTGAAGGGGGTTCTGAAAGAGGAGGCCCACTCTGCGGCCCAGGGGCAGCCGCCGCGATCTCTCTTCCCAGACTACACGTCCTCGCTGCGACTCCAGCGAGCCAGCTAGGAGGCGCGCGATGGTGGTCTTGCCTGCGCCATTGTCTCCTACCAGCGCCACGAACTCGCCAGGGTACAGCGCCAGGTTTAGACCCTTCAAGACGACGCGCGAGTCGTAAGCAACTTCCACCCCCTGGAGCTGCACCAGGGGCTTCCTTTGAGCGTCGCGTGGCGTAACGCCTGGCTCGCGCGCCGCCAAACACTCGCCTTTGGGGAACGGTCGTGTATAGCGGATTCCCAGGTCCGAGAGGAATTCCTTTCTGGAGAACACCTCCGCAGGCGGGCCATCGAGCGCGATCCGTCCCTGGTCCATAACCAGGACCCTGTTGGCCAGCCTGCCAACGTCGGCCAGCCTGTGCTCGACGACGAGGATGGTCAGGCCGTGCTCCCTGTTCAGCCGGGCCAAGGTGTCCAAGACCGCGTGGGAGCCCTTGAGGTCCAGGTTGGACGTGGGCTCGTCCAGCACGAGCACCCTGGGGCGCATGGCAAGGACGGAAGCGATGGCCACTCGCTGCTGCTCTCCGCCAGAGAGGGTTCTGGTCGCGCGGTGGCGCAGATGCTCGATCCCCGTGGCGTCCAGGGCGAAGGAGCATCGCTCGGCGACCTCGTGCTGGGGGAGACCCAGGTTGGAGGGTCCGAAGCGTAGCTCCTCGTCGACTGTGAAGCCGAAGAGCTGGCTGGCCGGGTTCTGGAAGACGAGCCCGACCTCCGTGGCCAGTTGGGCCACTGTGCGCTCGGCGGTGGGTGCTCCGTTCACCATCACCCGACCGGACATAAGAGCGTCGGAAGTGTGGGGGATCAGGCCGTTGAGGCAGCGGGTCAGGGTACTCTTGCCACAGCCCGACGGACCGGTGAGGAGCACGAACTCGCCGTCCTCGATCCTCAGTGATAGGTCTTCCACGGCCGGATCCTGGCCGTGGTACTGGACAGTCAGGTCCTCGATCTCGATGGTCACTTACTGGTCACTCTCGACTGTGGCCGCCAGAAGGGCGTGGCGACAGTAGTCTAGCCACTCCAGGGCGGCCTCGATCTGCCCCGCACGGAAACGCAGCACCAGGTCTTGGAAGCCAGGTCCGGGCAAAGCGTCCCCCAGGTCGCGAAGGGAAAGACGACAGGTCTCCGACTGTCGGTTGATGACTTGCTCCACGATCTTTGGACCCAGGGTTCGGGCGAGATAGAGCTTGCCCAGGAACTCCACACGCATGAGCCGGATGCCATCGACCGGCGTCTGGAGCCAATGCAGGAAAGCCTCACGACCCGACGCTGTCACGTGGTACACTTTCCTGTCGGGTCGAGCCTCTTGTGGCTCTACGCTGACTTCCACGTAACCTTGCTCCTCGAGCTCCCTCAGCAGCTTGTACATCTGGCTGATGCCCAGGTACCAGATCTGCGCCAGGGGTGAAGGAGGGTCGAAGGACTGGTGCAGTTCGTACCCGTGCATGGGCTTGCGGGTCAGCAATCCCAGGAGCACCCACTCGGGAGACAGCTCTTTGTCCGTCATGAAGAATCCTTATTCACGCCTGTAATACTCACATTGTGAATAGCTACCCAATTGTAGTCTGGTTGGCCGCGCCTGTCAAGTCAAGCGTGGGAGAGTAGGAATCCCGCACCGAGACAAACTAGGACGGTGTTTGGTGGGTCGGACGCCGCAACTTGAGTTTGACTTCTCATATGCAGTCTGCTATACTGGTCCTACCGAACCGCTAACAACGGTACAGTGGCCTTGGGGGCATAGCTCAGTTGGGAGAGCGCATCAATCGCACTGATGAGGTCGGGGGTTCGAGTCCCCCTGCCTCCACTGGCGACCGAATAGAGTAGAGGCTGAGACCAGGAGTAGTAGGCCATACCCCGCAGAGAGCCGGGCACAGGAATGGGTGGGAGCCCGGCAAGGCGCGTCGGGGTGAGCCACAAGGCCGAACTCGCCTGGGAGCCGCAGTGGCGAAGTGCGGGGTCGGAGATAGACCTCGGATTGTAGTCGCTGCCGGTTGGCGGCCGTTATCGGGCCCGAGAGCGGATAGAGAACATGGGGCTGTGGCGCAGCTGGGAGCGCGCCTCAATGGCATTGAGGAGGTCAGGGGTTCGAATCCCCTCAGCTCCATTGTTGACATCCTGGCCCATAGGCTAGGGTGATCTATCAAGCAGGGTGGTACCGCGGAGAGGCCCTTCGTCCCTGAGGCGAAGGGTTTTCTTCTTAATACTCCCCAGCTACGGTAGCTGACAGAGGAGGTGCAAGGTGAGTGAGAAGTACGTGCCCCAGGAGATCGAGCCCAGATGGCAGGAGTACTGGGAAAAGGAACAGCTTTACTACGCCAGCGAGGAAGACGATAGGGAAAGGCTGTACGCGCTGGTGATGTTCCCGTACCCGTCCGGCGACCTGCACATGGGACACATGCGCAACTACACCATCGGCGATCTCTTCGCTCGCTACAAGAAGATGCGCGGCTATAACGTGATGAACCCCATGGGCTGGGACGCCTTTGGGCTGCCGGCTGAGAACGCGGCGCTCGAAGCTGACATCCATCCCAAGCTGTGGACGGAGCAGAACATCGCGGCCATGAAGAGCCAGCTCTACAAGATGGGCATCTGCTACGATTGGGGGCGCGAGGTCACGTCCTGCCTCCCCGACTACTATCGCTGGACCCAGTGGATCTTCTTGCAGTTGTACGAGCGAGGTCTGGCCTACAAGAAAGAGGCGGCTGCCAACTGGTGTCCCTCCTGCAAGACCGTGCTGGCCAACGAGCAGGTCATCGATGACGGTCGCTGCGAGCGGTGCGGGGCCATGGTGACCAAGAAGGACCTGGAACAGTGGTTCTTCAAGATCACCGACTACGCTGACGAGTTGTTGGAGGACCTTGCCCTACTCGACAACTGGCCGGAACGGGTACGGGTGATGCAGGAGAACTGGATCGGCAAGAGCCACGGCATCGAGTTCCGCCTGCCCATCGACGGCCACGATGAGGAGATCGGAGCCTTCACCACCCGTATAGACACTGTCTACGGGATGACCTTCGAGGTGTTAGCACCGGAGCATCCTCTGGTGGACAAGCTGACCACCCAGGAGCACAGGGCGGAGGTGGAGGCCTACGTGCAGAAGGCGCGACAGGCATCGGAGATCGACCGGCTGTCCACCGCCGACGAGAAGGAGGGCGTATTCATCGGGGGCTATGCCATCAACCCTATGAACCAGGAGAGGATGCCCATCTACATCGCGGACTACGTGTTGATGACCTATGGCACCGGAGCGATCATGGGGGTACCCGCTCACGATACCAGGGACTTCGCCTTCGCGAGGCGGCATGGACTGGGCATCCCGGTGGTCATCGCCCCTGCCGATTGGGATGGAAAGGATCTCGAGGAGGCCTACGTCGAGGAAGGGACCATGGTCAACTCCGGACCCTTCGACGGTCTCCCTTCGGCGGAGGGGATCGAGCGCATCGCCGACTACATGGAGGAGCATAACATCGGAGAGCGCAAGGTCTACTACCGCCTGAGGGACTGGCTTATCTCTCGTCAGAGGTACTGGGGTGCGCCCATTCCCATCGTTTACTGTGAGAAGTGTGGTTCAGTGCCTGTTCCCGAGGAAGATCTGCCGGTTCTGCTTCCGATGGACGTGGATTTCCACCCCACAGGCACGGGCGAATCGCCGCTGG
>DAOUEW010000078.1:0-7931 GCA_034430275.1 Anaerolineae bacterium | reverse complement strand
CTCATTGTTGGGGAGACTGAACAGGCGGAAGTAGTTGTAATGGTTGCCCTCGCCTTCCCCCATGGTGGGGAACATGGTTATGGTGCTCATTACGTCTCCCTCGAAGGTGAAGAACTCGTCCCAGGCAGACATCTCAGCTCCTCGGGCCACCAGATCGCCGACCAGGAGATAGAAATCAGGCCGTATGCCGTCGAGCCACACCATGGCAGCCGTGTGACCCTCCGTGGCGCTGTCACGATAGCGACCCATGTGGTCCTTCGCCGGGTCGATCCCACTGTTGGTATCTCCGAAGACCACAAAGGTGAAGGAAACCTGTCCGGGACCAGCAGCCGTCTTGAAGGTGCGATCATCGCTGAGGGTCTGCGCGTTGCTTCGCACCCGGTAGTGATACACACTGTTGGGGTTGAGACCCGTGAGGGTCACCTCGTGCTGGGTCGTAAAGTCGCACTCGCTCGCGGTTGACCCATACGCCGACGTCGATCCGTACTGAACCACGCTATTGACCTGGTCCACAGTCTCCCAGACGATGGTTATGGCCTGGGGCCGGACCCACTGAAGGTATGGTCCACGGATCACGCTGGTGGTTCCAGAGGGCCTGCAAGTCGCCGTGGGCTGGGGAACCGGAGTGTTCGTCGGTGCCGGAGGCGGAGCGGGCGCCGAGCTCCCTGACGTGGCCGTGGGCTGGGGCTCCTCCGTCGGCTCCAGGGTAGGCGTATCCGTCAGCTCCAAAGCCGGCAGAGGTGTCTCCGCCACCGTAGGCTCAGGCGTTGGGGAAAGGGTACTCGTAGGCATGGGTTGCGACTCAGCCACCAGGGCCTGGGCGGTCGCCGTGGCCCGGACGCCGTCCAAGAAGGAGAGCGTGGGTGTGGGCAAGGGGCGCAGTTGAAGATAGCCGTACCCCCCAAACAGGCAGGTACCCACCACCCCACAAAGCACCACGGCAGCTCCGACAAGCATCATGGCCGTCTGGTTGACACGCAATTGCATAGACGTCACTCCCTCCAGGGAAAGGACACGCTACTATACCACTTCCACAAACTGGCCACAAGATCGCGGTTCGCCAACACGGGTTGCTCGTGGCGCCAGAGCACCCTCCCGGGTCTCTGCGCCAAGTCCTTGTAGTCTTCTTGGAGGAACCTCTAAAGTGGGGTTGGAGAATCTCTGCGGGTCCGCACCGGGCGGCACGAGCCCTGGTCAATGAACTACACAGAAAACCAACGGGTCACAGGCTCCCCACGAGGACGCCGCCATTCACAGCCATCTTGGAGTGGTCAAAGAGCCCACTGCGCCGCCAATTCCATGCCGACGTACCATCAAACCACGCAAACCATCGTCTCCTCACTGGGGAGGAGAGAAGCAGTAGCTGGCTCACGGCCCACTGGGCCGCGCACAGGGATCACCGTCGATATAGTCAGCACTCATGGTCAGTCGGGTCACCGCCCCGCCGCTGGAATTCATCACATACACGTCGCCGTTGCCCGTGCGGTATGAGCCGAACACGATCTGCTCTCCCCATCGCTGCCACGAGGGGTCGGAGTCAGCCACTTCATTGTGCGTGAGTCTCTTCCCATTCGTGCCATTGGCGTTGATGGTGCAGATCTCGAAATTGTGATCTCGCCAGCACTCGAAAGCGATGCGCGTGCCGTCCGCCGACCACGACGGGTCCCCGTCTGCATATGCGTTGTCCGTGAGCTTCTTCACGTCGGTGCCATTGGCCTTCATGGTATAGATCTCTGCGTCGCTGCCCGGATCGTTACGATCCGATGCGAAGGCGATGCGACTGCCATCGGGTGACCAAGAAGGATCTGTGTCGGTGTATTTGTTGTTGGTCAGGTTCACCAGATTGGTCCCATCGGGGTTCACCAGATAGATTTCCCAATCCCCGTCGCGCTTGGAGAGGAAGGCGATTCGCTTGCCATTGGGCGACCACGATGGGTCGTAGTCCTTTCCCGCCTGGAAAGTCAGTCGCGTCAGCGGGCCCGAGTCGCCGGTCTCGGTGTTCATCACGAAAATCTCGCGATTTGGAGGATCGTCGCCGGTACGCTCCGACGCATACACGATCTGGGAGTAGTCCGGCGACCAAGTGGCGTCAGAGTCGCGCTCCCGGTGTTTGGTCACTCGAGTCTTGCCGGTCCCATCGGCGTTCATCACCCAGATATCCCAGTTATCCAACTGCTTCGACTCGTAGACGATGCGCCCTGGCTCAGGGTTCGGCGTGGGCGTCGGGGTGGGCACCCAAACCATGACCAGGGGCTCGTAGAAGGGGGTGCCGGTCGCTACCGCTGCGCCTGTGCTCGTTGGGCCCTGCGCTAGGGCAAGAATCGCGCCGAACCACAAGAAGCCGGCCAGCACAACGAGCCTCATCGGCCAGCAGGAACCAGCCGCTAGACGATCACGATCCTCCATGATCACCCTCACACCAGACGGAAAGACTCCGCTATCATAGTGACTGTGGACTCAAGCCACAGTCTGAGCCGCCCCAGCGTGATTCGTTGCGCGCTGCGTGCGGAACAACCCTGACACTCCGCCCTTGTTGCCCACCTGGTGACGTGCTACCAGCCGCTGTCGTCCAAGCCTATTATACCACATTTGAGGCGCAAAACAAGAGTCGCAACCGTACCCCGTGTAGGCGTATCGGGAGAATCTGACCCTCATCCACAACCCCGCCTCCACTTTGTGGGCGCTGGTGAGCACGCCAGGAGGCCGATCCCAGGAAGCAGGAAGGCCTTGAGGAGACGGGAACACATCCATACACCATCCTGCTCACCCCAGACTCACGTGAGATGGAAGCCCCTGTACGAAGTCCAGAGCACCCAGTGACTCACACCCTAGTCCCCCGAACCATTCACAAGCCTGCCAGCGCTGGCAACGCCAACAGGGCGACGAGGCTCACAGCGAGCCCGATCTTGAAAGAAGGCGGATCGAACAGGAACTCCACGCGATGTTCGCCGGCCTCCAGTTGCACCGCCCTGAACGCATAGTCGGCCTTGTAGACCTCGGTCTCCACGCCGTCCACCACCGCCTTCCATCCAACGTAGTACAGATCGCTCAGCACCAGAAAGCCGTCACCCGGCGTGAAGGAGTCGATGACCACTCGGTTAGGTGTGTACTCGACCACTTCGACTCGCGGCTCGTGGGCGCTCGCTTCCGTGGTACCAGCCAGAGATGCAGGTGCCTTCTCCAGGATCACCACGGAGGTGGGATCGAACCCTTCCGCACCCAATAGAGCCAATGCTTCGTCTCCGTCCTCTGCGATCATGTGGTCGGACACGAAGAAGGCTCTGGGAAGCACATCGTTGTTTTCGTAGATCTTGACCTCGCCGTCAAAGACCAGTTCCAGGCTTGGCTCGCTCTCCTCCAGCTCTACCATCTCCTCTCCAGGCTCGGCCAAGGTCACGATGTACTTGACGTTGAGCAAGTCCAGCAGCGAAGAAGTGGTGGACGCTGCGTGTTGGAGTGAGTAGACCATCCGAGCACTCGTCACGTCCTCCTCGATCAGTTGCAGGAACTCCACGTAGTAGTCGATAAGAACCGGAGAGTAGCCCTGTACGTCGGAGATACCATAGACTGTCAGGCTGTTGGGAGGAAACACCTTCCTGGAGAGGGGACCCCTGATGACCCTGTAGAGGCTGCTGTCCTTCTGCAAGAACTGCACGCTCTCCATCTGCGGATAGAGACCTTCAGACGGCCGCGACGGGTTCAACTTCCAGCCGAAGTAGGCCAGATCTACGAGCATCGTGCCCACCACCACGAATACCAGTAGACTCGCCCTGGCCAAACCCCGAGACCACAACACGGCCACAATCCCGCAGACGAGAAGCAGCACGCTCAGGCGCAGGAAGTTGTTGACATTGTAGCCGTACCACTGGACGGCGAGGTCACTTGTGAGAGGCCACTCTCCAGCCTGTAACAGGACGTGCCCCAGGACAACACCTAGCCCCACTGCCAGTGCCGTGGCCAGCATCCCCACGCCGGCGCGATGCAGCACCTTGGCGTCCCTTGTCGAGAGACCCCCCAAGAGCAGGTCCAAGCCCATGGCCATCAGTACAGAGATCGACATGGCCCACAGGACCTTGGCCTCCAGTTGCCTGCCGATGCGAAAAGGCGGCAATCCGTACAACGCCCTGAACAGCGGGGTGTCCAGGAAGATCAGGAGGCCGAGCAGCGCCAGACACGCAAAGAAAGCAGTCAGCCCATCACGTCGGCGCCACACAGCCCAGAGAGCCAGAAGAAGAGGAACAATGCCCACGTACAGGCTGGTCTCCCCATAGGTACCAGGGATGTTCTTTGCGAACACGTTGCGGCCCCACGGGCGGTCCACGGGGTTCCCGTACGCGTCAGGCACCAGGACCGTAGCCAAGGCCAGCGCCGACCGGCCGCCTTCGATGCGCTCCTCGTAGGAGGCCTGTACGCGACCGGCGTAGGCAGACACTTCGAGCGTGGGCGCCAGTTGGACCGCCGACAGGAGCAGGCCCAGACAAAGTGCCGCCAGGGCGACCAAACCGCACCAGGCAGCGAACCTGGGCCCCTGCCGCCGCCAGGCCAGGAGGACCCTGAAAGCTCCATACAAGCCCGCAGCCAGCAGGACGTAGATCACCGCTGCCAGGTTCCCAGCCAGGACGCACATCGCCACCGCACAGGCCAGCAAGAGAGAGTAGCCCCACTTCTTCCTCATCACCTTGTCCAGGGCCAGCAAGATCAAGGGCATCCACATCGCCGCGCTCACCCTCGGCAACCAGGTGAGATTGCTGAGCAGGAAGCCCCCCAGGCCGAAACTCGCCGCTCCTGCCAGCGCTGCCGCCCTGCGACATTGGATGTTCCTGAGATAGAGGTACGTGAAGGTTTCGGCCAGGCCCACCTGGAGGAAGGACACGTAGCCGAAGGCCTTTAGCGGATCCACTAGGTAGAAGAGGAAGTAAGGGGCATAGAACAACCCGAGCCAGGGCGCTGCGGCCATGAGGGGGAGGCCGCTCAGGTAATACGGATTCCACAGAGGAAGCACACCACTCTCTAAGCTCTGCTTCGCCACGAGGATTTGTGGGTAGTAGGCCAGTAGAGTGTCAAACTCGTAGTTGATGGGCGACTGGCCCTCTGGCTCGAGATAGTAGTTCCACGGTGCGTTGCGGGCCAGGGTGTCACCGACGAAAACCTCGCTGGTGAACAAGACCCTGGCGAAGAAGGCCGCGGACAGCACGAACAGGGCCAGGATCGCGAGCAGGTCCTTCTGCGTACCCGTGAGTCTACGTAGTCTATTCGTCATCCCATCGTACTTCGTAGACAGCGAAATCGGCGTTGTCCATCACCCGTTCCAGGGTAGTGGACCCTGAAGTCCCTGCTGACCCCATGCCGAGAGTGATCCCCTCGCGCGGGGCCAGGTCTCCGGTTCTACGGTCTACCACCACATAGCCTACGCGATACCGCTCCAGAATGTCTCCCCGGAGTTCGCCGCTGTTCCAATCACTCCAGAAACGATCCCGATCCTCCAGCCGCTCGTTCAGACCTGACATTGACACGAAGGAATGGCTGTAGTCGGCGATATTGAGCACAGGCACCCGACAACGTGTCAGCGCCGCTGCCAGCGCCCCCACCCTCTGACGGGACAACACCACCCGCCCGTCCGTGCACGCCCGCTCCAGGAAACCGGTCAACTCCAGCTCACTCTCGGTCACCACGCCGAGACGCGCGGACATCTGACGATGGAAGAACTGAGCCGCAGAAGGAACGCTCAGGACCACCACCGCGCACACCAGTAGCGCCTGCCAGCGAAGGCGTCGGCCCCGGCAGAGTTGCAGAACCAGCTCCACAGCCAGGACCGAGGCCACGTACTTGCTGAGCACGTAGAACCAGACTGACTGGTTATACTCAGGCTCGACGGGATAGCCCAGAGGCGTGATGGACAAGGTCAAGGCCATGGCCGGGCCGACGAGGACCATCAGACCTAGACAGAACCTGACCATGGTCGAGGGAGAGGGAGCAAGAACCCCCCTCAGAACGCTGGGAAGAGCCAGCACTCGGAAACCCAGACTCCCTACAAGGTAGATGGGCAGAGCTACCACGCATAGTGAGACTAGGCCTGCCGGGCTGAGGCCACCGCCGTAGAGGCTGTCCACCTGCCGCGCCAGCCACATGCTCTCCAGGCCAAGCTCCTCCAGCGCCTGCGGCACGTATGGCCAGGGTGCAAACCTCATCCAAACCAGTGACCCAGCCTCCGTGCCCAGAAAGGAATAAACTGCAAATGGTGCTACCGCAAGCGCGGCCACCACCATGATCAGCCTTCTATCTCGAAACAGGAGCAGGTAGACAGCCGCAGATATGGCCAGAACGATGCAGACTTGGGCGGTGACGAAGATCTTGTATTCCATAGCCACGGCGAAGAAGAAACAGGTGAGGACCAGCCACCGGCCGGTTGGCTCACGAAGGAACTTCGCCAGGCAGAACAGCCCGCTGAACAGAATGCCCAATGCAGGCAGCATAGGGTTCATGAAGTAAAGGGAATAGACGGTTGGCGCACTGAAGAACTGTACCGACCACACCTCACTCGAGCCGGACAGCAGTCCGGGCAGGAAAGACAGGTCTTCTCCCAGGATGACCAGAAAGGCACTTAGCACAGCTCCGTAGCCCGAGCGAAGCCACAATCGACTGAAGCAGAAGACTGCCAGCGTTGTCATCACCAGCAGCAACGTGGGTGTGAATCTCACGGTCAAATCCAGAACGCTGAGGTGTCCCACGTTGCTGAGCATCGCGTTCAGAAGGTCCATCCCGTAGTGATAGCCGAGGGGTAGCCCAGCCAGATATGGCACCTCCGGAGGAATGGAGTGCGTCAGCTCATACGTTATGGACAGGTGGAAGATCGTATCCTTGGGCCTGTTCAAGAAAGTCATGCCGCCCTGCGGCGATAGAGCGACATTCTGGTAGTACATGGGAAGCACCGCCAGAGGGACGAGTTGCACCGCGATCACGAGGCAGAGCAGGATATGCGTTGCGTCGAGACGGACGCTGGATCGCCAGATTGCTTTCCAGCGATTCCGCCTCCGACATGCGGCGATGACCAATGCCGTGATCGGCCAAAGGAAGAACAAATGTGAGAGACCGACCAAAGCTGTGATCCAATAGGCAAGGCTGCTCACCGTCATTCCCAGCACGAGCGAGAGCGCAAGATCGTCCAGGGGTTCGAGGTCAGACCCCGCAGAGTCCAGCAGCAGCTTGCCTGGCAGATAGATCAGTGTGACGACAGCGATCACGAATTGGGGAAAGGCCAAGGGGGATGACGCATTCCAGAAGCTGAAAAGCAGGACAAGCGGAAGGAGACAGGAGACCGTCAGCAGCAGTACCACTGGGACCGGCAGCTCTCGCTCCAAGCGCATCCACCGTCTATGGTCGCTCATAGGGTATCCGGTCGGAAGCTTGCTTGCTAGCGACACAGAGCAGCGATACGCCGAAGGGCATGGATCCCCTGTCGATCAGGCAAGCCTCCAGAGAGAAGATCCTGGCCAGCAGTCCGTTGAACACACCGCTGGGTAGGTCCAGATCGGAGCGAACCGGCCCCCATCCGCCCACCATATTCTCGGCAGCACGCACTGCCCAGATGACTGGAAAGAGTAGCGTGTTGAAGTACGAGATCTTCACTACATCGAAGCCAGCCTCTTCGACCCGCCGTCTCAGCTCGCGTCTCGTGTACCTTCTGTGATGGCCAGAGAAGCGGTCGAAATCGCTCCACAGAAACATGAAGGCCGGCACGAAGAGGATCATCCGGCCACCGGTCTTCAGCACCCTCCACATCTCCTGCAGCCCTCTTGCCTCTTGCGGAAGATGCTCCAGCAGGTCAAGAGCTGTGACCACATCGAAGCTTCTGTCGGCGAAGGGCAACGACGCTCCATCCGCCAGGCACAGTCGTGACCTATCTTGTGCCTGGCAGTACCGTATAGCCTTGG
>DAOUEW010000077.1:0-27370 GCA_034430275.1 Anaerolineae bacterium | reverse complement strand
GAGTTGGCCGATATCAAACGGAGCCTGGAGGAGCTGCTCTAGCTCGCGGCTTGCGGTTGTTGGTGCAACCCACGGGGACCAGCGAGGAATCCCGTGCTCTCATAGACTCGAAAGGAGTGGGAACGATGTACGCAGCGCTGACCACGTTCAATCTGGGTCCAGGGACGAAGGAGTTGGCCGACAAGATGGGAGAGCAGTTCGGGTCCATGCTCCAGGGCATGAAGGGCTTCCAGAGCATGACCATGTTCGGGGACTACGAGACCGGAGAGTACGGCGGCTTCAGCGTCTGGGCGACCAAAGAAGATGCCGAGGCCGCTCTGGCGGGCACTCAGGAGCCGATGAAGCAGGCGGTGGGCGAGCTGCTCAAAGGACCGCCCGTTCAGAAGGTGTTCGAGGTGTGGGAGGCCCCTAAGAGCTAGACTCGTTTCCTGGCGAAGCGAGAATCCACGTCCCCGTGGGTCGGGCAATCCTGCGTCGTGCCGGTGCGTAGGGCGGCGAATGGCTTGATGATGGGGGTCCTCGATGTCGAAGGGGCAGAGCGTGTCCCAGGAGCGCCTGGCAGAGCTGGACGCCGGCCTTCAGCGCGTGAACGAGGCCTGGACCGCCTGGGATGAGGAACTGCTAGAGGTCCAGAAGCGCCTGGAACAGGCGGGCATGGACAAGCTGGCGGCCGTGGAGGTGGTCCACCGCCAGCAGATGGACGCGCTGCGGTCAGGAACTGGCCCCGTCACCTTTGAGGAGCTACACGCACTGCTGGATGAGCTGTTCGATCTGTACCTGGAGGCGAGCGAGGAACAGCGCCTGCTCATTCGGGACTCCTTCGAGGACAAGGAGAGGCTGAGGAAGTACCTGCACAGCTACGCGGGGGGCAGAGCGGCCCCGCGCTTGAGAGCTACGGGAGAGACCAAGTGGCTGCGCCTGGGCCTGGCCGCGGCCTCCATCGCCGATCAGAAGGTGGACTACCGGGATCTCCTGATCTGCCTCGGAGCGCTGTGGCTGGCCGCGGAGGATGTGGGCATCGCCCCGGCGCGCTTCTTCAGCAGCGTGGCCAGGATCTCCAGCGACGAGCCTGTGTACGGCAATCGGTCCACGAGGCAGTTGCTGCGGGGGTTCAGGAGTTCGGGTCATCTGAGGTCTATCAAGAAGCGAGCCAAGGAATCTCTGGAGTGAAGCTGGTGTCGTAGAGGCCACGAGACGCATCTGCAGGCCAGGCATGGTCGGGGTGCTGGCTGGGTGGCGCTCGAATAGGCGTGTGCGCAGTGAGGTGCGCCGGAGGCAAGCATGTGGAAAGAGTTCAAGGAGTTCGCACTACGGGGAAACGTCGTGGACATGGCCGTGGGCATCATCATCGGCGCGGCGTTTGGGACCATCGTCAAGTCGCTGGTCGATGACGTGGTCATGCCGCCCATCGGCCTACTGCTGGGCGGGGTGGACTTCGCCAACCTCTTCGTGCTGCTCAAGGCGGGTGCGCCCGAGGCACCCTACGCGTCGTTGGCTGACGCGCAGGCCGCGGGGGCGGTGACCATCAACTACGGCGTGTTCTTCAATGCGGTGATCAGCTTCCTGGTCATCCTCCTGGTGATGTTTTTCTTGATCCGGATGATGAACCGGATACGCCGGGAAGAGGAGGCGCCCGCGGAGCCCACGACCAAGGAATGCCCGTTCTGCCTGTCCACGATCCCCCTCAAGGCCACGCGTTGTGCGTTCTGCACGTCGGAGTTGGGGAAGGCGGGCTGAGGGCGATTGCAGGTTCTCGTCTGTAGCCGCACCGCAAACCGCGCGGCCATGGGTTCGTCTCGAAGACCGCGCCATGCACATAGAGAAGAAAGGAGGTGTGTGCCATGCTAGGGAGAATGAGTGCTCTTCTGGGTTGCCTGGCGGTCGCCATGACCGGCACTGGCTTTGCCGTCCCTCTTGGATCGAATGGCGACCCCTTTCAGTACGTCTATGCGGTGATCGTGCTGATCGTCGCCGCACTGGTGGCGATGGCGGTCTTGTGGTGGGTCATCGGAGGAAGAGCGCCCAAGGAAGCGCCTGCGCCGCCATCCCCTCGAGTGGCCGACGATCTGACACGTATCGAGGGTATCGGCCCCAAGATCTCTGGGCTACTTCGGGAGGCGGGCATCTCCACCTTCGCCCAGCTTGCTATGGCCCCCGTTGAGCGCCTGGAAAAGATCATTGCCGATGCCGACTTGACGGCGCTGGCGGACCCCGGCACCTGGCCCGCGCAGGCCAGGCTGGCCGCAGAAGGGGAATGGGAGCGGCTCAGCGCGCTGCAAGAGGAGCTCAAGGGCGGACGTCGCCGCTGATGGACACCAGGGCCATCGATCTGGCGCGATGGCCTCTGGAGAACGCTTGAAGTTCCACCCTGTGGCTAGGACGCGGGCTTCACCCGGTCATGCGGACGTGGTGCGTGTGGTAGCTGTGTAGCCGCACGGTTTGCCGTGCGGCTACGGGGTCGTCTTGCATGGCGCCGATAGTACCTGGGCCAAGATGTCGGGACAACGAGCATGAGCCATGAGGTGGGTTGCGAGCCATGAAGTACAGAGCAGCGGGCTCGGGCGAGATCGTCCAGGAGCAGGACTACAGCAAGATCATCATCTTCTCCGGCGAGGACTTCGAAGCGCCGGGTCACCTGCTGCAAGTGGTGACTGTGCCGCCGCGGACGAGGCAGCGCCTGCACCTGCACCGGGAGCAGACGGAGGTCTTCTACGTGCTGGAGGGCCGGGCTCTGATCGAGATCGGCGGCGAGCAGTACACTGTACAGCCGGGAGACGCCCTGATCTGTAGCCCTGGAGACCAGCATAGCCTGTGGAACCAGTCGGACTACGATTTCCGGTTGGTGGTGTTCAAGATCGACAGACCTGAGGGTGAAGATGTGGTGTGGATCGAAGGAGAGGATTCTTGAGCGTTCTGGTCCTCTTTGGTATGATTACGGTCGCACGGGTTCACGGGTGCGGCGCAGATAGAGGAAGGAGAGCAAGATGGCCAAGGCTTATCCCCACGGGAAGGGCACCGTCAAGTGGGTCTCCACAGATTGGCTCCAGACGCATCTCGAAGACGCAGGATTGACGATCCTCGACTGCCAGCCCAATATCCACGACTACGTCGCGGAGCACATCCCTGGGGCGGTGTATCTGCCCGAGGGCCTGCTGCGGTTGTCTCGTGGGGGCACACCAGGGGTCTTCGTCCCTCCAGAGACTGTCCAGCCAGCCCTTCGGCTGCTGGGGCTCCGGGCCGATTCGCCCGCGGTGGTGTACACCGGGAGCGGGCCCGCAAAGGGTTGGGGCGACGGGCTGGAACAGACCATGGTGACCTACTCCCTGGCCCGCTTCGGCCACGACCAGGTCTACGTTCTCGACGGTGGCAGCGACAAGTGGAAGGAGGAGCAGAGACCCCTGACCAAGGTCTTCCCCAAGGTCGAGGAGTCGGATTTCGTGGCCCAGGTGCGCCAGGAGTACTTCGTGGAGTACGAGAAGTTCAAGGCCATCAAGGACCAAGAAGAAGTTCTCCTGCTGGACGCCCGTCCGGCGGCCGTGTACGAGGGGCAGGGCCCCTGGATCAAGCCCGGACACATACCCGGCGCGGTCAATCTCCCGTGGGCCAGTTTGATGTACGAGAGGAACAAGCGGCTCCTCAAGCCCGACGACGAGCTCCAGGCCATCATCGAGACCCACGGTGCCACGCCGGACAAGACTATCATCTGCTCCTGCGGCACGGGGCGGGAGGCGACCAACGAGTTTCTGCTCTTCAAATGGTACCTGGGCTATCCCCAGGTCAAGATCTACGAGGGGTCCTTCACCGAGTGGACCTCCTACCCAGAGAACCCCACGGTGACGGGAAGCAGTCCACGGTAGCCACGCCCGTCCCAGCGAACCACCTATGGAGGTGAAGGATGCTCTTCGAGCGGATCGAGTCGGAGGGTTTGGCTCACTATTCCTACCTCATCGGCGACCAGAGAGAGGCTCTGGTCATCGACCCCAGGCGCGACTGCGAGGTCTACGTGGAGAGGGCTTACAGGGAAGGTCTGCGCATAAGGTACATCCTGGAGACCCATCGCAACGAGGACTACGTCATCGGTTCGTTGGAGCTGGCCCAGCGGACGGATGCCGAGATCTGGCACGCGGATAGGCAGCTCGATTACCGATACGGGCGGGCGGTGGAGGACGGCCAGACCTGGAGGGTGGGGCGGTTGGAGGTGGAGGCCATACACTCCCCTGGGCATACCCCCGGCAGCAAGAGCTATCTGCTCCGGGACCCTCAGGGGGAGCCGTGGACGGTCTGCACCGGCGATGCGCTCTTCGCGGGAGACGTGGGCAGGGTGGACCTGCTGGGCATGGACCGCGCGGAGGAGATGGCGGGCCTGCTGTACGAGACGGTGTTCGGCAGGCTCTTGCCACTGGGCGACGCGGTCATCGTCTGTCCGGCTCACGGGGCGGGCTCCGTCTGCGGCACCGCCATAGCCGAGCGTTTGTGGACCACCATCGGGCTGGAGCGCAAGTTGAACCCCAAGCTCCAGTTCACAGGAGAGGCGGAGTTCGTGGGTAACGTGGCCAGGGAGCTGGAGCGGCCTCCCTACTTCAGGCGTATGGAGAAGTACAACGTGGAGGGGGCACCGGTGCTGGGTGCGCTTCCGGCCCCCATGCCTATGAAGCCGGCGGAGTTCGCGAGCTGCCGGGAGCAGGCCCTGGTGGTGGACACCAGGATGGAGTTGGGCTTCGCCTCGGCTCACGTGCCCCAGTCGTTGTTCGTGTGGCTGGAGGGCTTGCCGGCCTTCGCGGGATGGTTCCTTCCCTACGGCACGCCCATCCTGCTGGTGAGTGAAGGGGAGAACCCCGAGCAGGCCACCCGGTATCTGCTGCGGCTGGGATACGACGATCTTGCGGGCTGTTTGTCGGGCGGGATGCTGGCCTGGCACACCGCGGGCCTGGAGAGCGATTCTGTTCGGACGGTCACGGTGCAACGATTGTGTGCTCTCCTCGACACAGGGGAAGAGACTGCGATTCTGGACGTGCGCAGCGAGGAGGAGCTGGAGAAGGCGGGACGCATCCCCGATGCGTTGCACATCCACCTCACGCAGCTACCGGGACGCCTGGGGGAGGTGCCCAGAGATCGCGCCGTGTACATCTTCTGCGGGAGCGGCCTGCGCTCGATGATCGCGGCCAGTCTCCTGAGGCGAGAAGGCTGGGAGCGGGTATCGGTGGTGTTGGGCGGGCTGGCCGGGTGGAACTCGACTACGTGTAAGCTGGAGTAGAGAGGGAGAGACGGACTTGGGGGAGGAAGGGGTATTCAGGAGCGCGCTACTGGCACTGTGGCTCTGCCTGTTCCTGATCCGGGTGTATTACGCGGCGAGGCTGCGGCGTGCGGGTGAGAGGGTTTCGCCAGGCCGCCGAGCCGTGCAGCAGCGCGAGGGCGGGTGGCTTCACGGGGCGCGAGTGCTTCTCTTCTGCGGTCTGATTGGCGCGTTGGTGGTCTACACTTTCAAACCGCAGTGGATGGGTTCTTTCGTGCTTCCTCTTCCCTCCCGGCTGCGCTGGGCGGGTGTGGTTCTGGGCCTCCTCTGTTTGCCATTCCTGATCTGGGTGCAGCATGCGCTCGGCAGGCAGTGGTCCAGCGGTCTCCAGTTGAGGGAGGAACACGTCTTGGTCACCGAGGGGCCGTATCGTTGGGTCAGGCATCCCATGTACTCGGTAGTCTTCGCCTTTCTGGCGGCGCTCTGTCTGGTGTCCGCGAACTGGATCTTCATGGTGGGGACCGCTGCGGCCATCGTCATGCTCTACAGGCGCATCGACCAGGAAGAAGAGATGATGATGCAGCAGTTCGGGGATGAGTATCGTTCCTACAAGACGCACACGGGGCGCCTCCTTCCGCGCCTGGTTCGAGGCCACGAGTAGCCGGCAGCCATGCGGGGCCGTGGGGACGCGGTGAGGTGGGCTGGAACACGTTGGGCGCTTAAGTCTTCGTGGACCTCCTGGCAGGGATGACCGACGTCGTGGAAGGCAGTAGGGGCCGGAAACTCACCCCAGGAAAGGATAACGGGCAAGCATGGAAGAGTACGATCTGATCGTCATCGGCTCAGGCGCGGGGATGAACGTGGCCTCGAAGGCTGTCGAGGGAGGCCAGAGGGTGGCCCTGGTGGAACACGGTCTGATGGGAGGCACCTGCCTGAACACTGGCTGTATACCTTCCAAGATTCTCCTCTACCCCGCCGACGTGATCCGTGAGCTCCAGGAGGCCAGCCGCATCGGTGTGGAGGCTGCTGTGAGCAGCGTGGACTTTGCCCTCATCCTGCGGCGTATGAGGTCCTTCGTGAAGGTAGACAGGGAGCAGATGGAAGAGGGTGTGTCCATGGTGGAGGGTCTCACTTGGTACCGCGAGACCGGCGAGTTCGTGGACGAGCACCAGGTGAGGGTAGGAGAGCAGACGATCACGGCTCCCAAGATCGTGATCGCCTCCGGAGCCAGGGCGCTGGTGCCGCCCATCGAAGGTCTCGAGGCCACGGGATACCTGGATCACGTCTCGGTTCTCGATCTGGAGTCGCTGCCCGAGAGCCTGGTCCTCATCGGTGGGGGATACATCGCCTGCGAATATGGGCACTTCTTCTCTGCTCTGGGGACCAGGGTGACCGTTCTGGAGATGATGCCCCGTTTGCTGCTGGGGGAGGATCCTGAGATCTCGGAGGTGGTGAGGCGGGTGTTCTCCAGGTACGCGGACGTGTTCACCAACCACAGGGTGGAGAAGGTGCAGAAAAAGGGCGATCTGAAGGTCGTTACCGCCGTGAATGCCGAGACCGGTGAAAGGCGGCAGTTCAGCGCCCAGGAGGTGATGCTTGCCGCTGGCGTTCGCTCCAACTCCGACCTGCTCAAGCCGGAGAAGACTGGGGTGGAGACCGACGAGCGTGGATGGATCAAAGTGAATCCCTTTCTCGAGACCAGCAAGCCCGGCATCTGGGCGCTGGGAGATGCCACGGGTAAGTACATGTTCAGGCATACTGCCAACTACGAAGCCGAGATCGTGGCCGTCAACGCCCTGTCCGATCACAGACACGAGGTGGACTACCACGCTGTTCCTCATGCTGTATATGGTTTCCCACAGGTAGGTGCCGTGGGACTCACGGAGGCAAAGGCCAAGGAAGCGGGGTACCAGATCCTGGTAGGCAGAGCGAGCTACATGGACGTGACCAAGGGATACGCCATGGGGGAGGAGGATGGCCTGGTCAAGGTGGTGGTGGAACAGGGCAGCGGCAAGATACTGGGCTGCCACATCGTGGGTCCCCACGCCGCGATCCTGGTCCAGCAGATCGTGTATCTGATGAACGCCGGCGAGCGAGACTACATCCCTCTGGCGGATTCACAGGTCATCCACCCGGCCCTCAGCGAGGTAGTGATCAACGCCTTCGGCAACATGAGGCCGCCTGATCACGCCCACGCACACTAGCGAGCCTCTCGCGGCGAGAGAAGTCTGCCCGATCTGGTTGGCGAGTGGCCAGGGTGTGGTTACTTCACGATGTGCGTGAGCATGCATAGTGGCGTGTAAGACACCGTTGAGACGTCAAGCATGGTAGCATGAGCCGCGGACGGATTCTCGTCGCAGTCTCGGTAGCACTGGCGCTGTTGTTGGCCACCTGAGGCCTGGCCATGGGACAGCCGCACATCAAGATCAACCCCACTTCCGGCTACGTCGGGCAGAAATCCGCGGTCACCTGTTCGGGCTTCTATCCCGGAGACGAGGTCACGCAGAGCTTCTACTGGCCCTGTGGAGACCTCTCCTGTTCCCTCGTTCTGGAATCCGATGAGAATGGGGACGTGCCTTGCTATGGCTGGACGGCTGGCCCGGGCCAGCCGACGGGTGTGTATCGCCTGGTGGTCAGCGGTGTGGAGTCCGGCGATGCCGAGGCGACCTCCGAGGTCCTGGCCGAGGAGTTCGTGGCGGAGCCTGGTTCGGTCATCCTCCTCAGCAGCGGCTTGATGGCTTTGGCGGGATACGCGGGTCTGCGGTACCGCGGCCGCCGGTCGTAGGACGTCTTCCCCATAGACATCGCCGATAGAACAATCTTGCATCTGTGAAGCGGGCAGGATATGTTGCTGCCCGCTTTGTGTTGGGTCGGTGGCGGAGTAAACACGAGGGTTTGGATGGCGCGCCATGATGCCTTCAAGGCCTGCGGCCTCGAGCGGGACGAGCACGCAGGATGATTCCGCTCTCAGAATGAAGCTTGACTCGCCGCTCGGCCCTGCTTATACTGTCCGCGGACGGTTGTCTTCGTTCGCAGCAGCGAGGTTGCGGACCATTGATGGCAGACGGTGGCGAGCGGCCACTTCAGTGACGAGGACCTGAAGGTGAGGACGCGGGGAGCAGGAGGTGCGGGGTGAGGAACGCCGGGCTGAGGAGCGTGGGGCTGGCTGTAGTGTTGCTGGCGTTGGCCTGCGGCACCGCCTTCGCCCAGGTGAGCCTGAACATCGTGCCCGGGTGTGTGGAATGCTGCCCGCTGGAGGAGCTTGGTCCCTGCCCTGACTACGCGGCCTTCGCCACGAGTCGAGGGTGGGAGCCGAATGAGCGGTTGACCCTGGTGCTGACTGGCCCCGGCCCCGCTGGTCCCTTTGGCACAGGTTTCTTCGGTGCTGACGAACAGGGGCGGTTCGAGTTGCAGTTGATCTTTCTTTGTGAGAACCCCTGGCTGGCGGAGGACGAGGTCACGGCCCAAGTCAAGGCCCGCTACTGGTGGATACACCCTGAGTGGAGGCCAGCCGACTACGGCCAATGGCACCTGGACGTCAGCGGAGAGTCGGGAAGCGTGACGGGACGGTTCCTGTTCGCAGATGATTGCAGCGCTGCGGAGTTCGTCCCCGAGCCAGCAAGCCTGATTCTGCTGGGCGCCGGGCTGGCAGGCCTCGCCTGCTACGGGGGCCTGAGGCGGAGAGGGTGACCGGACGAGCCGATCCCGCTTGAAGACCAGGTTCGGAGCCGCCATTCAGCCGCTCTTGAGTTTGCTTAGCAACTCCTCGCAACTCAGGGTGTTGGCCACGTTGGCAGGCTCGGCCCAGCCTCGGCGGGCCGTGGCCACCCCGAACCTCATCACCCCCAGGCCCTGGTCGTGGTGGGCGTCGCTGCCCAGAGCCAGCAGGATCCCGCGTGCGATGGCCTTACGAGCTAACTCCCCGTCCAGGTCCAGCCGGTTGGGCTGCGCATTGACCTCCAGCATTGTTCCTGTGCTGGCGGCTGTCTCCAGAATGGCCTCGAAATCGAGGTCCACGCTGTCTCGCTGGCCTAGAAGCCTCCCTGTGGGGTGAGCGATGATGTCCACGTGGGGGTTTCGCATGGCCGCCACGATACGTTCGGTCATCTTCTCTCGTTCCTGGCGCAAGCCGAGATGGACCGAGGCCACGACCACGTCGAAACGCGCCAGTTCGTCGTCTGGCAGGTCCAGATCTCCGTTGGTCTTGATTTCCAGCTCCACTCCGGAGAGTATCTTGAAGGGTGCCAGCCTCTCGTTGATGGAGGCGATTTCGTCCCGCTGACGTGCGAAGCCTTCGGCATTGAGGCCACCTGCGACACCCAATCCCTGGCTGTGGTCCGTGATCACGACGTACTCGTAGCCTCGAGCCTTGGCTGCCACAGCCATCTCCACTACAGTGCTGGCGCCATCGCTGTAGACGGTGTGGGTGTGGAGATCACCCTTGAGCTGCTCCTCGGTGATCAGGTCAGGGAGGCGGCCCTCTCGTGCCGCTTCCAACTCGCCGCTGGCCTCTCTCAGCTCGGGGGGGATCCACTCCATTCCCAGCGTCGAGTAGACCTCGTCTTCCGTGGCGCACGCGGTTACCGTGCCGTCCTGGTGCAAGAAGCCGTACTCGCTCAGGCTGAGCTCTTGTCGGCGCGCCAATCCTCGCAGGGCGGCGTTGTGGTCTTTGGAGCCGGTGAAGTGCTGGAGCAGGGAGCCGTAGTGCTCCTCCTCCAGGACCATCAGGTCCACCTGAAGGCCGCTGTCGAGGTATACGGTGGCCTTCGTATCCCCGTGGGAGCTGACCTCGTGGACCTGGGGGAGGGATGTGAAATAGTCCACAACCTCCTGGGGGCTATGTGAAGCGGCCAGGATATCGATGTCGCCCACGGTGGGTGTACAGCGACGTAGGCTGCCCGCGGGCGTCACCCCGTGGGCAACTGGGCACTCCTTGAGAGCGGCGACTATCTCGTCGGCGACGGGTAGAGCCGTGGCCAGCAGATGGCGGCCCGAAATGCGGTGCAGCGTCTGGATGCCTTGAAGGATACGTTCCTCGGACTTGGCGCCCAGCCCCTTCAGCTTCCGGAGCCTCTGCTGGCGGGCTGCGGCCTCTACGTCGGGGATGCTGACCAGGCCCAACTCGTTGTATAGCAGGCTCACGGTTCTGGGACCCACGCCTGGGATGCCCAGGATGGAGAGCACGCCGTCGGGAATCTCACTCTGGAGCCGCTCGTAGAACTCGAGACTCCCGGTGTGCAGCATCTCATCTATCTTGGCTGCGATGGCCTTGCCCACTCCGGGTATCTCCTCCAGGCGACCCTCCTCGGAGAGGGCGCTCATCTCCTCCGGGTAGTGGGCGATGGCCTCGGCGGCCTGGCGGTAGGCGCGCACTCGGTACCATTCCTCTCCCTTGATGTCCAACAAGTCGGCGATGTTGGAGAAGACCTGCGCTATGGCCACGTTTCCCATCGTGTGCTCTGCCATGTGTTGTCTCCCACGGGGCAGTGTGGTTTACGTTGCCTCGCTGTGACGGCTGCGCTACGTGCCATTATAGCATAGCTGCTGGAGAGCGTGGAAGGGGGTAGCGAGATAGGTCCCGCCGCTACGAAGTTGTCTGTCATGTGAATCACTGAGGTCACTGAGCGCGTTTTTCCGTGGGATCGGTCGACACAGCGGCCCAACCGTAGCCGCAAGGCATGCCGTGCAGCTACAGAGGGTTTGGGGCCGTGTGCTCATGGTGTTGGAGTCTCTGTCCGGTTGTGTCTTGTCCTGTCTCCCACGGGCAGCCTGATCTACATTTGGCGCTGTTGCCAGACGGATTGCCCGTAATTCGCTTGTGTGGTATAATGGGCAGTAACAAACGCGCGGGGCGACGGTGCAGGAGTCGCCTTCGCAGCCCTGTGGCGACTCAGCCGGGGAAAAGGAGGACGACGGTGGGAGAGGAGATAACCATCCAGCACTGGATGATACTCGCGTTTCTGTTCTTCATGGACGTCGTTGTCCTGGGCTGCTTATTCCTCATCGCCATGAACAAGATCTACCTCTTGCCCTAGGGCGACCTACCTCTCCGTGGAACCGTCTCAGTACCTCTTGGGCTCCTGGTAGCGCACAGGTGGCGCTTCTCCTCGTCGTCTTCTGGCGTACTGCACGGTGAACTCTGCTCCGAGCAGGATGATCAGACCGCTGATGTAGGACCACAAGAGCACAGCGATCACAGCTCCTAGCGACCCGTAGACCAGGTTGTACGTGGCGAAGCTGCCCAGGTAGAAGGTGAAACCGTTCTTGGCCACCTCCCACGCGACGCTGGCCAGGAGTGCACCAGGAAGCACCTCGGTCCAGGTCACCCTGGTGGAGGGAAGGACCGTGTAGAGGAAGGAGAACAGCAGCACTGTGAAGACGTAGGGCAGCCCCGCCGAGGCCAGGTCGATCAGCGACAGTCCGCCGATTGGTGTATCCGATGGAAGGAGCTGGGACAGACGCCCCACTACCTCGAAGGCTGCTGTGGAGAACAGAGAGAGTGAAAAGAGCGAGGCGACGAGCAGGACGAGGCCGGCGGCCAAGGCTCGCTCGGCCCAGGCCGGACGCGGGCGTTCCAGGTCCCAGGCCAGATTGATGGCCCTGCTGAGGCTGCCGAACACACCTGAGGCGGCCCAGACGAAACCGACGACACCGATCACGCTGGCGGTCCCTCTGAGTTCCAGCACGCGCTCGATGTTTCTCTGCACGAGCTCCGTGGCAAAGGGCAGATAGGTGCCTACTGCGGTGAGAGCTGCCTCCTGGGCCTGCTGCGAATTGAGCACGAAACTGCCTAGCGAGATGAGGAGCAAGGTGAGGGGGAAGACAGAGAAAAGCGTGTAGTAGGCGATGGCCGCCGCGTTGGCGTTGCCCTGGTGGGCCAGGAACCCCTTGTAGGTACGTTCACCCACCCCCAGCCAGCCGTTGCTTCTGGCGTTGAGCCGAACCCAGCGGCGTACGAGCTTCAGCCTGGTCTCCCAGACGATGTCGCTCCACAGTTGCAGAGCCGTGGATAGTCGAAACACGTGTGGACGCTCCAATGGTGGTAGCCATTCTACGGCATAGAGAGCGGTAAGTCAAAGTCTGCCCCGAGCCATCCCAGGGTCCCGCTGGATCGAGTTGGTGCGGGGTAGGGTAGGGGTCTGGTTGGATTGGCAGGACGGCCCTTCTCCACCGGAGAACGGGGTCTGGCTATATCTCCAGGGTGTAGCTGTCTCCGACCTGGTACAGCCCGGGCAGCTCCACCGGCAGCCGGCCTCTTGGTTCCTCGAGACCGAAGAGCACCTGGGCCAGTGCTTGCAGGGAGACCATGGCGCGCCCGTAGGTACAGAGGTACGTGGAAACCTCGGGGTAGCTCGAGAGGTCGTAGGGCGAATCGAGGGCCACGGTTATGACTGGATACTTTGCCCTCAGGGCCTCCACCAGCGCGGCTTGCTCGGGGTACTCACCCACGTCACGGGTGCCGACGACGATGAGGTCCGCGGTCTCGGCCTGGGCCGCGGCTTGCACGAACTCCCGTGACGTGGGCCTCTCGCTCACCTCCAGGAGGCTGGCCTGAGGGGCGTGCTCCAGTACCGCCTGGCCCAAGCCCGCCCCACCCCGGGGATACACAACCAGCAAGGACGATTCTGGAGACAGGGGCAAGAGCCCCTCGTCGTCTCTCAGCAGGGTGATCGAATCCAGGGCCACCCGCTGAGCAGCGGCCAGATGGTCCGGGGTGCCCACCTGCTCCAGGACCTGATCCGCATCCGGGGGTCGCCACTCGAGGACGCCGCGTCTGGCCTTCGTGATCAGGATACGCCGCACCGATTCATCCAGCCTGCTAGTGGGGATGGTGCCCTCCTCCACCAGTTGGAGCACCCTGTCGTAGGCGGGGAGCTGTTCCGAGGCCGGGTGCCATGGTGTGAAGCCGAACATCAGGAGGTCCGCCCCGGCCTCGAAGGCGAGGGCGGTGGCGGTGGAGAGGTCGTACTGATCCATCAGCGCGTCCATGCTCAGCGAGTCGGTGGCAATGAGTCCTTGGAAGCCCAAACGCTCTCTGAGCAGCCCTTGCAGGATGGCTGAGGAAATAGTGGCTGGGTGGTCGGGCGCTGGATCGAGCGCTGGCACGCTGACGTGGGCGGTCATGATGCAGTCGACACCTGCTGAGATCGCAGCCTGGAAGGGCGGCAGCTCGACGGACTCCAATCGGGCCAGGTCGTGGTCGATGACCGGCAGGTCGTAGTGAGAATCGACGCTGGTGTCGCCGTGGCCGGGGAAGTGTTTCGCCGTGGCCAGGATACCGTGGGACTGGTAGGTCTCGATCATGGCCGTACCCAGGCGCGACACCAGTTCTGGAGAGGAGCCGAAGGAGCGGGTGCCGATGACGGGGTTGAGGGGGTTGCTGTTGACGTCCATCACCGGGGCCAGGTTCATGTTGATGCCCACGGCCTGCATCTCCGTGGCCATGACGGAGGCCATCAACTGCGCATCCTCGACGGAGCCGGTGGCGCCCACTGCCATGTTGCTGGGGAACACCGTCGCGCCCTCGGGGAGCCGCAAGATGGGCCATCCCTCCTGATCGGCGGCCACGAGAAGGGGGATGCTGGGTTCGTTGTTGGCTGCTGCCTGTTGAGCGCTGGAGATGAGCGTGCTCAGGTCTTCCAGAGTGGTGAGATTGTGGGGGAAGATGATGATCCCTCCCACGTGGTACTGGGTGATCATCTGCTCCAGGGCCGGCGAGAAGTAGGTCTCGTTGAAGTGGACCATGAAGAGCTGGCCCACCTTCTGCTCCGTGGTCATGTTAGCCAGGATCTCCTCGACCCTGGCCTCTTGGGGAAGCGTGGTGGCGGTGGGCAGAGCCTCAGGTGTGGGGCTGGCTTGACTGGTCGGGGAGGGCATCGCGGGAGATGGGGTCGGAGTGGCTATAGGCGTGGCTTGCAGACAGGCCGTGGACAACAGCAGAAGGGCTGCACACAGGGCACCATCGAGCAGTCGTCCGGGCGGGATTGAAGGGTTCATGTGGTCGTACCCTCTGGAGTATCGTGGAGGAATACGCGGTGTTGGTATGAGTAGCACAGGCGCAGCCGCTTGTCAAGTACCTCCGTCAGAGGAGGTTGACTCCTTCGTGACGTCCGCCTATACTGGGGAAGAGCAGCCAGGAGCCGCAAGTGACGAAGAACGAAAGCAGCACAGCGGAACCCCCCGACCTCGAGAATCTGCCCCAGGACGTGCAGGAGGCCTTGGCCCGGGCGCGGAAGGCCACCGAGGAGTTGCCTCCCCTGGAGGAGCTGGCGGCCCTCCAGGAGGCCATGCTCGGCCTGGCCGGGATGAGCGCCGTGGTGGGCAGGTTGAGATGGGGTGCTTGCGGGGAAGGAGAGTCGGGAGAGGAACCAGCGCAGAAGCCCGGTTCAACACGCTGGAGCGTGTGCCCGGAGAAGCGGTCCGGGGCCAGTGATCGTCAAGACGAATAGAGTGTGATACCGGCCTGACTTGTCAACCGGGGTTCATCTGGTATACTAGGTACAGTGATCGGTCCGCCGGATGGGGAGAATGTACGGAGATAGGCGATTCCGCCGTTTGTCGAAGACAGGCTTCGGGCTTGTGGTGCTGTCCCTGGTCCTGGGGCTACTTCTCGCCGCGGCCCTGCCGTCCAGTGCGGTAGCGCCCGCCCTCTCAGCGCCGATGGATCAGGAAGACCCCGGTACTTCACCGTCCAGCGAGACCTCGACTCCGCCGGGCGGTCTCGGTATGGTGCCGTCTAGTGCGGACAAGCAGAGCCTGGTGGGCCTGCCGGAGATGCCGGGCGCAGCGGAAGAGCTGCCCGACGCTGTCGATCTCACCGAACCCTCCTCGTTGCTCAAGGGCCAGCCGTCGGGAGATGGGATCGCTCCCATTGGCGACCAGGGCGACACGGCCACCTGCACCGGCTGGGCCGCCAGCTACTACTACAAGACCTACCAGGAGTGGCTGGAGCACGGATGGGAGCTGGGGAACGGTGGTGCTGATCCTGACCACGTCTTCAGCCCCAGCTTCGTCTACAACCAGATCACGGATAGGACCGACTGGAACTGTGACGACGGGGCGCAGATAGGCGACGCCATGGCCCTCATCGTGGACCAGGGAGACCTGCCCTGGAGCCAGTTCCCGTGGAACCCGTTCAACTGCGGCACGCAGCCTTCCTCAGCGCAGAAGAGCGCGGCAGAGGATTACGATGGGATAAGCCATGGGGCGTTTTTCATCGACGTCGGGCCTCCGTACGGGCCGCAACTGAACCACGATCTCGCCCCCCTGAAGCAATGGCTGGCGAACAATGACCCCTTCGTGCTGGGGTTCCCCATCTACTCCGAATTCGACTACTATGACTGTTTTCAAGTGGTCACACCGCCTGCTAACCCCAGCAGCTACCGGGGCTTGCACGCCGTGGCCGTGGTGGGCTATGACAACAACTGGGCCGGAGTGGGTGGCTTCAAGGTTGTGAACTCCTACGGAGACGACTGGGGCTGCTACGGCTATGCCTGGCTCTCCTACAGCTTCGTGCGCAAGTACGCCTGGGAGGCCTGGTGGATGACCAGCAACCGGCCACCCTGGATCGATCCTCACGTGCCTGACCGCTACAGCCCTAACATAGATGAGTGGATCGTGGTGGACTTTACCCCCTACGAGCACGATCTCGAGGACAGCGGAACGTGGCCAAGGTGGTACGTGGAGGGGGCGGACCATTGTGTCGTGTACGGCCAGGGCAGTTCCAACGACGTGCTCAGCTTCGATCCTAGTCCTGGGTACACAGGTTACGACGAGATCACCCTCGTACTGCGCGATTACGAAGGCGCCGAAGATCGGCAGCAACTCACGCTAGGCTGGTTCGATCTCGACATAAGCTACTATCTTCCTCTTGGGCTCGGTTAGTCATCTGACCAGTCCTCCTCTATTCACTCCAACCGTGGGCGGGCCAAGTGCCTCGGTCCTCGTGTGTCGTGGCTGCGTGGCGTGGACAGCATGTGGGGGTTCTGCTACAATCCTGGTGAGTCCGTGGGTCCATCGGTAGATGCGGTAGTCCGGGCAAGGTGAGACCGTGAAGAAACGTCTGGAGGACTTGCTCTCTGCTCTCCCCTGGCCGATCGAGGTCAACACAGGAGGTGTCTCTGTCCGTGGCCTGGCCTGCGACTCTCGCGAAGTCAGAGCGGGGGACCTCTTCGTGGCCTACAAGGGCGTGGAGTCCGACGGGCACCACTACATCCGCCAGGCTATCGAGGCAGGAGCGGTGGCCCTGGTGGTCGAGGATGAGGAGTACCTGCGGCCAACCTCCGGGGGCGAGTGGCCCATTCCCGCCGTCCTCGTTCCCGATGGAAGGGAGTCCCTGGCCCACCTGGCGGCGGCGATGCACGGATTCCCTTCCAGGAAACTGCGGCTGATCGGCGTCACCGGGACCGACGGCAAGACCACCACCATCAATCTGATCTGGTCGATCCTGCGTGCCGCAGGGCACACAGCAGGGATGATCAGCACCGTCAACGCTGTGATCGGAGGAGAGCAGTACGAGACGGGCCTCCACACCACGACACCGGATGCGTTGGAGGTTCAGGGCTACCTGGCTCGGATGGTGGAGTCAGGAGCCGAGTTCGCATTGCTGGAGGCGACCTCCCACGGATTGGCACAGCACCGGGTGACCGCGTGCGACTTCGACGTGGCGGCAGTGACGAATATCACCCACGAGCACCTGGATTTCCACGGCAGCTTCGAGGAGTACCGGGAGGCCAAGGCCCGCCTCTTTCGCAGTCTACAGAGCTCTGCCCGGAAGCCGGGAGTGGCCAAGGTCGCCGTTCTGAACGCCGATGACCCCGCTTCGTTCGAGTACCTGCGGGAGATCCCCGCTGACTTTCGGCTGACCTATGGGATAGCCGAGGAAGCAGACGTGAGAGCCGTGGACGTTGCTCTTTTGCCGCCGGGAGTGTCTTTCACCGCCCTCACCGCTGAAGGCGACTTCCAGGTGCAAACGAAGCTGCCGGGATGCTTCAACGTGTACAATGCTCTCGCCGCCATCGCGGTGAGCCTCTCTCAGGGCATCGCGGAAGAGGACGTACGACATGGTATCGAGGCGGTGGAACAGGTCGTCGGCCGCATGGAGCAGGTGGATGTTGGGCAGGCGTTCCAGGCGGTGATCGACTTCGCCCACACTCCGAACTCGCTGCGAAACGCTCTGCGAGCGGCCAGGGGGATGGTTGGTGGTTCGGTCATCGTCGTCTTCGGGAGCGCTGGGCTGCGGGATCGAGAGAAACGACCCCTGATGGGGGAGATCGCCGGGGAACTGGCGGACCGCATCGTGATCACCGCCGAAGACCCTCGCACGGAGGATCTGGACCGGATCATGAGACAGATCGCTCAGGGGTGCGAGAAGGCAGACCGGCGCGAGGGAGCCGACTTCTGGTGTGTCGGTGACCGGGCCGAGGCCATCCAGTTCGCGGTGGACATGGCGGAGGAGGGAGATCTGGTGCTCGTGACGGGCAAGGGGCACGAGAGGTCGATGTGCTTCGGCACGACGGAGTATCCCTGGAGCGACCACGAGGCGATGCGGGAGGCTCTAGAGAAGCGCTCTGCGCGCACGGGCGGTACCTAGACGCCTGTGCTCTCGGAAGTCTCCTGGCGTACAGTCCGCCAGCGGGTGGCTGAGGTGGCCAAACCTACAAAGCTGCTTCGAAGGAGGTGACGCGATGTCGCTGTTGATGCTCAAGTCCTTGCTGGCCACGCTCGCCGTGGTCGTGGCCGCCGGCCAGGCCGTGAGCGGGTTGCGGCTGCGCGGGAGAATGAAGTGGCTCCCGCTGCCGGTCAGCGGTCTGCGGCTGTGGCATCGGTTGGGTGGTGACGCCGTCTTGCTGCTCACCTTAAGCGTAGCGTTCATCTGTGTTGTCCATCTTCCCTACGTTGCGTATTCGCTGCGGGTTCCTCTGCACGCCGCCCTGGGCACACTCACGGCGGCGATCCTGACAGTCAAGGTGGTTATCGCACGGCGGTTCCGGAGATTCCTCAAGCGTGCGGGCGTCTACGGGGCTGCTGCTGGCTTCTCCCTGCTGGGTTGTTTTGCGGCCAGTGCATTGTGGTATTTCATGTTGGTGTGGCTATAGGAGGCGACGATGAAGGTACGGACGACGATCTTGTTGCTGGCAGTGCTGGGATTGGTGATCCTGGGCGTGGCGGTGGCCTGCGGAGGCGCTGCGGAGGAGCCTGCTGCCCCGCCACCGGAGGAGGAGACATCTGGAGAGCTCAGTGGTGATCAACTCCTTGAGGCGCGATGTGCGCGGTGTCACGCGCTGGACGTCGTGGAGGGCGCGACCAAGGCCCAGGCGGAGTGGGATTCCACCGTGCAGCGCATGATCGCCAAAGGCGCTGAGTTGACCGACGCTGAGGCCCAGATTCTGGTGCAGTACCTGGCGGAGACCTACGGGCCGTAGGACGACGGCAACTTCGGTCGGTGGATGAGGGATGCGGGGCGTCCGTGTCCCACAGAAACGTGGCACAGTGAATCGCACGGGGTCCGTCGGTGCAGCAGTATTGAGCAGTGCCGTGGAATCAGCCTCGTGCGGGGGGCTGTGCTCTGGCCTGGATCACGGATTCGGATGTGGGAGCGGGCGAGCAACCACCGTTGGGCTCGCCCGCCATCTACCTGAGGACGGTAAGGCTGTGCAAGAGGGGTGAGGCTTGGGTGAGGGTCGCGTGTGGCACGAACAGGATTCCTTCTGGGAGACGGCGGGTCCCTTGCTCTTCACGGAGCGACGGTGGGAGTGCGCCCCGCGGGAGGTGGAGGCGATGGTGTCCCTGCTGGGACTCACCCCAGGGGCTGCTGTGCTCGATCTCTGCTGCGGCGTGGGCAGGCACTCCTTGGAGCTCGCACGGCGCGGATTCCAGGTCACCGGCGTGGACAGGACGGAAACCTATCTGGAGGAGGCGCGGAGACGCGCCACGCAGGACGGGCTGGAGATAGAGTTCGTGCAGGACGACATGAGGTCCTTTTGCCGGCCAGAGGCCTTCGAGGCTGTCGTCAACTACTTCACCTCCTTCGGCTATTTCGCCAGCGAGGGTGAGGAACGACAGGTCCTAGAGAACGCTCATGTGTCGCTGAGACCAGGTGGTGCGTTGCTGTTGGACATGATGGGCAAGGAGATTCTGGCTCGCGTATTCCGGGAGCGCGACTGGCGCGAGGAAGAGGGGATGCTGATCCTGGAGGAGAGGACGCTCGCCCCCGATTGGAGTTCTCTGGGCAACCGGTGGATCATTCTCAAGGACGGGGAGCAGAGAGAGGTTACGGTGACCACCAGGCAGTACTCCGCCGGTGAGCTGAGCAAGCTGCTGAGGGACGCCGGTTTCGACCGGGTGGACGTCTATGGAGACCTGAGTGGCGCGCCCTACGACATGGCGGCGAGCAGGCTGATCGCCGTGGCGCACAAGGGTGAGGCTGGATGAGAAGAACGGAGAAAGAGATCAAGGACAGACAGACCATAGAGTCGATATTGGAGAGGGCCAAGGTATGCAGGCTGGGGCTATGCTCCAATGGCCTCCCTTACGTCGTTCCCTTGAGCTTCGGCTACGAGGACCATCGCCTCTACTTCCACTCTGCCCCCGAGGGCAGGAAGATCGAGATCATCGAGGAGAACCCAAACGTCTGCTTCGAGGTGGACGTCGACGAGGAATACGTCCCGGCGGACGTGCCCTGCGACTGGACGGTGAGGTACCGCAGCGTGATCGGCTTCGGCAAGGCGTGCCTGCTGGAGGACGCAGAGGAGAAGAGGAAGGCGCTGGATGTGATCCTTGGACACTACGCGCGTGGACCGTTCGAGTATGCCGAAGGGGCGTTGGACAAGGTCGCTGTGATCGAGGTCGAGGTAGAGAGTCTGACGGGGAAGCAGTCGGGGTATTAGGCCCTGGCTATTGACCTGTTTCTGCCTGCGATGGGGTCTCGGTGGCGACGGTCACGGTGGGCCAGGCGCGGTACGGGATACTCTAGAAGAGAGTGAGAAGGGCGAGGGTCTGTCCCACGAGGCGTCGACGGCGATCTTCTCGTTCGCGATAGCGCCGGAACTCACCGCGACCGTGCACGTCCCCCAAGTATGTGCCCAATCTGCCGAAGCGCCAATCAATGGCCTTGCCTCGCCCTCTCGCACACATATCATATTGTGTCCACATTAAACGGCCATAAAGGCGGTCTTAAAATGGTATTAAAGGCGAATGGAGGGGCCGAGGGGTCAAGAGGGGCTGTTGGTCCAGGCCGCTATGGGAGGGAGAGACCCGGAGCCAACCGCGATGGATGCGAGATAGGGGGCCTCGGAGGCGGTTTCGGCCATATCTAGTGTCTGGCACGCGCTGGATCGAGCTTCAGGGATGTGGATTATGACTCAGTCAGAGGGCTGGATGGCGGAAGTCTGTGCGGAAAAGTGCGCAACGGTGAACGGTGATGCTGGGAGTGGATGCCGAGTCAGGCTGGGTCTGACAGTGACGTGCTGTGGCTGGGCAAGCGGAAGGCTTGCCCTACGTTGTGGAAGCGGCAAGTGGCCGCTTGTGAACGGATGCCCGCGGTGGGAGGATGGACGAGAGGACCAAGCGGCGACACCAGAAGCGCAAATGCCACCCCATCGGGGTGGCATTCGTTTGGCTAGCTGTGAGGACCGACGCCTACTATGGCGCCATGGCTAGTATGGTCGTCACCGACTGGTTGACTAGGTCGATGAGCGGCTGCGGGTAGAGGCCAATGAGCAGAACCAGCACCACGGAGACAATCACCGCAACCATGGGGAAGCGCGGCAGGGTGAGCCGGTCCTCGACGGCGGGCGGGAGGAAAAACATCTGCCGCACGATGTTGAAGTAGTAGACCACGGAGATGACGCTGTTCAGCACCCCGACGATGGCCAGGTAGTAGTATCCCGCATCCACCGCTGACCCGAATACGAACAGCTTGCCCACAAAACCCGCCGTCGGCGGCAGTCCCGCCAAAGACATGAAGAAGATGACCATGACTGCGGCCAGGACGGGAGCTCGTCTCACCAGGCCCCTGTAATCGTCTATCTCGTCGGAATTGGTCACGTGGGAGAAGGCGATGACGGCGATGAAGGCCCCCGCATTGGTGAAGAGGTAGGCCATCAGATAAAGCAGGACACCGTGGATCCCGCCAATGATGATGTACGGGCCGATGCTCACGATGCCCACCAGAATGTAGCCTGCCTGAGCGATGCTGGAGTAGGCCAACATACGCTTGATATTGGTCTGCCTCATCGCGGTCAGATTGCCCAGGGTCATGGTCACCAGGGAGATGCCCATGAGGATGGCCACCCAATCGAGGTGGAACAGAGGCAGGGCGGTGAGCAGCACCCTGAGCAGAATGGAGAAGCCCATGGCCTTGGGACCTACGGAGAGGAAGGTGGCTACCGGAGTGGGCGCGCCCTCGTAGGCGTCGGGCGACCACTGGTGGAAAGGCACCAGCGCCATCTTGAACGAGAACCCGGCCAGCATGAGCAGGATCGCGGGCAGGATCAGAAAGCGGGTGGGCGGCACGTTGGCCCGTGTGGCCACCAAGACGGAGGAGATCTCCCTCAGGTCTGTGGTGCCCGTAGCTCCGTACATCAGCGACATGCCATATAGCATCAGAGCGGAGGTGATGGCGCCGAACAGGAAGTACTTCAACCCACCCTCGCTGGACTTGGGGTCGTCGCGGAAGAAGCCCACCAGCAAGTAAGAGGTCAGGCTCATGAACTCGATGGAGAGGTAGATCATGATCAGGTTGGTGGAGCAGGCCATCAGGGTCATAGCTAGCGCCGCCAACAGGAGCAGCCCGTAGAACTCGCCTCGATAGTGGGTGCGAGCCTTCATGTACTCCAGAGAAGCCAGGATCACCAATCCCGCGGCCAGCGAGGCGATGACGGTGAAGTAGAGCGAGAAGGCATCCACCCGGACCATGCCAGAGAGCAGCGAAGCGTCGGCGCCCCGTGACAGCAGGTAGATGGCGGCCACCAGAGGCGGGGCGAAACCCACCAGGGCGAGGTAGGCCAGGCCATCCTTGGCCTTCTTGACCACCAGGTCCAGGCCCAGCACCAGCAAGGCCCAGACGAGGAGGAGCAACTGCGGTGAGAGCAAGATCAAGCTTTCAGCCCAGTCCAATTTGGAACCTCCATTCGTCGAACCAACTCCCGCCGGACTACCCGCCGATCATAAGTGACAGGGTGTGCAGCATGTTGTAGACGGTATTGTTCATGATGTTGATGATGGGGACCGGGTACAGACCAAAGAGAGCCATGAAGAAGATCAGGGGTACCATACACAGCACCTCGTACCGTTCCATGTCGGCCAGACCAGCCCACTTCTCGTTCTCCGGGCCCAGGAACATGCCCTGGATCACCTTCCACAGGAAGAAGGCGGCGGTGACTACTACGCCGAGGACTCCCAAGGCGGCGAGCAAGGGTACGATAGCCACTGCGCCCCGGAAGACCATGAACTCGGCCACGAAGCCAGCCAGACCAGGCAAGCCCAGCGAGGCCAGACACGTAGTGATCATGATGGCGTAGTAGCGGGGCACTCTGTTAGCCAGACCGCCGAAGGCTTTCAGGTCCCTGGTATGTGCTCGCTCGTAGATCATACCCACTAGCAGGAACAGGCCTCCTGTGATGATGCCGTGGTTGAACATCTGCATGATGGCGCCGTTGACGGCGATGGTCGCGCTGTCCAGCAGGGCGGGGTTGCCAGCCATGTTCACCCCCGCGTAGGCGGCGGCAGAGACGCCCAGCATCACGTATCCCATGTGGTTGACCGAAGAGTAGGCGATGAGTTTCTTCAGGTCCCACTGGGCCATGGACACCAGGGCACCATAGACGATGCTGATCAGGGCCAGCACTCCCACGATGGGCGCGTAGGTCTGGAAGGCCGCCGGGAAGATGGGGAGGAGGATGCGCAGGAAACCATAGCAGCCCAGCTTCAACAGCACGCCGGCAAGGATCACGCTACCCGCCGTAGGGGCCTCGACGTGGGCGTCGGGCAACCAGGTGTGGAACGGGAAGAGGGGTACCTTGATGGCGAAGGCGGCGAAGATGCCCCAGAAGGCCAGACCCTGCAAGAGAGTGTTGTCAGAGAAGGGTTGGCGAGCCGCCAGTTCCATGATGTCGAAGGTCCGCTCGGCGAAGTACATGGCCAGGATCGCCAGCAACATGAGCACGCTACCGGACAGGGTGTAGAGGAAGAACTTGATGGCGGCATATTCGCGACGCTCGCCTCCCCAGACGCCGATCAGGAAGTACATGGGCACCAGCCCGATCTCCCAGAAGACGTAGAACAGGAAGAAGTCCAGGGAGGTGAAGACCCCCATCATGCCCATCTCCAGAAGGAGGAAGAAGAAGAAGTACTCCTTGACCCGCACCTTGATCACGTGGGAAGAGTAGTAGAGCGAGATCACGGTCAACAGCGCGGTCAAGAAGACCATGGGCACGCTGATGCCGTCCACACCCAGGCGATACTTGATGTTCAGGGTCGGTATCCACTGATACTCTTCCGTGAACTGGAGCGTCGCGGCCTGGAAGTCGTAGCCGAACCAGACCACGATGGAGAGGACGAGAGGGATCAGGCTGAGCAGAATGGCGAACAGCTTGATGGCCCTCTCCTTGTCCCGGGGGATAGCCAGAATCACCAACGCCCCCAGCAGTGGGGTGAGGGTGATCACGGTCAGAATCGGGAAGCCTTCCATATTAAGCATCCTCCTCGAAGTCTCTTACATGTACAGGAATACGCCCATCAGCAACACCACGCTGATGACGACGATGACCATGTAGTTCTGTACGCGACCGGTCTGGATGAAGCGGAGCTCCTCGCCCACGGCTGAGGTCACCCGGCCCACGCCGTTGACGATACCGTCGATGACGTAGGTGTCGAAGAGACCGCTCACGTACGACCAGCGCTCGGTGAGCTTGCCGACCAGATTGACGATGGTGTCGATGACACCCTGGTCGAATCTGAAGAACACGTCGGCTAGACCGATGGCCGCGCGGATGACGGTGGCGCGATAGATCTCATCTATGTAGTACTTGTTCCTCAGCAGGGTCCAGATGACACCCAGGCGCTCCAGGGGGTCCCGCTGGCCCTCCCCGAGGGGCTTGCGCCCGTAGAGGAGATACCCCAGACCGATTCCCAATCCCGCCATGACGATGGAGATCAGCATCACCGAGCCGTTGAACTCCACGTGAGGCAGGTGCGCGTAGTGCCACTGGCTGAACTGCTCGGCCAGGAAGTGATGGAAGGGGTTGTTGCCCAGGAGCGGCCCCAGAACTGGCACCTCGGCGGGCACGCCCAGCAGTCCCAGCAACGCCGCGCCTACGGCCAGGACGATCAACGGCACGTACATCAAGGGTGGACTCTCGTGAGCGTGGATGTCCTTGTTGCGCGGCTCACCAGCGAAGGTGAGGCACACCTGCCGGGTCATGTAGAAGGCCGTGATGAAGGCGGCCAAGGTACCCATGACCCAGACCACAGGGTTCTGTGCGAAGGCGACGGCCAGAATCTCGTCCTTGCTCCAGAATCCGGCCAATGGCGGCACGCCAGCCAGGGCCAACATGCCCACCAGGAAGGTCCAGAAGGTGTAGGGCATCTTCTTGCGCAGGCCGCCCATCTCCATCATGTCGTTGGTGCCTACGCCATGGATAACCGAACCAGAGCCCAGGAACAAGAGCGCCTTGAAGAAGGCGTGGGTGATCAAGTGGAACACCGCGGCCACGAAGCCCCCGATGCCCAGAGCCATGATCATGTAGCCCAACTGGCTGATGGTGGAGTAGGCCAGCACTCGCTTGATGTCATCCTGGGCGATAGCTACGGTGGACGCGAAGAAGGCGGTGATAGCGCCAATGGCGGCCACCCAGGCCAGCGCGGGCATGCCAGAGAGGACCAAGAAGATGGGCAACATCCTGGCTACCAGGAAGACTCCAGCAGCCACCATGGTGGCGGCGTGGATGAGCGCCGACACAGGGGTTGGGCCCTCCATAGCGTCGGGCAGCCAGACGTGAAGCGGAAACTGGGCCGACTTGCCCACGGCACCGCCGAAGACGAGCAGCGCCGTGATGTACATCAGGTTGGGGTTGGTCTCCGCCAGGTGCTCGACGCCGGCGAACACGGTCTCGAACCTCAAGGCCCCGGTCTGTGAGTAGAGGATCACCATGCCCAGCATCAGCAGCACGTCGCCGATGCGGGTAGTGATGAAAGCCTTCAGTCCAGCCCACATGGCGGACGGCTTCTCGTACCAGAAGCCGATGAGGAGGTAGGAGCAGAGCCCCATCACCTCCCACGAGATGAACAGCAAGAGCAGGTTATCAGCCACCACCAGGCCCAGCATCCCCGTGGCGAAAAGGCAGATGTAGGCGAAGAAGCGCGAGTAGCGCGGGTCCCCCTCTATGTAGCCCATGGAGTAGATGAAGATCATCAGACAGACGGTGGGCACCATGAACAACAGGGCCACAGTGAGGGGGTCGATCTGCACGCCTATGTCCAGCGTGGTGGCGCCAGTAGGAATACGCAGCAGTGTCAGGTGAACCGCTGGCTCCTCGGCGAAATGCGGCATGTGCATCACCGCGTTAAAGACGATGACCATGGAAAGCAGCCAGGAGATGAAGATGGCGGCCACCGCCAGATAGCTACTCACCTTGTTGTATCGCCTCGCGTAGATGGCGATGATCGCGAAGGTGAGGAGGGGAACCAACGGGATGAGGGGTATTATCTTAACCAGATCTTCCATTGTCACCTCTTTGTCCAGCTATCTCAGTGCCAGGCGATGTCTCAGAACTTCATCATGTCCACGTCTTCGACGACGACGGTTTGCCGGTTGCGGAAGATGGAGATGATCAAGGCCAGCCCGATGGCCGCCTCCGCGGCGGCGACGGTGATCACGAAGATCGCAAACACCTGGCCGGTCAAGATGTCGGGTGTGATGTACCGCCAGAAGGCGATGAGGTTGATGTTGACGGCATTGAGCATCAGCTCGATACCCATCAACAGAGCGATGGCGTTTCGCCTGGCCAGGGCTCCGTACAGGCCGATGCAGAACAGGATGGCGGCTACGATCAGGTACCAGCTCAATGGTATCATAGCTCTAGCTCCTTATTCCTTCTCTTCCTTCTCCTCACGCGCGATGACGATGGACCCGATGAGGGCCATGAGCAGCAGCACGGAAGCGACCTCGAAAGGAAGGACGTAGGTGCCCATCAGGGTCTTACCCAGCGCGGCGATGGCATCGGGGATGGTTGGCGCATCCGAGACCTGCCAGTTGGCGGTCACCACGACGTAGACCAGGACCGCCGCCAGGCAAGCGGCCACCAGAAGGGCCACCCACCACTGCTCGTTCCAGGCGCGTGCCTCCTTGCTCATCAGCTTCTCGGTGAGCATGAGGGAGAAGATGATCAGGACGGCGATGGCCCCCACGTAGACCAACACCTGGACGGCCGCCAGGAAGGGGGCCTCCAGGAGGACGTAGAAGCCAGCCACCATGAATAGACAGAGTATGAGGAACAGTGCGCTGTAGAAGATGTTCTTGCTCGCCACCACTCCGACGGCGGAGCCTATAGCAGCGACGGCAAGGACCAGAAAGACGAGCTGCATAATGGTCATGACGCCACTGCCTCCTTCTCCTCGGCGGGCCAGACCCCGTCGGGGGCGTACTCGCGGCCCAGCTCCAGCATTCGCTCCAGGTTGAGGATGAGGGCCTCGCCTTTCTCGTAGGCACCCACCTCCAGCACGGGAGAGTGGGCCAGGGCACCGGTCGGGCAAATCTGCACGCAGAAACCGCAGAACATGCACGTGTTCATGTCATACTCGTAGGATTCGGGCACCCTTTGATCCTGGACCTTCTCTTCCGCTCTGGTGACCTTGATGCTCTCCGTGGGACAGGCCCGCTCACACTGTCCGCAGGCGATGCACTTGGTGATGCCTTTCTCAGGGTCGGTGAGGAGCATCAAGGGGCCACGGTAGCGGGGGAACATGGGCACTTGCTCTTCGGGGTACTGGATGGTGAAGGCACCGCGCTGGGTGATACCCATACGTTGGTACACCTGGCCTGAGGCGTATCTCCTCGGGAAGTGCCTCAGGTCGCCCACGTAGGTGTCCACGAAGCGTCTGAGGGTGACCGACATGCCTTTGAGTATTCCTATACCG
>DAOUEW010000076.1:0-17268 GCA_034430275.1 Anaerolineae bacterium | reverse complement strand
AGAGGCTGCCCAGGACCAACAGCGGCCCCATCACGGCGTCCGCACGCGTTGATCCTGGTCGAGGGAGCATCATCTGAGCTCTACGTTGACGTAATCAATCGCCACGGACAGGGTACGCTGGTCGGGGTTCTTGCCTACGTGCAGGTAGGAGTTACTCTCGCCGGCGGCTTCGAGCGCGGACCCCTCAGCGGCTCCCTTGACTCCGATGATAGAGTGAGACAGGTACTCAGTGTTGCGTATGTCTGTCTGGGCGCCCAGGGAGCGCAGGGCTTGGACCGCCGCCTCGGTGAGATGGGCTGCACCGTCTTCCTTGACCGCCACGGCCACGATGTGGCCGTGGATAATCTCGGCTATGAAATCCGCCAGATCTTGCGACTCGAACTCGTTGGCGAAGGTGTCGAAACCCGCGGTCTGCACCACGACGCCCGTCTGAGCGTCTATCACAGCCACGTTGTACCCGCGCCGGTGGGTGGACGCGTCCTCTCCGTCCACCGTGATATAGGCAAAGTCACCGGCCTGGAGGCCCGCGCTGTTGACGGTGATCTCCACAGGCGAGGTGACACCAGTGCTGCCCACTTCGAAGCTGCCAGGCAGAACATCGCTTGGAGACGCTGCGTAGGCGAAGTCCAGAACCACCTTGTTGAGTCCGCTCTTCAGACACTCGCTGGGGACACTCAGAGTGTAGATGTCCCAGGAGGGACCGATAGAGAAGCGCTCCGGCAGCCGGTGGCCGTTGACGATCACCTCCAGAGTCTGCCCTGAAGCGCCCTCGAAGGAGAAGGCCAGGGCGCGGAAGCTCATTTCGTAGTCTCCCGCCTGGCGCAGTGGAACGAAGACTTGGGCGCTCGTGGACTCAGACCAGTTGGCGGAAGCGCCGCCTATCATCTCATCACGGCTCCATCCCTCCCCCTGGTAGAGCCGTGCTCCCTCCGTGCCGAAGTCGATGTTGACCTCGGTACGCGCCTCGGGCTGTTGAACCTGGTACACCGTGAACCCATCCTCGTCCTGGTAGACCTTCTCCACCGGGAAGACCTGCTGGACGTACGCCTCCACCTGCGGACGTGTGTCTGAGTAGGGCGGACGGTCGGGCACGATAGGCTGGAAGACCAGGTAGCGGATGTCGAAGAAGTAGATCAGGTCTTCTACCAGGAGGCGATCCTGTTCCACTCGGGAGGGATCCAGTTCCTCGTACGACTCCACTCGGGCAATGGAATCGAACACAGAAAGGCGCTGGAAGTACTCGAATTTGAACGCTGGGTTGCGCGAGATGTTGCCCGAAGGCAGTCTCTTGTGGTGGATGGTCTGGTAGTACTCGGCCTGGGTACGCTCCACTCCGAAGACCCCGAAGCTGTTGCGCCACCCCAGCGGGAACTCCACAATGGCGAAATCGCCGGGTTCCTGCGCCAGTTCGTAGTACCAGTCTGGCACCCTGGCGTCTGTGAGGGGCATAGGCACAGATAGGTGCTCGAAGAGCACCAGGGCCGATAGGGTAGCCGAGACGACCAGAACCGCGGTTCTGCCTTTCAGACGGAGGAGGATCGCATAAACCGCGAAGCCCACCAGCACGGCCAGGCACAGCATGAGTACGGCGCTGAACCGGTGGGGCACGCGATTGGCATTGACGAAGGGGATGTAGTGCAGGATTATGAAGGGCAGAGGTACGTTCACCTGCAGCCCATCGAGGTCGAAGACGGAGCGCCCGTTAATGTGCAGCAGCGGCCCCATAGCCAGGACTGCCGACACCAGGGCCCCAACTACCCAGGCCCTGACCCGTTTCAGGTACCTGAGGGCAGCGAAGAGAGCTAGCAGAAGCACCGCCCAGCCCACGAAGACTGTGTTCACGTCCGCGAAACGGGCCGTTCCCTCTCGGACGGCGATAAGCTCCTGGCTCCAGTCGGTGCCGAACAGCGGATGCAGCGCGGTGGGCGTGGTGAAGCCAAAGAGGTCCACCAGGAGCTTCTCGGAGTGGCCCCAGCCCTGCATGGCGTATTCGCCTCGCAGGAACTCTGTAACGACGGGATATGCCACCGCGCCGTAAACGACCAGGAAGGCCAGCAGGAGCACACCCAACCGCTTGGCGAAGGCCAGGCTGGCGACCAGTCGCCGACCCGCGAAGCCGAGAACGACAAGGGTCATGAAGGCCAGGAAGACGCCGAAGAGCATGTCGCAGAGCATGGCCAGGCCGGCCACAACCCCCGCCAGGACTGCGTTGCGCCACCGTCTCTCATGGAGGGTCTTGGTCAGGAAGAGAACGTAGAGGGGCAGCCATTGCGTGCTCACCAATTCGTTGTGCCCCAGAGCGGCGTAGACGAAGTGGTACGAGGAGAAGGCGTAGACCAGCCCACCCACGAAGGCCGCACATTCGAGGGGCAGCACCCGGACCCCCTGCTGCTCGTCAACCCGCAGCAGGTAGCGGAGCAGGAGGTATGTGCCGTACCCGGAGAAAGCGAGAGAGAGGACGTTGATCAGGTTGGCGATGGCAGGAAGCCCGAGCCAGGGCTGCAACGGGAGCGACACCAAAGCGTTGAAGAGGTTGTACGTGTACAGGACCAGGCTGATGCCCAGCGGGTAGAAGATGTATTCCGAGTACAAGGGGTTCGACTGGAGTTCAAGCAAGGCATGCTTGAACCACCACATGTTCCAGATGAAGGTGTACTCGTCGAAGGCCCAGATATCGGTCCCCAGGACGTGCGTGCTGAAGTGAGTCACCAGGGGATAGGTGAGGACCAGGGTCAAGACGAGGTAGAGGGCGATCAGGACGAGCTGGGTGAGGGCTCTCTTCCGCTTGAGAAGGGCCAAGGGAGGCCTCCTGCCTGGTTGTTGTTCGGCGCTAATCTTATCATAGGCCGGGGGGCGCAGCAACGAGTCATTGGGCCGGTGGAAGACCCCGAGGCATGCGTCGCGGCGATCGGTACCTCTCGCCACTGTGGGGGCAAGTTGCCGATCACTGGTCCGCACCAGTCCCCGCGGCTAGGGCCGGGAGTAGAGCGTTAGCCGTTCGTCTCCGAAACTGTAATGACTCGGCGACCAGCCCCTGTCGGTGAACCAGCGGTCCAGGGAGCTTAGTTGAGGCGGGAGGCCCTCGGGGATAAGCCAGAAACGGGTATGAGCGCTCCCCAGCCCCTCCAGGAGTGTTGCCGTGTCCGAGGAGAGAGGTTGCTCTCCCTCGAACGTGCCGTAGGTCGGCAGGTGGCCCTTGTACTGATTCTGGAAGAGAGCGGTCTCCGTGGGCGAGTTCTGGATGACGGCGTCGCCGGGCTGGGAGTTTAGCTCTAGGAACTCCAGCATCTGTACGTAGTCGACGTGGCTGCCGTCCTTGTACCAGGCCAGCGAGAGCGCACACCCCGTCGCCACGAGCAAGGGCAGCACCACCAGTACAAGTGCCTGCTGCTGCCTGACGGAGGCGGCTTGCCGCAACACGACCACCAGACCAACCACACACAGGGCGACCAGCAGCACGCCCGTGGCCACAGCCAGCACGTCGACGCATAACGCCGGCTCACTCTGGATCCACGCGAAGTCCAGGGTCTCAGGCTTCAAGAAAGAGAGCGTGCCCCAGAGCTGTGAGTATCGCGGATCGAAGAAGGTGACCGGGTCGAAGAGAGGAATGCCCGTCTCCAGCAGCGCCTCCTGATGCAGGGAGAAGTCCACGCTGGAGGCGAGCAACTGGATGGCGGCGCTCAGGGCAAACAAGCCCCCGAAGACCCATTGTCTCATGCCTCTCCACCCGTCGAAAAGCGGCGCGAGGGCGAGACACAGCAAGGGCAAGATGGGCACGAGGAACCTGGGGCCCCAGGCGTAGCCCCCATGCCACATGAACCACTTGCCGTAGAGCAGCACGTAGCAGGCAGAGACGAGGAAGACCAGGGCCGCTTCCACTCGATGCCGGCGGAAGAAGACCGGGGCAGCCGGCAAGCACAGCACCAGCACGGGACAGAAGAACAGCAGCCCTCGACCGGGGCTGACCAGTAGCCCCACGATGCCCGTCAGCCAGGGCGCGGAGAAGGATTCCTCCGGCAGGTAGCCTGTGGTGAAGGGGCTGGCAAAGCGTACGTAGTTGTAGGCGCAGATGAAAACCGCCCATACGAGAAGAGGGACTCCGAAGGCCAGGACGTCCTGTATCGCTCTCGGCGAGAGAAGCCGCGACAGCCCTAACGAGCGACGGGAGATCGCCTGGGCGCGGAGATGGTAGCCCAGCAGCGGGATCAGATAGAGAGGCACCAGGACGGCGTTAGCGAATCGCGTCGCTACCGCCAGCCCCAGGACAAAGCCGGAGAGTGCTATCCGGACGAGAGACCTGTAGGCGGGTCGCCCAGACGCTTCGCCGAGAAGGAAGTAGGCCGCGCCCAACAGGCACAGTCCGCTCAAAGGCTCGCTGAAGAAGTACTTGCTGTAGGGCCAGGCCATGGTCCCCAACCCGAAGACCAATGCGGTGACGACAGCGGTGGACTGCCCGTACCCCAGGCGTCGTACGTAGAGGAAGACCAACGTGCCGGTGAGGGCTGTGAGCAGAGGGTTGAGCAGCATGGTGGTCTGCACCACCCCCCACAGGGGCACGAACAGGCCCAGCCAGGTCAAGGGGAGGGCCAGGAGCGATGTGCCCAACCCCTTGCGGCAGTATAGGTCCCCGTCTGGCCCAAAGGTCCCTTGCTGCAAGCCCATCCAGCGTATCTGGTTGATGTCGTAGTCTTCGCGCCTGACGAGGCTTTCCGCCACGGAGAACATGGCCTGCCCGTCGCTGGAGTGGAGAGCGCCGCTGTAGGAAAGGAGATAGACGGATAGGAGCAACAGGAAGAGAGCGACGGCTACGGTTCTATCACCGTTCCTAGGGGAGATCATACCTGAGCAGCTTTCCACCGGCGAACTCGTAGGTCTCTGTTTGCTCTGCGTTCTGGGCCAGCCAGTTCCAGGCGTCGCTGGACCCAGGCTGAGTCGTGAGCAGCCAGAGCTCATCGTGGATGGAACCGATGGCGGACATCCGCCTTTCGTCGGGTGACAGGTAGAGCGACACCGATCCCCTCAGGAATGGATACAACCGCTGGTAGACCTGCTGGTCGTCCACAATCAGTCCACCCAGGGCAGAAGCGGACCGAGCCTCGATCACCTCGATCACGGGACGATACTCCTCGGCCTCGTAGCGTGCCGCCGCATAGGCCTGCCCCAGCGGGTAGAGCATGGCGCACAAAGCCACAGCGACGCAGGCCAGCAACGCCACCGAACCGCGGCGCTGGAATACCCGCAGGCGAGGCGAGATAGCATCGAAGAGGACGAATCCGTACTCCACACTGAGCGCCACCAACAGCAGAGTCCTGAACAGGATAGTGGTCACGAGCAGCCAGTGCTGGTCCGGCAACACGATGAAGTAGATCGTGGCCTCGAGGAAGTTGATCCACTCCAGCAAGATGATGTAGAAGACGCCCCTGAGATTGGGCAGCAGGAGGACCACAAAGGGAATCAGTTGCATGATGAACTGGGGGCTGTACCCCTTGCTGTAGAAGGTGAAGATGTTCACAGTCAGTGCGGTCAGGGCAACTACGTTCAGCTTGGAACGGTAATCCAGCCGGCGAGAGTACAGCCAGATCAGGAGCAAGCCGAAGGCCGCCGTGATCACAGGCCAGGGCAGCGACGAAGCGTGCGCAGTGTGGTCGGTGGGGATGCTCAAACGGTCAGCGGTGACCACGCCATAGGAGTAGTATCCGTCCAGGAGAGCCCACACCGTCTCCCACGAGGAGCGACCCAGCAGGTTGGCGAAGAACGCCCACAGGAAGCCAGGATTCAAAAGGAGAAAGGGCAGGGCTATCGCCACCAGCGTGACGCAGGTAGCCGTCACGAAGGATGCCTTGCGGCGCAACCCCTCCAGCACCCTGAGAGCTACGGGAGCCACCAGGATAGGGATAACCTTGACCCAGAATCCTACTCCCGCCATGATCCCCGCAAACACGGCTCTGCCTGAAAGGCAGAGATAGAGTCCCAGGAGCAGGAAGAACAACGACATACAGTCGTTCCAGCCGCTCCAGATGTAGAGCGGGCTGAAGAGACAGGCGTAGATCAAGGCGCATTTGAGGCCCTTGGCCCTGTCGTACAGCTCCAGAGCCGTCAGGTAAACCAGGACGAAGTTCCCCACCTCGAAGGGCAGCAAGGACAGGCCCAGCAGCGTGTTGTACCACAGCCTGGGATCGGTCCAGGATGGAACGAGCAGGCTCAGACGATAGACGCCGACGACCCACCACGAGAAGAGTGGCGGCCATTCCAGCCAGTAGTGCACGAAGGGGTACAAACCCTTGTCGGACCACTGGGCGAAGGGGAGATAGCTGGTGTTGTAGTCGGAGTAGTCGGCGAAGAAGCCGCCCGGACGGTACAGAAGCAGCACCATAACCCGGAAGGCCAGGAAGAGCACCGCAAACAGAACGAAGCTGCTATGTTCCTCGTACAGTTGGCGCGCTTTCTGGAGCATCGGCACCTCAGCCAAATCCGGGGTTGCTAGGGCAACAGTACCTGGCGTGCGACACGAAGCAGCGTCGGCGGGTGGACAAGCATGTTGGAGTAGGAGACGTTGGCCATAGGACAGAAACACTCGCCTGCCACGATGCTCCGGCGCATAGACTCTGCGCGCTGGCCAAACCAGATAGGCGCGAACTCGTAGTTCGTGTCCCTAAGGTTGCCCAGCGGCTCTGCGCGGGTGCAGCAAGCCCAGACATCACCGTCGGGAGAGATGTGGGCGGAAGAGAACCCTGCATAGCAGGGTATGAGCTGCCTCTCCTCGAACAGGATCCGCTTGGCCAGATCATAGTACTGGGCTCTGAAGGCCTGGGTCAGCTTGGCCAGGCCTGTGGCGCTGCTATGCCTGGCCTGGGCGGCGAGGAAGTCCGCAACCCGGGCGTACTCCTCAGGTGACGGTGTGATCTCCGAGTCCATCGTCTGCAACTCGACTCGCTGCTCCGCGACCTCACTGATGTAGGAATCAGGCTCCAGCCTCGACAACACTCTGTAGATCTCTTCGATCTGCTCGACATTGAAACGGGAGACCACCGTGTGAATACTGATGGTGAGGTTGGGATGCTCGATCTCCCTGAGGCGGCGGTAGGTCTCCAGCGCCTTCTCGTAGTTCCCCTTGACGCCCCTGATGGCGTCGTGCTGCTCCCCAATGCCATCCAACGAGAGGTTGATGCCGATTTGCACCTTCCCCGCCTGCTCCAGGATCTCGTTCACCTTGGTCACGATGACTCCACCCAGGAGACCATTGGTAGGGATGGTGACGATGGCGGGTTGACATAAACTCATGGCAGAAGACACGATTTCTGCTACGTCATCTCGAAGGAACGGTTCCCCACCACTGAAGGTCAGGTAGTAGGGGGTATGGCCGAGACTGGCGAACACCTGTCGCCACTCGTCCTTGGTCAGTTCCTGGGCAGAGCGCTGCCAGACGTTGCAGGTCTTGCAGCGAGAGTTGCACCTGTAGGTGAGACTGAGCACCAGGTTGAAGGGAAGCAGCCTGGGAGCGCCGAATCGGCGGAAGGCCATGTATCCGGGAAGGCGAGGGAGCAGCCTCAGCACCTCAGCTCGCCTCCTGCCGGTACCAACGAATGAACTGGTCCATGCCTTCGTGGATGCTCGTGCCCGGGTCGTATCCCAGCAGGCGGCGGGCCTTGGAGATGTCGGCGTGGGTCAGTGGGGGTTCGCTGGGTGGAAGAGGCGGAGAGAGGATCTCTGCTTTCTGGCCCACAAGCTTCTCGATGATCTCGACGAAATCCCTCATTCTCACCGGCTTGGAGTTGCCCAGATTGATGATCTCATACCCGAGATCGGCATCGGTAGCGGCCAGGACTCCCTCCACGATGTCTCCGATGTAGGTGAAGTCGCGCTTTGGGCGTCCCTCGTCGAAGAGCGTGATCTCCCTGCCCTCGGAGATGGCTTCGGTGAACAGATACGGCGTCATGTCCGGCCTTCCGCGCGGACCATAGGCGGTGAAGAACCGTAGGGCCGTGCAGGATAGGCCCTGGAGGTTGTGATACACGTGAGCCAACAACTCGCACGCCCTCTTCGTGGCCGGGTAGGGAGCCAGAGGCAAGGCCGCGGCGTTGTCCTCTCGAAAGGGTATCTCCTTGCTGGCACCGTACACGGAGGAAGTGGAAGCGAGCACGAGGTTGGCGACCCCATGTCGAGCAGCCACCTCCAGGAGGTTGAGCGTACCTCTGACGTTGACTTCTTCGTAAAGCAGAGGCTCCTTGACGGAGTTGCGCACCCCCGCCATCGCCGCTAGGTGGACCACCTTCTGGGGTTCTTCGGCAACAAAGAGGCGCTCCAGAGCCTCGAAGTCGCGGACGTCGGCTTCGTAGAGGTGGAAAGAGGGCGAGGCTGTGGCCTTCTCCAGGTTCTTGCGCTTACGCTCCGGGCTGTAGTAGTTGTTGAAGTTGTCAACGCACACTACCTCGTCGCCCCGAGCCAGCAGAGCATCTACGAGGTGGCTTCCGATGAACCCAGCTCCCCCCGTGACCAGGATCTTCATAGGTGGACTACCTCCTGCTGGCCAGTACGTAGCGGTGGTGGGCCCACACGACCTTCAGTCTCCACGGCAGCGGCAGCCTCTCCAGGAATGAGTAGCGATGGATGATCTGCTCCAGTTCGGGCCTCCTCCCCAGGTAGTAGTCCATTGTACTCCACTGCCAGTCATCGCCACTGAATCGTGTCTCCAGCTTCTTGGAGTTGATGCCCAGGCGGCGGAGCAGCTCCGCGGCTGGGATCACCGTGTCCGGCCAGGGCGGTACGTCCAGCACGCCTTCCTCAACGAGAGTCACTGCGGCTTGGCGAAGGGTGCGCTTGATGAGACCCATGTTCACCCACCGCTCGTCCACGGTTTCGAAGAACTCCCGATCGACCAGCAGCTTGCGCATCCAGTACCCGATCTGCAACCTGTTGGGCATAGCCACGAAAACCAGATGCCTGGACACGCGCACCAGTTCCTTGAGCAGCGCTCCCGCATCTGGCAGATACCAGAGCCCAGCCCATTCCCATGCCAGGTCGAAGCTCTGATCAGGGAAGGGCAACCGTGTCAGGTCGCCGTTGAGCACGAACCGGCAGGGTAGACTCAGCTCCTCCCAGATGCGCTGGATGCCCTCCAACCGCTCCGCGTTGACGTCTACGAGGGTGACCTCGCATCCCTGCTGCGCCAGGTGCACGCTGTTGATGCCGGAGACGCCGGCCATGCCGAACAACGGCGCTTCCAGGACCGTCTGGATCTCGTAGGTGTCCCTCAAGCGTCTGAGATAGTTGTTGAGCACCAGACGCTCGTAGACCAGGCCCAGGCCCTCGTTGTAGTCGGTGAGGTGCTTTCTCCAGCTCGTTTCGCTCACTCCGTAGTCTCGCTCGCCCCACCCTCGATCTCTGTTTGGGAGCGGATTGGGGATGAGGAACCTGAGTGGGAACTCAACCACGACGGACACGGTGAGGTGCAGCTCAAGGCGATTATAGCACGCGCTCACCGCGCCGGGCAAATGCTCCGCTCGGTGTACAGAATCGGGCGGAGAGATCCCACCACACCAGTCCCCAGTGCCGCTCGCCTTTCTGCGAAGCCGCGATTCGGGGGCCCGAGTCCGTTATCGGCCTACATTCGAACCATCCTTCGTTGCACTCGCTAGTGGCCTTGACGCCGCCCGAAAACGATGGTATCCTTACCCTGCCCTGGAAGGGGCGGGAAGGGAGGCTCCTGGTGATGCTGAGGGTGGGCCTGCGATGGGTCTGTGTCGTGGCTCTCTTGCTGTTGACCTCCGCCTGTGACGCGCTAGGCGGAGCTGCTTCTATCGACGATATCGTCCTGACCAGCGCGCTCGACGCCGACTATTGCCCCGTGGACGACGTCACCACGTTCTCTCCCAATGGCGCTTTCTACTGCTCGGTGATGGTATCGAATCTGAGACAGGGTTCGACTGTCACCAGCCGGTGGTACTTCGGAGGGGACTTCATAGAGGAGATCAACTATGAGGTCCAGACAGGCGGTTTTGGCTGCGTGGGGTTCGAGTTGACGAGTCCCAGCGCATGGCCGCGAGGCAGCTATCGCGTGGAGATCTACCTGAACGGGAACGTAGAACGGATGGCGAGGTTCGCGGTCTCCTAGCTGACGTCCTACGTTCTGCAACTTGGCGTGGGGGAGGGGAAGCATGGACTTCATTTTCGAGAAGAAGCATGACTTGCTTCGGCGCGCAGTGCGGGACTATGCACAGCAGGTCATCGCGCCCAGGACCGCAGAGATAGAAGAGACCCATGCCATACCGCTCGACCTACGCCAGGAAATGGCGGATCTGGGCTTCTTCGGCGTGCCCTTCCCAACCGAGTATGGCGGCGCTGGAGCTGGAGAGATCGGGTACTGCATCCTCATGGAGGAGCTGATGCAGGGCAACCCCTCGGTGGCTGTGCTGGTGGGGGCGCACACGAGCATCGGGACCACGGCCATATACCTCGACGGCAGTGAGAGACTGAAGCAGAAGTACCTCCCGCCCCTCTGCCGGGGGGAGCAGATCGCTGCCTATGCCTTGACGGAGCCCAACGCTGGATCAGATGCTGCTTCCATCTCTCTGGCGGCCGTGCGAGAGGGCGACAGCTTCATCCTGGATGGGTCCAAGATCTGGATCACCAATGGTGGCGACGCAGAGATCTTCAGCGTGTTTGCCGTCACCGACAAGGCGTTAGGCTATCGGGGTGGGCATACCGCCTTCGTGGTGGAGAAGGGCTTCCCAGGGTTCTCTCTGGGCACCATGGACGAGAAGATGGGCATCGTTGGCTCGTCGACGGCGGAGTTGGTCTTCGATGGGTGCCGTGTTCCCGCACAGAACGTCATCGGGCAGGTGGGCATGGGCTTTCTCACCGCGATGCGTACCCTCGATCACGGTCGTCACGGGCTGGGCGCAGGTTGCCTGGGCGGTGCGCAAGGGGTGCTCAACGTCTGCCTGGAGTACGCCAAGTATCGCGAGCAGTTCGGCGTCCCCATCGCACAGAAGCAGGCTATCCAGTTCATGATCGCTGACATCATCACAGAGATGGAGGCGCTGCGGTCGCTGGTTTATCGCGTCGCCTGGCTCGCTGATTCCGGCCGCCCATACCGGCAGTTGGGTGGAATCTGCAAGCTCTTTGGATCGGAGGTCCTTGCCCGCGCAGTGGACAGAGGAGTACAGATCCACGGCGCACTGGGCTACATGAGAGACTATCCGATGGAGCAGATGTATCGCGACGCGCGTATCACCGAGATCTTCGAAGGCACCAACGAGATACAGCGTGTCGTCATCGCCATGGAGGCCTTCCGCAACCTGGGAGTGCGCGTCGAGCCCTAGGAGGAGGAACTTTGATGAAGGTGATCGTGCCCATCAAGCAGGTCTACGATCTGGCGACCGTGCGCGTGAGCCGTTCGCGGGGAATTCTGGATACCCGGGAAGCGGCACTGATCATGAATCCGGCGGACAGGTACCCGCTCGAGGAAGCGTTGGCCCTCAAGGCAGACGCGAGCGCGCAGGTCGTGGCTGTGACCATGGGACCTGCCGAGGCCGAGGATATGCTCCGAGAGGCCCTGGCCATGGGCGTGGACGACACGGTGCTTCTGGCTGACGAGGCCTTCTCCTCTGTGGACGCCTCGGCAGCGGTGATGATCGTAGGAGAGGCCATCAACAAGATAGGCGACTATGACTTGATCCTCACCGGTCACAGATCCACCGGGGAGGGCACAGGTGAGTTCGCCCCACGGTTGGCCCAATATCTGGGCCTACCCCAGATCCTGAGAGCCAGCGGGCTCCAGGTTGCCGATGGCAAAGTGACCGCCCGGCGAAGGCTCTCCTCGGGCTACGCGACGTGGGAGGCCCCACTTCCCGCAGTCGTCTCGGTGGATCAAGGAGCGAACAAACCCCGCCACCCAAGCCTGTCGGGGTCGATCGCTGCTTACGAGGAGAGGATCGTGACTCTTTGGCGGGCCGAGGATCTGGGTTTGACGCCCGAGGCCATAGCGGAAAGAACTCGTACCGAAGTGAAGACCAGCTACGCCGCTCCCGAGCGAGAGCGAGGCAGGCTTCTCACCGGCGAGCCGGAGCAGACCGCGGGGGAGCTACTCCAGGAACTGAAGGCCAGAGGGCTGCTCCAGTCATAGCGGATGGAAGAACGTATCGCCGACCTTGGACCGACGAACACCCACGGCGATCGTGGTGGTCGAGGGGTGAAGAGGCTTCACTGGAGCAAGGAGACTCTCTATGCCTGACGGACTACTATTCTTGAATGGCCACGTCTACACCATGGACGGGTCTCTGCCGCGCGCCCAGGCTGTGGCCGTCAGGGGCAACCGGATCCTCGCTGTGGGCGCCGACGACGAGTTGCGTGGATTGACATCGCACGGTCAGTGGCAGGTAGTCGATCTGCATGGCAGAACGGTGCTGCCAGCGTTCTCAGACTGCCATTTGCACTTGCAGCATTATGCTTCGAAAGCCTCCGGAGTCCCTCTGCGAGAAGAGTTCACCATGGAGCAGACGTTGTCCTCCCTTGCCTCCTACATGAAGCAGGCCAAGCCTGGCCTTTGGGTGCGTGGCTGGGGCTGGAGTGACAACACCTGGGGAGAGAACGAAGTACCCTCCAGGCAACTGCTGGACGAGATCGCTCCAGAGCATCCGGTAGTGCTGACCAAGAAGGACGGGCACGTGATCTGGGTGAACTCCCTCGCACTGCGTGAGGCCGGGGTGAGCAGAGATACGCCCGACCCACAGGGCGGCGTGCTGGAGAGAGACCAGGCGACCGGTGAGCCTACAGGTATTCTCAAGGAAGAGGCTCTGTCTCTCGTCTCCGATGTGGTCCCGGCACCAGATCCACAGGCGAGACAAGAAGCCCTCCAGGCCGCCATTGCCGATGCCCAGCGCTTGGGCCTGACAGGGGTCCACGACTGCGATGGAAGCGCGTCCTTGAGCGACTACCAGGAGATGCTGGCGAGAGGAGAACTCGGTCTGCGAGTCTTCATCATGATTCCCAGCAACAACCTCGATGAAGCGATCAAGCTGGGCCTGAGGAGCGGCTTCGGCGACGAACACCTGCGACTTGGCAACGTGAAGATCTTCTCCGACGGTGGCCTTGGCTCACAGACCGGGGAGATGTTGGAGCCTTACGCGGGCCAGGGCGAGAACAGGGGTGTGGCCGCCATCACCCAGGAGGACCTCGAGGACGCTGTCCTACGCGCGGGGGCGGCTGGCCTGGCCTGCTCCGTGCACGCCATCGGGGACAAAGCGAACCGCCGGGTCCTCGATGCTTTCGAGAAGCAGCGCCGCAGCGGGAGGGGCAGAAGCCTGCGCCATCGCGTCGAGCATGCCCAGTTGCTGGCCGCGCCGGACCTGCCACGGTTCAGGGAACTGGACGTCATCGCTTCCATGCAGCCGATCCACGCTACCCAGGACATCTACATCGCCGACAAGTACTGGGGCGAGCGGACGAAACTAGCCTACGCCTGGCGGGCTCTGCTCGATACCGGGGCACGTTTGGCCTTCGGCTCCGATGCACCCGTGGAGTCCATGGACCCCCTGGCGGGCATTCACGCAGCGGTGACCAGACAGCGCGTCAATGGGGAGCCGGAAGGGGGTTGGCGTCCTGAGCAACGTCTCTCCGTGGGAGAGGCCGTGCACGCGTATACCCTGGGCGCGGCCTACGCCTGTAGCTCGGAGGGGGAGCGAGGATCGATCAGTCCAGGAAAGCTGGCCGACTTGGTCGTTCTGTCCAAGGATATCTTCGAGATACGACCAGAGGGGATACTAGAGACACGCGTGATGGCCACGGTGTTCGACGGTGACATCGTTTATAGAGAAGAGGATCTCTGACCGATCATGACAGTCAGGAATCGTGTCAAGCTCTGCGCGATCTCCTCTGGGCATTCGTGTCGGGGGCTCTTCTGACACTGCACGTCGCCTTCTGGATAGCATCGCTGGATCACACCAGCGCCGGTCCAGAGCGAGAATCAGGGAAGACCGTTCCTGGCCGTGCCACCAGCGCGGCGAGGGAGTTGCTTGCGGAGCTGAGAAGCAGAGGTCTGCTCCTCCGATAGGGGCGACCGCTGAATATCCCGACAAGGTGGACAATGATGAACGTGGACTGCATGCGCACACGAAGAGAATCGAACCATCCCCATGGAGATAGCTGAATGGACAATGGACTGCTCCTGCTGAATGGTACTATCTACACTATGGACTCCTCTCAGCCTCGCGCCCAGGCGCTGGCCGCAAAGGGCTCACGGATTGAGGCCGTGGGGACAAACGAGGACTTGAGGGGCCTGGCGGCTGCGGGAGAGTGGCGCGTCGTAGATTTGCAGGGCAAGGCCGTCTTGCCGGCCTTCACCGATTGCCACCTGCATTTCCTGGTTTACGCCTTGCAGGCCTCCAGTCTGTCGTTGGAGGGACAACTGACCTTGGAGGGCACTCTCGCGCGCGTGCAGGAATACGTGCAACGTGCTGAGCCAGGGGCCTGGATTCGCGGCTCGGGTTGGAGCGACAGCGCCTGGCCCCCCGGCAGCGTGGCCTCGAGACAGCTACTTGATGGAGTGGCACCAGAGCACCCAGTGGTCCTGACCAGGAGGGATGGACACGTCATCTGGGTGAACTCGCAGGCGCTGCGTAGAGCTGGAGTCGACGAAGACACTCCCGAGCCGTCCGGGGGCGTGCTCGAGAGAAACTCAGAGACAGGACAGCCCACTGGGATCCTCAAAGAAGAGGCCATGCACCTGGTCTGCGACGCTATCCCTTCCCCCAGCGCCAAAGAGCGCCACGCCATGCTGAGAAACGCCGTGGCGGAGGCGCGAAGCCTGGGCATCACCGGCATCCATGACTGCGGCGACTGGCAATCGGTAAATGACCACTCTCTTAGCGACTACCAGGAGATGATCGGCAGGGATGACCTCGGGGTGCGGGTGTTCATGCTGCTTTCACGAGGCAACCTAGACGAGGCCATCAAGGTCGGTCTGAGAACTGGCTTTGGTGACAGCTATCTGCGCGTGGGCAACGTGAAGCTCTTCTGCGACGGGACGCTTGGTTCCCAGACGGCGGAGATGATTGAGCCATTCCTGGGCCAGCCTGATAACAGGGGAGTAGCGGCCATAACGCAGCAGGAGCTGGAGGACGTTGTCCACAAGGCGTCCTCGGCCGGCATCGCCTGCTCGGTGCATGCCATCGGCGATAGAGCCAATCGGCGTGTCTTGGACGCCTTCGAGAGAGTGCGCCGCGTAGGGCTGGGGCCGGGACTGCGGCATCGCATCGAGCATGTGCAACTTCTGCATGCCGATGACGTATCTCGCTTCAAGGAACTCCAGATCATCGCCTCGATGCAACCCATTCACGCCACCCAGGACATGTACATCGCCGACAAGTACTGGGGCGAGCGGACGAAACTGGCCTACGCCTGGCGGGCGCTCCTTGATACGGGGGCGCATTTGGCCTTTGGCTCCGATGCACCTGTGGAGTCCATGGACCCCTTGGTAGGCATTCACGCAGCGGTGACCAGACAGCGCGCCAATGGGGAGCCGGAAGGGGGTTGGCATCCTGAGCAACGTATCTCTGTGGGTGAGGCCGTGCACGCGTATACCCTGGGCGCGGCCTACGCCAGCGGCTGGGAGGCAGACAGGGGATCGATCACTCCGGGGAAGCTGGCCGATGTGGTGGTTCTGTCCAACGACGTCTTCGAGATACCACGAGAGGAGATATTGGAGACACGCGTGATGGCCACGGTGTTCGACGGCAACATCGTGTACGCAGAAGAGGGTCTCTGACCGGTGATGGGAGCATGGGAACGTGTCAGGCTTTCGGCTGTGTTGCTCGTGGCTGTCGTGGCGGTGTCTTTCGCCGCCATCTTCATCCGCCTGGCGGAGGCTCCCTCCCTCGTTACCGCCACCTACCGGCTCACCCTGGCTGCTCTGATCGTGGCACCCGCAGGGCTGGTCCGCTGCCGTCAGGAGCTCAAAGCGCTGGACCGCCGCGATCTCCTCTGGGCGGTCGTGTCGGGCGCCTTTCTGACGGCGCACTTCGCCTTCTGGATAGCTTCGTTGGATCACACCACGGTGGCCAGCTCAGTGGTATTCGTGGCCACGAACCCGCTCTTCGCGGGCGTGGCATCTCACCTGTTCTTACAGGACAAGCTATCGCCGCTGACGTTCGCCGGCATCCTGCTGGCCATCGCGGGCGGACTGATCATCGGCTGGAATGACCTGGACCTTGGAGGGAGCGCCCTGTGGGGAGACTTCCTGGCTCTTCTGGGTGCGGCGATGGCGGGAGGATACTTCATTGCGGGGAGAAGACTGAGGCCGAAGGTTTCGCTGCTGGCCTACGTGACTGTGGTATACTCGATGGCGGCTGTGGGGGCGCTCTTGCTGTCGGCGGTGACACGGCAGCCCCTCACTGGCTACTCCGCTGAGACTTACACCATGTTCGTACTGCTGGCCGTGGGTCCTCAGATCATCGGCCATTCGTCCTTCAATTGGGCCTTGCGCCACCTCTCGGCGGCGGTGGTTGGTGTTACCACTCTGGGAGAGCCCGTGGGTTCCGCGATTCTCGCCTACTTTCTGCTAAGGGAGGCGCCAACGCTGCTCAAGTTGGCGGGTGGCTGCTTGATCCTGGCCGGCATCTACGCGTCGCTACAGGGCGGCCGGGTCCAGCGAGGACTGGCTCTGGAGGCATGACGACAGTAGAGGTGTGTCTTGAGGACTAGAAACTCCATACACCACGTGCTTTTCGATCTGGACGAGACCATGTATCCGACGGAAACAGGGATCATGGACCTCATCAGTGACCGCATCAACGAGTACATGTCCTTGCGGCTGGGCATCGACCCGGAGGACGTGGTCAGAATGCGTAGGAGCTATTACGAACAGTATGGCACGACAGGCCGCGGTCTTTACTTGCACCATGACATAGACGTGGGCGACTACTTCGAATTCGTGCACGATCTGCCTGTGGAGGACGTGCTTCAACCTGATCCACGATTGGATCAGATGTTGGAAGGGTTGGAGGCAGAGAAGATCATCTTCACCAACGCCACTGCTGCGCACGCCTGGCGAGTGTTGCGGGCGCTGCAAGTAGACAGGCACTTCGAGCGCATCCTGGACATCGAGGCTGTGGGTTACGTACCCAAGCCCGACGTGAGGGCCTATCGTCAGGCGCTCCAACTGCTTCAGGTGCGAGGCGAGGAGTGCTTGCTCGTTGACGATCGTCTGCGGAACCTACAACCAGGGCGCGACCTGGGGATGACGACGGTGCTGGTAGGGGGGGACCAGGCGGG
>DAOUEW010000075.1:0-6785 GCA_034430275.1 Anaerolineae bacterium | reverse complement strand
TCAGCCCTCCATTTGCGCCCGCTGGCACCACCTCCCTTGACGTGTCTGCGCAAGCTCGGGACGGCGACGGTGATGCCCTCACCTACACGTTCCAGTTGATGAAGGGCACGACGGCGCAGACTCCTATGCACGCGCCCGGGGGAGCTCTCCACACTCTCGCTGTCCCCGGCGGGCTCCAGCCAGGTGCCTACACCTTGAGCGCTCAGATCAGTGATGGCAAGCAGTACAGCCACTGCTGCTACAACTTCAATGTGTCGGGACCGGCACAACCGCCCGGTGCTCCCTCTGCGCCTGCGGTGAAGGGGCCGCCCATCCAGGGACCTCCTAAACCGCCGAGGACAACGGCGCCGCAACCGCAGCCGCCGACAGCGCCGCCCGCACCGCCGCCTACAGGCGAGTGTGGGCCGGTGCAGGTGATCTATCTCGATGACCTGGGCATCAACATGGACGAGGTGGAGATAGATGCCTTCATCGAGAATACGCTGGAGCAGGGAGGACCGGACCTGAGCCTGATCCTTTCCCACCGGCAGGCGCTCGTCGATAGATTCGGACAACAGGGCTTCGAGCAGATCGACGGGCTTCTGAACGACCTGGGCAGCATCGCCGAGACGTGTCCCTTCGTCCTGATCGTGGGAGATCCTGTCGTGATCCCCTTCGGCGTTCTGCCGAATCCTACTGACGATGGGGACGTTCTGTTCAGCGACGACGTCTACGGCGACAACGACCACGACGACCTGGGTATGCCGGACATCCCTGTGGCCCGCATTCCCGACGGTTACTCCCTGGATCTCCTGGTCACTCAGTTGTCTCCCTCCGCTGTGCCGGAGAGTGGAGACTTCACTCTCGCCAACTCGAAGCGTACCCATGCCGATGGCGTGGCGAGCCAGGTTTTCGGCACTGATCGTGTCCTGATGTGGAGTCTGCCCACTCAACACGAGCAGGTAGACACCTCCCAGGTGGGCGTGCGCCACAGTTACTTCATGCTCCACGGTGGCTCGTGGGATACCACGGTGTGGTGGGGCGAGGAAGAGGTCTATCCGGAGGCCTTCACCGTGGGCGAAGCCTCCAGCCAAGGCATCGTGCTCAGCGGAGCGTGCTATGGGAGCTATACCTTCTGGAGGACTCCAGACAACTCCATTACCCTGTCCTTCCTGGAGAGTGGAGCCCGAGCCTTCGTGGGTTCGACGGGGATAACGTATTCACCGATGTGGACGTCGGGGCCGAACCCTACGGGTCCCATGCGCCATGATGCCGCATTCCATGAAGCCTTTCTGAGCGCTGTGGCCGGTGGTCAGGCGCCGCTGGCAGCTTTCATGGAGGCGAAGCGGGAGATGGCGGACTTGTGCAAGCTGGAAGACTCGACCCCGGCCGAACTGAAGATGCTTCATGAGTTCATCTACTTCGGAAAGCCATAGGTGGTATCCCTTCCGCCAGAACAAGGAGCAACCTCGGACTGTGAGAACGCCCGGCAAAGGAGCCGCCCGGCCGGCGAGGCATAGCGAGGGAGGTTGTTGGACATGAGCGCTTCTCGAGTCTTCTGCCCCAAATGCGGGGCCGAGAACAGGGTACGGGATCGCTTCTGCATGAGCTGCGGGGCCGAGCTCCCCGTCTCACGGCCGGTGCCGCCTGCGGTGGCACCAGAGCCCGTCTATCAGGCCCCGGTCAGGCGCAGCAACTGGCCTCTGCTCGTGACCATGGGGGCGGTCTTCGTCTTGCTGATCCTGGTCCTTGTGGAAGCGGTGCTCATCGTGATGTCGCCTGGCGCCGTTCAGGAGATGGGCGCTACACTGTCCGTCCTGGAGGGCAACGTCTTCGTTCAGCAGGGTGGAGAAGGCAACTGGGCGGAGGTGGCCGGCGATCTGGTGGTCACGGCGGGAGATCGGATTAGAGTAGGAGGAGGCTCGGAAGCGCTCCTGACCTTCTTGGAGGATACCACGACAGAACTGAGGGCGTTCACGGAACTCACAGTCTCAGACCTGCAACTGGTTGAGGGCCAGCCCGTGGTCATTGACCTTGACCTGGCCTTGGGGGAGATGTGGAACGTCATCGGCAACCTCCCCTCCGGCTCCCTGCATCAGGTGACCACGGTCGCAGCCAGGGTGATTGCCAGCGGGACCGAGTATGGTGTTGCAGCGGACGGGGAGGACAACACGTGGCTCACCGGCTACGAGGGCAAGGCGAGCGTCACGGGCGGAGGGCGGACGGTGGAGCTCCAAGCGGGTGAGACCTTGCTAGTCAAATCTGGCGCGGTGCCACAGAGCTACGAGGGGGAGGTAGTCGCAGTGCCTTCTCCTGTCTCGGAGGTACCTACCTCTGCCCAGAGTTGCGCGCTCGAGGGCGCGGACCTGCCCACATTCCTCAACGAGCCTGTGCCGACTACGACCGCCACCAGTACGCCAACAGCCACCAGGGCGCCGACCAGCACGCCGACGGCCACCAGCACCGCCACGCCAACGGCTACGGCTACCCGGATGCCCTGTCCCCAACTCACGATCAACGTGCCCAGCAACTGCTATCCTCGTCGCGACTGTGGCCTGGAGTGGGATTCGAGCGGACCCATCCCTCCCGGCTACGAGTTCGGGATCGCGTACAGCGCGGACGAGGTGAACTGGGTCCGTCTGCCGGTACCTCTGAACCCCTATTGGTATCAAGAGGGTGGGCATTTCAAGGCGGTGGTCAAGGGGCCGGGTGCGGGTACGTGGTACTGGCACATCTGTCTCGTCAATGCAGCGGATCCTTCAGGCCCGTCCGAGTGCTGTGGGCCATCTCACGCCATCATCCATGCCAGGGATGAAGGTTCCGAGGAAGAAGAGGAAGATCCCTACTACTACGACTACTGACGTAGTTCCCATGCCGACCCGTATGGCCTGGGGTGACGTAGGGTGATATAATCGTCGCGTGTTTCGCCCGCGCCGTGGCCGCGGAAAGGGGGTACGTAGTGGTTCTCGAGAGCGGAGGGCAGCAATGAAGGGCAAGCTACTGAGGGCTTGGTTGCTTTTAGCGTGTCTGACGCTGGCGTTGCCTCTGACAGGCTCTCCTTCCATCAGGGCTGACGAGAAGGAGCAAGAGACCGGGATGATCCAGTGTTTGGCCGCGTCCCGGGATGCCTTGATGACGCTGGAGTTTCCGGCCAGCGGCGGCGCGGTGACGGGGCAGTATCTGGTCAGCTACACCGCCCACGACTCGTCCCCTCTGTATGACTCGGATGGCACCTGGGACTACTACGACGAGGATCGAACCGTATCCCAGAGTGTTGAGTTCAGCGGGTTCTACTCGGGTGGCGCGGAGGGTTCCTTCTCGGACCTAAGGGTCCAGGGAACGGGTACTGCGTATATCGACAACCTCACGGATGACAGGCTTGATCGCTCGTATCGCGCCGAGATAGACAGCCCTGCGACGGCTACCTGGGGGCCGGGGAGCAGCCTCATGATCGAAGGCATCAATGCCACGTTCGAGTTGGTGTCTGTGAACACCAATGAGATCGCCAACACCGAGTGGCTCGACCCAGAGGGCTTTGCCTTCCCTGACCCGACGATGGTCTGCACGCCCAGCCCGACAGTGCAGACGCTGGAGGACATCGCTTGTTTCATAACCACCGATCCTCCGGAGCTCGGTAGCAGGGACACCACCTTTCAAGCCAACGTGACTGTGACCGGATTCGACGCCGGCGCCACACTGGAGTACGAGTGGCGCTTTCGGCGCGGCACTTCGAGCGACCCAGCCGTGAACGTGCTCGCTGATGTACCGAATCCAACGTTTACTTGGTTCGATGCGACATTCCCCGACGACTACTACACCCTTTCCGTGAAGGTCACCGACGGCGGGCACGTAGCCCGCTGTTCGAAGCATTTCTCATTCGGAGTAGAGCCCAACAACCCCCCCGAGTGCCTGGACGTCAGTATCGTACCTTTTCCTCCTCCGGCCGGATTCCCACTCCTGGGGGTTGTGGTGGCGGCGCGAGATGCCGATGGTGACCCCCTTCGGTACCACTACAACTTGTACAGGGGCTTGGAACAGCAGGCCGAGGAGGCCGAAGACCAGGGCAACAGCTACGTGTTCTCCGTTCCGGGTGGTCTTCAACCAGGGCCATATACTGCGTCGGTGTTGGTGTCCGACGGCAAGCACCAAGTGGCGTGCGTGTTCCACTTCGTGGTGCCCGATTTCCCTGGAGGCGAGGCAGCGGCGGAGTGCGGCCCTGTGGGCGTGATGTACCTGGACGACTACGACGTGGAGATGAACGCGCTGGCCATAGACGCGGCCATCGAGGCTGCCCTGGCGGAGGGTGGGCCGGAGTACAGCCTGATCGTCTCCCACCGTCAGCGGTTGATAGACCAGTTCGGCGATGAAGGTTTCGCGGAGATAGATGGTCTGCTGCAGAACATGCGCAGTGTCGCGGAGACCTGTCCGTTTCTCCTTATCGTGGGGGACTGGGACATTGTGCCGCCGGGAGTGCTGCCGAACCCTGCGCAGGACGGCGATCCACTGATCACCGACGACATTTACGGTGATACTGATCATGACGCTCTGACGGTGATAGACATCCCCGTGGCGCGCATACCGGATGGCGATTCGCTCGATCTTCTCACAACCCAGTTGTCGTCGTCGGAAGCGCCCGAGGAGGGTAATTTCACGGTGGCTAACTCCAAGCGGCCGCATGCAGACGTGGCAGCGAGCCAGGTCTTTGGCTCCGACCGGGTCTTGCTGTGGAGCCTGCCGACGAGGAACACCAACGTTGACCCTGCCCTGGTCAACGTCCGCCACAGCTACCTGGTGCTGCACGGTTCACCTGAGATCGCTAGCGCGTGGTGGGGGGAGGAGCCTTCCTACCCGGTGGCCTTCACGGTGGACGAGGCCGATTCGCAAGGTGTCGTTCTGAGCGCAGCGTGCTATGGAGCGATGACCTACCTCCACACCCCGGAGGATTCCGTCGCCTTGGCGTTTCTGGCCAACGGAAGTCGCGCGTTCGTGGGGTCCACGGTAATGACGTATGCGTACACGAGGGCCGCCGACCCCATGGATCTGATTCGCTGGACGGGTGGGAGGTTCGAGTACACCTTCTTGAACTCGCTGGCCGCCGGCCAGGCGCCCTTGGAGGCCTTCATGTCGGCCAAGCAAGAGATGGGCGGCTGGGCCGGGGGGGGCAGGGGCCAGCCTTGGGACGTGAAGACCCTGCACGAGATGCACTACTACGGGAGGCCATGAACGTCCACAGAACTGGGCGACATCGTCCGTGCAGTCAATCGTGGGTGTCAAGCACGTGGACGTGAGATAGACATCGTGCGGTAGGAGAGCGAGGATGGACTTCAAAGAGGCAGAGAGTAAGTACTTCGAGTTGAAGGGCAGGCTGGATTCCGGTGCGCTGACGGCCGAGCAGTTCCGCGCGGCGATCACAGAGCTTCGTGTGGTAGACAGTGAAGGTCGCCACTGGGCTGTTGATGGGCGGAGCGGCGGCTGGCTGCTGTACGACGGCACGCAGTGGGTCCCGTCACAGCCTCCAGGTGCGGTCACTCCTCCGCCCCCTCCGGCGCGGACCGCAGCACCGCCACCGAGAGGTGTTCGCACCCCTGTTCTTCTCATCGGCGCTGTGGCGCTGGCCGCGGTGCTGTGCCTGGTTGCTTTGGGCGGTGCTGCGCTGCTGATCCTGACTCGATCTCCTGGCGGCGGGGGAGGCGACGAAGAGCCTGTCGCGATCAGCCAGCAGGAGGCGGAGAGCATAGCAGATGACTTGATCGCCGACGAATTCCCCGAGATGGCGGATGCAGAGAAGACCATGGGGAGTTTCGAGAACCTGGCGGGTAGTCAGTATTGGACCGTCACCTATCGGAAGGACGGCGAGGCGCAACTGGACGGTGTAACGTACGAGATTCCGAACCTCGTTATCGTCTCTGTGGACAAGGAGACTGGCGAGGCCATGGCCGCGGTATCGGGGTAGCAGGTGCGACCCCTGGCACGGCGAGGGTCTATGGCCCGACCGTGAGCGTGGCGAGGGAGGCGGAAAATGAGCTCGTCTGACATATTCTGCTCGAGTTGCGGAGCCCGGAACGAGTCCGACGCGGCCTTCTGCAGTGGCTGTGGTGCACGTCTGGCTGGCGCTCCTGCTCCGCCGGTGGAGAAGGTGCCTCCGCCACCACCCTTTTCTGCTGGCGCCCCGGCATCGCCCCGGCCGTCCGAGCCTTCGAAGAAGAGCAACCCCTTACCTCTGCTACTGGCGGTGGGCGCTATTCTCGTCTTGTTGGTCGTCGTTCTGGTGGAGGCGGCTTTGATCTTGTTCCCACAGGGAACGACGGTGGGAGGCGAAGCGATCGTACGCGCCTTGGCGGGCCAGACCATGCTGCAGAAGGGTGGGCAAGGTGAATGGGTAGAGGTGGTGGGTAGCATGGCGGTTGAGGCCGGCGATCGTATCCGGACCTCCGATGCTTCGCAAGCCGTGTTGACTCTGATGGAGGGCACCACTACAGATTTGAGTGCGCTAACGGAGCTCCGCATAAGCGAACTGAACGTACTGTCCCGCCAGAAGGTCGTGATCAGGCTGGACCTGGAGCTGGGTGAGGTCTGGAACCGCATCGCGGAGCTTCCTGCCGATTCCGTGCACGAGATATCCACTGTGGCGGCTACCATAACCTGTCGTGGAAGCGAGTACGGACTCGCGGTCAACGAGATGGGGACAACCTGGGTGAGAGGGCAGGGCGGCCAGGTGGAGGTCACCGCGGGTGGCAGTACAGTGCCAGTGGCTCCGGGCGATACTCTCGTGGTGGAGCTGGGCTCGTCGGCGGTGAGCTACGAGT
>DAOUEW010000074.1:0-8888 GCA_034430275.1 Anaerolineae bacterium | reverse complement strand
ACGCCGCATCTCGTCTTCGGCGAAGGCCAATCGAAAGCCCTGCTGCTCGAAAAGGGCCAGGGCGTCGTCGCTACGGTCGCAGAAGTCGATACGCAGCACACCATGCCGATTCTCCTCCAACTCGGACAGCATTTGATGGGCACGAGCCTCCATCCATTGCAGGAGAAACGACCCCAGCCCTCGGTCACGGTGCTGGGGAAAAACCCTGCCGTCCAGGAAGGCCCGGCTCTCGTGGCCCAGGCTGGCGTCGAGAGTGACCCAGGCAAAGGCCGCCAACTGGCCGCTGGAATCCACAGCGCATAGAGTGTCCTTGACCAGATCCTCGCCGGTCTGATCCAGCTTCCTCTCGTACTCTTCCACTGTGGTGAGACTGGTGCCCCCGTCCGTCGGCGCGCAGTCCAGTTCCAATTGGTGCAGCGCGGGTCCATCCTCCTGGCACAGAGGCCGCCAGGCGAGCTCGGGATCTCCGGGAGGGACTAGCGTGTTCCTAGCCATCTCACGCACTCTCCGCCTGTGGGCCGGCCACGCATAGCGAAGAGAGACAGCAACCCTCGCAACGGGGCTTCTTCTTGCAGGTATCCTTGCAGTGCACGACAATCAGAGCGTGGAACTCGTTGTAAAGGGCCGTGTCCCGGGGAAGCGCCTCCATGAAGAACCCCTGAACCTCATCGTAGGTGGCTTCCTCCATCCAGTCGTGGCCCAGCCTGGTAAACAGACGCCTGGTGTAGGCATCCACCACGAAGACAGGGCGCTCCAGGGCGTACAGGAGGATGCTGTCCGCAGTCTCAGGCCCGACCCCCTTCACCGCCAGAAGCTCTTCCCTCACCTGGGTCAGAGGCAGGCGCCGCAACTCCCCCAGGTCCAGACCATAGCTGGCCAGGTATCCCAACAAGCCCATCAAGCGCTCGTACTTGACGTTGTAGTACCTCGCCGGGGCGATGAGGGCTCTCACCCGTTCGGGCTGAGAGTGGAGAAGGGCGTTGGCGTGGAGCAGCCCCTCGCGCTTCAGGTTGCCGATGGCTTGGGCCACGTTGTGCCACGCCGTATTCTGGGTCAGGATGGCGCCCACCATAACCTCGAAGGGCGTGTCCCCAGGCCACCAGTGCTGAGAGCCATGCGACGCCAGGAGCAGCTCGAACACCTGAACCAGCGACGCCCTGGCTCCCGTGCCCCGTACGTCTCCTATGGCCTGGCTTTTCTCCGCTTCCTTCGCCATAGACCGTACCGCAAAGCTGCCTTCACCCCTCACACCAACCGACAGCCAGTCCATCAGCCCAACGGTGACATCATAGGCTAGTGACCTGCGGAAGGCAACCCATGGTGAGACGGTGAACTCGTTACGCCTCGGGCATGTTCCCTCGGCGTTTGAACGAACCTTGCAGCTATGATAAGATTGCCGGCAGACTCACGTCTGGCGACGCTTGGTTTGTGAGGTGCCACCACTCGAGGGTTTGCTCCAAAGATGGACGATAGGTACTTCCGGCTAGTGAAAGCCCAATACGACTCCGGTGGCGATGACCACTCCACCCTCTTCCAGACCATCCTCGGCATCGCTGAGGAGGCATCACTGGACGTGGCTCTGGCGTGTCTGGAACGCTGTTCTGTGGAGAAGCGGACAGCGTGGTTGGAGAAGAACCTGGGAGCCCTCCAACTCACAGGGGACCCTGTAGGCGACGCGTATCTCATCTTCTATGAGACCTATCTGGGAGTGTCTGCTCCTGACGACGGTGAGATCGTCGAGCGGACGCCGGACCGGATGGTGACCAGGTGGTGGAACCGCTGCCCCACGCTCGACGTGTGCCAGAAACTCGGCCTCGACACCAGAGAGGTCTGCCGGAAGGCCTATCACATGCCGGTGCAGGTCTTCTTTTCCAGGATCCATCCCGGCCTGCGGTTCGACAGGAACTACGAAGCCCTGCGACCTCACACGCCCTACTGTGAGGAGATCATCACCCTGAAGCAGTAGCGGCCACTGGAATACACGGCCGAACGGGTAACGCCCTCGGCTCGAAGGTGCGAGGGCAGTATGCAAACCATGGAGGAATCGAGGATGAAAGAGAGACAGCAACTCCTGCAGCTCGTGCTCAAGGCTGTCGGCATGGCTATGGGAGTGGCTAGCGTGGTGTTGAGTATCCTCGGCGCCGCGCCCGTGTAGACCAACGTCACCCTTCTGGGCATAGGTCTCTTCGCGCTGGGCCTGGCTGCGCTCAACGAGCAGGGAGACTAGGCGCGCAATGGTGTCGTAGGGACAGATGATAGCTTCTCTGCAAGGAACGGTCACCGACAAAGGCGAGAGCTTCTTCGTCGTGGAAACCGGAGGCGTAGGCTTCAAGGTTCACGTGCCGGCGCCTCTCGTAGCCCGATGGGGCACGCTCGGCAAGCACGTACAACTGTACACCCATCTCCACATGCGGGAGAATGAGGTATCCCTCTACGGGTTCGAGACCAGGAAGGAGCTCGTCTTCTTCCAATCGCTGCTCGGCGTCTCGGGCATTGGCCCCAAGGTAGCTCTGGGCGCGCTCTCGGCAGGCCATGTGGACGCCCTGCGGGCAGCGATTGCCGCCGGCGACAGCGACGCGCTGACTCAGTTGCCCGGCATAGGCAAGAAGACCGCCCAGCGGATCATTCTGGACCTGCGGGGCAAGCTGGAGGCGGCGGAACTGGCTCCTGTTTCCCCATTCAGCCCGGCGGACGCGGACGTGATCGCCGCCCTGATCTCCATGGGATACAACGACACGGAGGCCAGGGCCACGGTAGCCTCACTGCCGGACGAGGAGATGTCGGTAGAGGATCGCCTGCTGCTGGCCCTGCGCCACCTGGGCGGCGGGTAGGACCCGGCCGTTCACTGCTGCTCGGTGATCCCCCTCATCTCTTCGATCAGGCCCTCCACGCGGGCCCGATCCTCGGCCTCGGGGATGAGTTGCAGGTACATCTCCAGGTCCGCGATGGCCGCTTCGTAGTTGCCCAGCTTGTAGTAGATCACGCCCCGGTTGAAGTAGGTGAGGTCCAGGCTGTCGTCCAGTTCCAGGGCCCGGTCGTAGTCGGCCAGGGCCTGTTGCAGATCCCCCAGTGTGGCGTAGGCGTTGCCTCGGTTGTTGTAGGCCTTGGCGTACTGGGCATCCAGCTCGATGGCGGCAGTATAGTCGACGACGGCTAGTTCCATCTCCTCGGCTACTTGCTCGTCGAGAAAGGGAACGGCTTCAGGCGGTTGGCCGGTGAGGTCGGTCGACAGCTTGACTGCATAGTCGTAGTGAGTTCGCCCTCGGAGGAAGTAGGTCTCGGCATCCTGAGGCTCCATCTCCAGCGCCGCGCTGAGGTCATCGATGGCCTCTGGATACAGCTCCTCCTCGATGAACGATTCTGCACGCGCGACGTACTCCTCGGCGCTCTGCGGCTCAGGAACCGCTGTGGGCACAGGGGTGCCACAGGCCACCAACAACAGAGCCACCACGAGCAGAAACACACCACTCCTCATTCTCTCTCTCCCTCCACCGTCGCCAGGTACCGGTCGAAGAAACCGAGCACCCTCTCTCGATACTGGTCCGGGTAGACCTCGTCCACCCGACGGTGCCCGGCCCCCGGCGCGATCCACAGCTCTTTCGGCTCCCCGGCCCGCTCGTACAGACGCTGCACGTCTTCGACAGAGACGTACGGGTCCTCCGCACCGTGGATGAGGAACAAGGCTCGCGGCGCGATGCGGTCCACCCAGCGCAAGGGATCGCTCTGCTGCAAATCGCCTCCCACCCGTTTACCCGCCAGCCAGAGGATGGAAGGGCCCAGAGCACGCACCAGTCGCCCAGGCAGATGCCGCTCCTGTGCCCCTCGCGCCAGCGCGCTCCTCAACTCCACGAACGCGCCATCCGCGACCACGGCCACGATCTCGTCGCCTTCAGCGGCGGTGCTAATGCCCACGACAGCTCCCAGCGAGAAGCCTAGCACGCCCACCGTGTAGATGTTCTTGCTCCGAAGGAAGTCCAGGGCACCCAGCAGGTCCTTCCGTTCGTGGAAGCCGAAGGAAGTGTAGCCGCCCTCGGAGCGACCGTGACCCCGGAAGTCAAACATCAAACAGTTGTACCCAGCCTCTCTCAGCCAGGGCACGTACTCCAGGTCGGCGTCCTTGCTCCCGAAACGACCGTGGGCCAGAACGATGGTGCCCTTGCTTCCCGTGGCCCAATCGTACTCTTCCAGGGAGGCAATATCGACGCCCTCGGCGGGAATGAACCAGCCATGTAGTCCCAGACCGTCGGAGCTAGGGAAGAGAACCTCGATGAAGGGTAGGTCGTATTCGTCCGGGCTGCTGGGCTCATCGGGCTCGGGACACTTGATCAACTCCGTGGACCAGCGCCAGACCAGCGCTACCAGCGCCCACACCACCAGCGAGACTGCTAGACCCAGGATTATCAGCAGGGGTGCCATGGACTCCGCCATCCTATGTCGATCCGGTGGCCGTGCGGCCGTCTCATATCAGTTGGGGAACAAGCGAGGAACCCGCCTCGCATACTCCTCGTACTCCTTCCCGAAGTGGGCCGCCAACTCCCGGTCCTCCAGAATGGAGAGCACCCAGAGAGCCACAGTGAACAGCACCCAGTTGGCCTCCAGGGAATGGTAGTAGACGCTCAAGGCAAAGGTGGGGTACTCCGTCGGGTTGAACAACAGCATGCCGAAGAAGGTCATGCCGATGACGGACAGGAACTGCGGGTGACGGACCAGACCGTAGGGTCCCCGCGTGGTCAGCCCATCCTCGAGACGCCGGTACAGAAACGACTGCCGCAGCCCCAGGACCGCCACCGCCCAGGCACCGAAGGCAGCGAACAGGACGATGGCTATCCAGCACAGGGCCTCCGTCCAGCTTCCGAAAGGCAGCCACCCCACCGTGCCCACGGGAGGCATCATGAATTCGGGACCGGGGGAATACAACGCCAGCCAGCCCGCGCCGATGAGCAGGATACCCAGGGGCCGGATCACCGCCGACAGAGCATAGAAGACGGGTCCCCACCTGGCCGCCAGTTGGTGGGTGTACCGCGTAGCCCAGAGACAGAACACCCCACTCAGCCAGACCAGCGGAGCATACGGGTGCAGCGGGGTCAACGCTCCAACGTAGATGGGGAAGACGGGAGGGAACATGATGCTTCGATACCTCCTCCTGCCGCGGGTTCTCCGGCCAAGGTCCGACCTTCACGATGCCTCTTGGCGCTCAGCGCTCCGTACCGGCGCCCTGGAAGCGCAAGCGGCCTCGCACGCCATTATACGCCAGCCCCCTCTCCGAGACAACGACAGAGGGCTTTGAAGTACAGGACCAATTGGGCTAGAATAGCGCCCGGAGGTCACAGATGCCAAGCCAGCGCCCCTTGATCGGACTCACCTGCCGGTACCAGAGCGATGCCCAGAATCCCGCCCGGGACTTGATAGGGCACTACGTCCCCTATCACCGCGCTCTCCTTGCCGCAGGAGCACTCCCGGTGCTCTTGCCCGTCGTCGAGGACCGCGCCATCCTGTCCCAGTACCTCGAGCGGCTGCATGGGCTCGCCTTCACAGGCGGCCTGGACGTGCCTCCCGACTCCTACGGCCAGCCCAAGCATCCCCAGACCGAGGAATGCCATCCCAGCCGATGGGCCAACGACAGGCTCCTGGCCGAGCTGGTCCTGGAACGGCCCATGCCCGTTCTGGCCATCTGCATGGGAGTGCAGCTTCTCAACGTGGTCTACGGGGGTACCCTCGTCCAGCACCTCGAGACCAAGGTTCAGCACGCCCCCAAAGACCCAGGGAACGATAGCCTCCATTCCATCGTCCTAGAAGAGGATAGCCGGTTGTTTCAGATCCTGGGGGCCACCGAGATGGAGGTCAACTCAGCCCACCATCAGGCCGTGGGCAAGCTAGCACCTGGCTTGAGGGTCGTGGCCCGGGCTGCTGACGGGATCGTCGAAGCTGTGGAGATGACCGATAGGGCCTTCTTCCTGGGGGTACAGTGGCACCCGGAGCGGATGTTCGAGCGACCGGAGCAACGGAGGTTGTTCGAGACCTTCGTCAACGCCTGCCGGCGACGCTCGTAGTGAGGGCTTTGGCCCCTGGCACTGTGCCGAAGCGCGTACCACACACCAACTGATGAACCGATTTAGCATCGCCCTGGTCCTGTTGCTGCTCTTGCTGCCAGCAGCCTTGCTGGAGAGCGATGGGGCTGCCAGCAGCCCACTGGCCGCTGTGGCAGAGCCAAACTGGGTGGCCTTCTCCTATCAAGGCGGCACGGAGTGGTTGGGCCCTGTCTCAATCGACCAAGCAGTGGTCACGGCCTTCTATGGAGAGAATGGGCTGCAGGCCACACTGGCCGACGCTGACGCTCTGGTGACCCTAGAGGACGGCGTTGCCCAGGTCTATCGTGGAAGCGAGCCCCTGTGGACGAGCGATCCCTCCTGGGATGTGCGCCGTTCTCTAGTCGCAGACCTGGACAACGACGGTTTGTTGGAGTTGTCCCTGGTGCTCTGGAAACCATTCTTTCGAGAGCCCGACATTTTCTACGACACGTTTGGCTTCCCGTCGCCGTGGGAGGAGGGTAGTCGCCGCAACCAGCTCTTCCTCTACGGCTGGCGGGATACTAAATGGAAGCCGTTGTGGTGCAGCTCCCCCCTCGCCGATCCTATCAGCGAGCTGGCCGTGGGGGACGTGGACGGCGACGGGACCAACGAACTGGTGGTCCTGGAAGGAAGCTACGCCGACACTCTCGACCAGGACCCCGGCCACGTAGCCGTGTGGCGATGGAACGGGTGGGGCTTCGCCCTCCAGTGGCGTTGCCCTGGCGGCACCTACGAACACCTGACCTTGCAGGACGTCACCGGCGACGGCATTGTGGAGATCCTCGTACAAGAGAGAAGCTGAGTAGGGAAAGGAGCCTGGAAAGATGACTCGTTATCCCCGCCGACGCCTGCTGTCTTGCTTTTTCGCCTGGATCGTGGTCCTCAGTGTCTTGCTCAGTGCGTGCGCAGCCCCCAGCCCCGAGCCCACGGAGCCTCCGCCTACGATGCCGCCCACGACTGAACCCGTGGCCAGCCCTACCCTCGAGCCGACCGCACGACCCACGGCCACCCCGGCACCATCGCCCACACCCGAGCCCACCCCCAGCCCAACGGAGGAGCCCAGCACGGGCCTCGGTTACCTGGCTAGCCCTATCTCCGTCTCTCAGACCGGCTTCGCCAGCTACGAGCCGGTGCAGGTAGCGATTCCGCCTGCTTACGCTGGCTACTCGCTGCCCGTGGACCTGAGCGGTGTTATGGTCGACGGAAGATTCGCTTTCTCCGACGCTCAGCGGCAGTTGCTGAGCGCCAATGGCTTCGTGGTCGCTCCCGCAGAGTACAGGGAGTTCTATCATCTATACGAAGAGGCTCGCTACGGGGAAGTGCCCATCTTCATCACCACCGACTCCGTCTACCACGTCTACCACCTCCTCTTCGACCAGGTGCTGCGAACCCTGGAAGAGGAACGCTTCTTCGCAGATCTGGAGAAGCTGACCGCAGGGATGCTCTGGGCGGCCGAAGCTCACTGCGACGCGCTGGCCGGGACCTCCATCCAGGAGGAGGCCCTGCGCAACGTGGCCTACTTCGCGGTGGCTCAGAGTCTACTTCAGCCCGCTTCTGAGGTGCCGCAGGCGGTGCGTGCCACGGTGGAGGAGGAACTGGCCCTCATCGAGGCCCACGAAGGGTTCGAGACCTCCCCTATCCTTGGCTATCCCGAGGACTACAGCCAGTACGTTCCCCGCGGCCACTACAACAAGACCGAGGCCCGGCAGCGCTACTTCAAGGCCATGATGTGGTACGGGCGCATCAACTTCCGGCTGAAGGAAGAGAGCGAGACAGTCTCGGCGTTGCTCATGGCCCAGGCCCTGGCTAACACCGAGATCGAGGGCGAGCCGGCGGTGCAGATCTGGGAGCGTATCTACGAGCCGACCTCGTTCCTGGTGGGGGTCAGCGACGATCTGGACATCTACGACTACCATCCTTTGATCGAAGAGGTCTACGGCTCTCTCGGCAACGACCCCACCATCTTCACCGACGAAGAGAAGCTGGAGCTGTTCGTGGACGCCGCGAAGGAGCTGCCTCCGCCCCAGATCAACTCCATGTGGGTCTGGATCTGGGAGGACCGCGACGAGGCCACGCAAGGCTTCCGCTTCATGGGCCAGCGCTTCGTGATCGACGCCTACATCTTCCAGCAGATGATCTTCCGCAGTGTGGGTACGATCAACGATCCCCGCATGTTGCCCAAGGGACTGGACATCTTCTCCGCCATGGGCTCCGAGGAGGCGTATCGTATCCTCCAGGAGATGGACGAGACCCACTATCTCAACTTCAACGAGCAAATGAACAAGATGCAGAGTGAGATCTCGGCCCTGGAGCTGGATAGCTGGACGCAGAACCTGTACTGGGCCTGGATGTACAGCTTCCAGCCCCTCATCGAGGTCAAGGGCGAATCCTACCCAACCTTCATGCGCAATCAGGCCTGGACCCGCAAGGACCTGCACACCGCGCTGGGAAGCTGGACCGAGCTCAAGCACGACACCATTCTCTACGCCAAGCAGGCCTACGCCGAACTAGGGGGAGTCTTCGAGGAGCCCGAGGTCAAAGGCTACGTGGAGCCTAACCCCGAGGCCTTCGCCCGTCTGGCTGCCTTGACCAGAATGACCATCGACGGGCTGGAGTCTCGCGGCCTGCTGGATGACAGCGAGGATATGTGGGAAAGCAAGGACAACCTGCTGCGCCTGGAGCTGCTCCTGACCCACCTGACCAGCATCGCGGAGAAGCAGTTGGCAGGCACGCCTCTCAACCAGGAGGAGCAGGACGTGATCCTCTACTACGGCGGCCTGCTGGAAGGGCTGACCATCGCTGCTGCCGACAAGAACGAAG
>DAOUEW010000073.1:0-8368 GCA_034430275.1 Anaerolineae bacterium | reverse complement strand
CTCGGCGTTGCCACCGTGGAACGTCCCATAGACCGCACGGAGCTCTACGTGGCAGACGAGGCCTTCTTCTGCGGCACGGGGGTACAGATAGCGGCCATCACCCAGATCGACCATCGTCCGGTCGGCACAGGGGAGATTGGCCCCATCGTGAAGCAGCTTCGAGATCTCTACTTCAGCATCGCACGCGGCGAGAGAGAAGAATACCAGCACTGGGTAGAGCCCGTCTACGTGCCCGTTCCCGCCGTGTGACCAAGCAACCCACAGCGAGTCAGGATAGCCTGAGTGCGGGGGGGTTGGCTGGCTCGCTTCTATGGCGGAAGCACCTCGAGGGGCGTGGGCAGCACGACCTCGTCCCCTAGCGAAGTGTCTTCCGCGGAGGTGACGTCCAGTCTGCCGAGGGTGTCCGGCTCGTACCAACCTATCCAGACGTGGTACGTGCCGGCGGGGACTTCCATGTCCAACGGGATCAAGTGTTCGTCCTCTATGACCTCTCCAACTCGCCAAGCCCAGGTGGGATAGATCCCGTTCGCTGGCAAGCCGTCTCCCTGGGCCCACGTCTCGCCTCTATCGTCCACGAGGTGCACGAAGACAGCGTACTCCTCAGACATCTCCTGGGTAGCCTGCCAGTACAGAAGCAGACGGAAGTAGTTGCCCGGCCTTGCTTCGCTGTCGGCGAGTTGGTATCCGACCAGGCTTATCCGATCCCCGAAGCTCAGACGCCCCAGCTTGGTCACTCCCTCCAGGCTCACGGGCCGCGCCCCGCGCACGCCGATCGTGCCCAGATCTATGCTCTCAGCAACCGTGTTGCCGTCGTCGTCCAGGATGGGCAACCTCTCTCCGGTATCCGAGTGATACAATCCGGCGCGGAGCACGTAGACGCCAGGTGGCATCTCGCTCGAGACGCTGAATACATGCGGGTTTGAAAGGTAGAACCCGGGAGTCCAGCTAGAGGTCGGGATGTTGGCCGGGTTCTGCTCCTCTGACAGGCTCCACGAGATGTAGTTGGAGCGGAGATCATCCAGATGCACGAAGACACTGTAGTCTTCCCTTAATCGTTGCTGGGCCTCCCAGTACAGCGTCACCCGCAACTCCCCGCCGGCCGTCACGCTCTCGCTGCTCAAGTCATAACCCAGCAAGAGCACCTCATTGTCTACGTTGACCCGCTCCGGGTGTTGCATGCCCAGAACCTGACCTGGAGGGGAGGTCTTGCGGAACCATGTGGTGTGCGGGTCAACAAACCACACCTTGATCAGCAACAGTGCCACCACGGCGAGTCCCAGGGCTCCAGCGTCGGCCAGCGCCAGGGGGCTTCCCACAGGCGCCGCGACCACAGAGCCAACGCCCCGCCGTTTCCGGAAGCCGAGCCAGACAGATATGCCCACCATGAGTACCACCGTCCCGGCGGAGATCAGATTGGCGGCCGTTCTAATGGGTGTATCGCCGAACCTGACCAAGACGATATGTTCGCCTGGTGGTACCTGGAAGGTGATCAACCCCTCCGGATAGGATGGGCTGATGGGGACGGGCTCGCCATCCACGAAGGCCTGCCAGCCAGGATAGTCCAAGGTCAGAAAGCGCACCGTCACACGATCAGCAGTGATCACACGATACTCGTCGGACTCCACCGTGTGGCGAACCAGCTCCGCGCGGGCCGAACCCGGCAGCGCATCGACGTCCAGTTTCGAGATGGTACCGCCAGACTGGTACTGCTCCACCAAGGGTGAGCTCTTCGGCTCCTCGATGACCCACGTGGGCAGACACTCGCCAGCACTGGTGGTGCCGAGGATGCCGGTCCGAAGCTCATGGAGCACAACATCCGCTGGGGATAGCTGCTCCTTGCTCTCACGCGGCCACTGCACATAGAGGTGCCCGAAAGCGGCCACCACAGTGAAGGCTACCGACAGCGTCACGAGGATGATACCCGTGCGGCGGCCCGGCAGTCTGGACCATAAGCGCACACTCATGCCGACAAGAAAGGCACTGGCCGGCACGCCCAGATCCAGAACTCGCCAAGGGAACTGTGCGAAGGCTAGAAGCGGCACATGCTCCCATATAGGAGTTGAGGGCGGCAAGGTCATGAAGATACACATGAGGAGCATCACCAGGAAGAACGCGGCTTGAATCCGCTGTCGGCCTGTAGGCGGCCCAACAGCCATAGCCAACAACCCAAGGACGATCAAGGGCAGATGTGCTGTGCCAAGGTTGTGCAACCACGTAGGGTTGAGTGAGGAAGTGTCAGGCACCGCTGACGGAGAGAGAATCTCCCCAACGGTAAGGAAATGCTGGCGGAAATCCAGGTAGCCCTCGGTCGACCTACTTAGCTTCACGAGAGGCTTCTCAGCCAGCGCGGGTAGTAGGAAGATCGACGCAAGACCAAAGGAAAGCATCAGGACCAAGATGGCATACCTGATCTTCCTCCACCTTCTAAGGGCACAAATGATCCAGACAACGAAAAGAACTAAGAGTGGCAAGAAAAGCATGGCAGTGATGTTGTGACTGAGGAGCACTGCGCCAAGCAGGAGGGTGCTTGTGACCACGTACAATGGGCTATCCCTACTCACCAGGCGATTGAACGACCAGAAGGCGGCGGGCATGAGGGATACGGCCAGGAGTTGGGCATATCCACCACGGACGTAGATCTCTCTCAGCGTGAAAGGGGCGTAGTAGTAGGCGGCTGCAGCCAGTATGCCCGCTTTGGAGCCCAGGAAATCCTTGGTAAGGGCGTAGGTGCCCCATGCACCGAGAACCAGACAACCGATCAACACCAGCTTGAACGCGCTCTCAAACCCCAGGCCGACTACGTGCACCAACTCGGTCAGGTAATAGAGCAGTGGAGCGAAGTAGTTGAAGATGGGGTAGCCGTAGCCGAAGGCCATGTCAGGTGCCCAGCGAGGGTAGAACACACCATCCCGCCAGCACTGATCCAATTCCACAACTCTCAGCAGATGCAGGTAGCCATCGGCCGTCTTGAGCAGGCCAGGTTGAAGAAGGGGAATGGCCACGAAGACAGGTAGGACCAGGACCACCAGCAGTCCCGGATCGAGCCTCACCCTTATCCAGTTCGCCAACCGGCGTCCCCGTGTCCCGGCTTGCTTTGAGTCTGAGGTTATGACCATCCTGGCACGCTGCCCAACTGTCTGAACCTCGCCCGCACCCTGGTTGGAGGCCTCAACGTCCCTTCACCCCCAGTAGCTCGTACACCTGTTCCGGCCTGCTGTGTCCCTTGACCGTGATCGGCTCCAGAGCTCTGGCGACGATGAGATCTTCCATCGTCTCGTATACGGCACGGCTCAGCAGGATCTCTCCTGGCCGAGCGTGCTCCTCGAGCCGCTTCGCTAGATTCACAGCATCCCCGATAGCCGTGTAGTCGCTGCGCTGCGGAATGCCCACGTTCCCCACTACCGCCTCGCCGAGGTTGATACCCACTTTGAAGGTCAGGGCCACGTCCGACGCCGCCTCGGCCACCGTCGAAGCATCCTCAACGATCTTCAGGGCCGCCCGGAGCGCGCGCAAGCAATGGTCCTCTTGATACTCCGGCCAGTTGAAGAGCCCCATCACTGCATCGCCCAGGAACTTGTCCAACATGCCTCCCTCCGCCAGCACCGCCTGGGCCGCGACGCCAAGGTACCGGTTCAGCGTATCGACCAGGATCTCAGGGGGCAGCTTCTCGGCCAGAGCGCTGAAGCCGCCGATGTCGGCGAAGAGCACGGTCACGTCCCTTTTGGTCCCTCCCAGCCTCAGCTCCTCCGGGTTGGAGAGCAGGCGTTCCACCACTGCGGGATGCACGTAGCGCTCGAGGACCTCCCGGGTGCGTTGTCTCTCGAGCTGCTCCCTCTTTCGCTCTTCCTCCAAACGTCTCTTCTCCGTCAAATCGTCCACGACCAGCGCCACTCCCAGGGTGCGCTCGTGGGCGTCTCTGAGCGGAGAGACGTTGATGCTCAGCACAGCTCTATCCCGCCTAGCCGTCGTGCACTCCACCTCGCAGCCCAGGAAACGTTCCTCGCCACCGATCGCCCGGTCCACCAGATCGTGGACACCTGCCTCCTCGGACAAGCTCAGAAGCTTTGCGTACGGTTGACCCAAGGCTTCCACGGTCGGCATGCCCAGGATCTCCTCTGCCGCCCGGTTGAGCATGGTCACTCTTCCAGAGACATCGGTGGTGACCACCCCACTGGCGATGCTGGCGAAGATGTCGTCCATGCGGTTCTTCATCGTGGCGATCTCGTCCATACTCTGCCTGACGCTCTGAAACAGCCTGGCGTTCTCTATCGCCACCGCCGCCTGATTGGCGAAAGCCGCCAGAAGGTCCCGATCCTTCGGCGAGAACAGTCCCACCTTGGCGCGGTTGTCCACGTACACCACACCGGTCACTTCCCTCTTCACCACCAGCGGCACGCACAGTATGGAGCGCAGATTGTAGCTCATCACACTCGACTGATCCCTGAACCGCGGATCTGCCTGCGCATTCGTGGCTAACAGGGGCACGCCTTCCTGGGCCACACGTCTGGCAATGCTGCGGCTGATCTCGAAAGAAGGGCCGGCGATGGTCTCCCGGTCCACGTTGCGCGCTACTCTGAAGGTCAGGTCACCACCTTTCTCTTCCAGGAGCATCAGGAAGCCCCGCTCTGCCTTGGTGACCTCGATCACCTGGTCCATGGCCAGATCGAGCACTTGATCCAAGTCCAGCGTGGAGTTGATGACCTGGCCCACGTCGTACAGGGCTGCGAGCTGGTCGTGATCCTTCCTCTGCGCATCCAGGTCGCTCGCTAGCCCTCGGATCGATCCCTCCAGTTGGGGAAGCCAGCTCTCGATGCGTCGAGCCGTCTCCAGCATCTGGGGCACCCGCTCCGCCGCCAGCCCGAGAGGCCGCGACTCCGAGGATGGCCCGACCTCCCCCAAACCGGCCTCTCGAAGCTGCTCCAGCCTAGCCTGCTCCCGGTCGAGACAAGCTCGTATTTCCCTGAGACACTGATACACAGAGTCCATCCGACGGAGATCTTCATCGGTCATCGTGGCTAGTCACCGCTGATGGTCGTCTCACAGAATCGAAATCCCCGACGAGCGTCGAGGACTACCCCCATTATAGGGGAGTCCTGGGCCCGCAGCAATACACTGTAGAGGGGGCAGGAAGTCCCTTGTGGCCGAATCCAGTGAAGACATCGCGACTCGATCGGAGAGCAAGTCCGCAATCTAGCAGCATGTATTGGGAGGAGCAACAGTCTCTGCGTTTCTGCATCCGATGACCTACCTCAACGCCATGCTCGCAGCTATCCGGGCTTCTGCCGGAGGCCGAGCCAGGACAGCAAGTAAGCAAAGGCTGCGATGAGGTAGAGAGCTTTGATGCCGAAGACCAGGGAGCCATACTCCAGCATGCCCCCCACTACAGACCCCAGGAGGTTGGAGCCGAAGGCCAGCTCGACGGTCTTCATTCTGCTCAGAGAGGTTGCGAAGATGATCCCGGCGAAGAACAGAGGCAGCGATATCAGAAAGCCCGAGACCAGCCCCCTCAGCAAGAAGTGCTGCCCCAGGATGCCGCTCACGGGCACGGCGTAGTTGAGGGCCAATGAGCACAGTAGTAGGAGGTAGTACGGCCTCAAGTCGCTGGGCTTGAACCTTCGCACGACCACATTGGCACCCAGGATCATGATCAGGATCGAGGAGATGACTACAGAGTTGACGATCCACGTGGACCCGAAGAGCAAGGCCATCTCGGTGATGGACTTGGTCTCTAACAGGAAGAAGGCGCAGCCCAGGAAGAAGAAGTGAGAGTTGACCCTCGCAGACTCGGGAAAAACCCGCAACACCACGGGCACAGAAAGCACGAAGAGAATGAGCAGGACCTGCCAGTAGACGTCCGGTACACTACGCTCTCTTAGGTAGAGATAGGGCCAATCATCGGTCGCGGGAGGAATAGGCTCTTCGTGACCGAGGCGCTTCTCCGCCGCCAACTGTTCGAGACGATGCTGCTCCGTCAGTTCCACACTCGGCAGCCCCGGCCCCACCACGAAAGCTATCCCGCCATCGTAGCCAACCTCCAGGGCCAGGGGCTCGCTATCGAAGACAGTGGTCAGCATGTCCTGGAGGCGGTCTCCGATCCACCTCTTGGCCACCGAGAAGGTGAGCACCAGTACCCCACGCTCCTTGAGGTGGTCCCTGGCCTCTTCCAGGCACTGCAACGTATAAACGAAGTTGTCCAGTCGCACGCTTGACATGCTTGAGAAGAGTGTGTGCGAATCGAGGAAGCCAAACACGATCAGGTCGTACTTCTTGTCACTCTTCTCGAAGTAGGAACGGGCATCGTCGATGACCAGGGCAACTTTGGGCGATTGGTATGGCTTCTCTGGGTGAAGACTCAGGCCCAGTTCCGCTATCTGAGGGTCGATCTCGACGGCGTCCACGTGATCGGCGCCATACCTCAAGGCGCTGGCTACGTCATTCCCGGCACCCGCGCCGACGATCAGGACGTCACCCGAACTAACGAAGTCGTAGGGGAGAGCGTAGGCGCGCTGGGCGATTTCCACGTCGGGCGACAGATATCCATAATGGGCCACAAATTCAGGTGATAGATCGAGCGCCTTCTGGTGGTAGTCCTGATTCACCACCAGTTTGTGCCCCCAAGGCACAGCCTGGCCCGCCGCGCCCTCGCCTCCCAGCGTGATCGTCTGCACGTCGATTTTGTAGTAGGGAGACCACAACGACTCTCCTCGATTGAAAAACAACAACGTGAGGCAGACAGCCGCCAAGACCGTGCTGCCCAGCAGCACTTTCGTCCTGCCCCGCAGGAACCAGAGCGAAAGCAACAATGTTAGCAGAAACCAAGAGGTGGGGGGAAGGCTGAGGAAGGACATCATCGAGAAGGCCCAGATGCCGAGCAGACTGCCTAGAATGTTGATAGTGTACGCAGTCAAAGGGCGAAACTGGTTCATCAGTCTCCCTGTCAACTGGCCAAAGGGCAGAAAGACAACCGTAGTCAGGAAGAAAAAGATGACGATCGTGGCGAAGAAGAGCGCAACGGTGAAGACGGATGACCGGGTCGTAAGCGACCAAATGAACTCGTCCTGCGTCGGATACCTGATCAGGTCGAAGACCCCGGTTCTGGACCCGAAGAGGGTCAGAACGGAAAGCGAAGTGATCAGAGGTATGGCGGCGGGGAACAGGTCCGCGCGCCGTCGCACGAGGGCGAAGCCGATACCTAGCCCCATGAAAGCCGCGAGCAGTGGTAGATTCTTGAAGTAGGCGAAGAGGCGGAACTCCTCCGAGAGCCACCGGATGACCAACATCTCGAAGAATAGTCCGAGGAAGCTGATCAGCAAGAGATCGACGCCCCTTGCCGTCACACCCCGGCGCGCATAGAACTCGTCTTGAGGACAGAAGACGGCATGGACAGCCTTGGAGACTCTGTCTCGTAGTAGATACAGAGCCGGGGCCGACAGGATCAGCACCGAGCCGCAGCCCACCAGGGCCATCTGGAGCGCTGCGGCGGCGTCCCCCATGGACTCCTCTGAGACATCGCGCGCCTCGAACTGGTCCGGCGTGAGCGACCCGCCAGAAGCGAGGCCTAGAGCCAGTATGAAGAAACCCACCAGGCACAATGCCGGGTAGAACCACGACCGAGTCCACCACCTGCTAGAGCGTCTCATCCGAGTCCTCGCCACCTCCCTCACGGTAGAACGACAGCGTTGCACCGGAATCGACGGACTGGTCCACGCCCACGTATCGCTAGACCGCAGAACAGGAAGTCACGTCTGATCGACTCCCGCCCGCGAGTTCAGCTCTGCTCGGAATCAGTCACATAGACCTTGCCCACCCTTACGCGCTCCTCTTCGGAGCCGGACAGATGAAGATAGCTCTCCGTAACCGGATCCCACAGCCCGACCAACAGCCGGTGCCTGCCCTCGGGTATGGATTCATCCACGATGAGCCCGAAGCGATCCCGCAGAACCTCCCCGTTCGACCAGAGGCTGGTGGGATACAGCCCGTCGACCGGCTCCCGCAGAATCTCGTCCAGGACCTCTCCTTCCTCGTCAGTGATCAAGATGGAGACCTCATAGTCGCGTTCAGGGTCGACGAGGGCCTGCCAGTACAGGCTGATCTGCACAGCCTCGCCATGATGCGCGGCCAGCGTCTCCAGGTCGCAGCCCAGCAGAAGAAGCCTGTCCTCGAAATTCGCGTACCGCTCCCGTGGGACGTCCAGGCTGTCGGCAGTGGGCGGAATGACCGGCTTCTCGACGGCGAACGCATCGCTGGCCACCGCGCCGCCGGGCATGGGGGCACCCGCCACCACCGGAGTCAGGCGCTGCCCTGTCGCCAGGTCGTACATGCCCAGGTTGACCTTGTAGGTGAGGGGGGGCGCATCCACAGGTACCTC
>DAOUEW010000072.1:0-13199 GCA_034430275.1 Anaerolineae bacterium | reverse complement strand
CCGGAACACGAGCAGATCGTAGTGGAGCGTCTGGGTATGCTGAGGCGCGCCATAGAGGATGCGCCGAAGTCGATGAAGTGGAAGATGCGGGCCAGGATCGGTGAGAAGAAGCGCTGGTACGAGCTGCCCGAAGACGTCGTTGCTCACCAGCATTGACAGGGCGCCGCCGGTGCAGCGCCGCTGATGTCCACAACAGCACCCCACTGACAGAAGTGGGGTGCTGTGCAACGGGTTGGCTATCGGGATGCGTGGATTCTAGGCGTCGATCCTACGCAGTTGGACGAGTTCCGGTCCGTCAATCTCGACCAGGAATCCCTTGAGGATGCCCTCCGCGTACTCGCTGCCTGGATTGAGGCACTCGGTCCGACCCAGTTTGATGCGTCCCGGACTCTCATGTATGTGACCGTGCAGCCCCAACAGAGGCTGGTATTTCTCGATGATCTTGCGAACAGCCGTGGAGCCCACGGGCTCCATGTGGGTGTGGCCGCCTCGGACAGCGAGCGACAGGTCGTTTTCAAGCATCGGCGCCTGGTCGATGAAGGTGTTGTACGGCGGTACGTGGATGCAGAACACGGCTGTCTCCATATTCTTCACCTTGGCCACGGTGCGCTCCAGCCTCTCCTCCAACTCCTCCTCGCTGCACTCTCGAGGTGAGTCGAAGGGAGTGGGATTCGACCAGCCAAAGCAAAGGACCTCATGCTCGTCGTCCAGCTCTATGACCTCTTCTTCCCCGAAGATCACCTGGGGGTTGGGGTCTGCTCGGATGACGTCGTCGATGGAGTGCTTGTCGTCGTTGCCTGGGCTCATAATGATCTTGCACGTGGGAGGCACTCGATCCGGGATGAGGGTGAGCCAGTGCTTGACGGTCTCGCACTCCCTTCTCTCGAAGAGATCTTCCTTATACTGATCGTCAGCAGCAATACGTTCCACCTCCTCGGGGGTGGTGCGGTAGGGGATGTAGATAATCATGCGGCACTTCTTCTCGAATTCGGGGACTTCGTCCTCGGACAGTACGTAGGGTTCGCCGTACAGGCTGGCGTCATACTTGCCATCGGGGCGCTTCACTATGGGAATCAGGAGCTTGCCGGTCATATCGCCGCTCAGTACCAATGCGTCGAGATCGAAGTACTTGGCGGCATTCAGAAACTTGCGCCACACAGTCTCTGAACCGTGAAAATCCGTGGAGAAGAGAAACTTGGTCTTGGCCATGGACATACCGTCCTTTCCGTTTGTTCTACAGTGGCTCGGACGACGCACAGGGACAGACCCCTGCTTGCGCCCTCGTTTGACAGAAGTGACGCCAATTATACCAGTATCGTCACAGATTGCCAAACACCACAATCTGAAGGTGTCCAACGAGGGCAAAGACACGTGTGCACGCCGCCGACCACGGTTCCGCCGCCGGGGTTCATTCTTCGACATGTGGCCTGTGGCCTACTAAGGGTGAACGCACGGATGGCTTCAATCGAGAGTCGGCGTTTGGGTTTCTGACAGCTTTCTCCAGACATTCTGGCAGTATAAGATAGAGCATGGGAGGGGAGGTGGTTCTATGTACGATCGCATACTGGTACCTTTGGATGGTTCCGATCTGGCCAAACAGATAGTCCCTCGGGTGCAATCCATGGCCGCTGCTCACGGGTCCGAGGTGATTCTGCTCCAGGTGCTGCCGGAGTCGGGAGTTCTTCCCAAGACTGCCGCCAAGGAGCGACAAGAGGCCGAGGAGCACCTGATGGACGTGGAGCAGGAGCTGCTGAGTTCCGGGGTGAAGGCCCGTCATACGATCAGGCATGGCGCAGATGCCGCCGCGGAGATCGTAGATTATGCCGAGGTCAACAACGTCGATCTGATCGCCATGTCCACCCACGGTCGTACAGGCGTAGGTCGCTGGGTGTTTGGCAGCGTAGCGGGCAGGGTGCTGAGAGGCACGGCGAAGCCGATACTGCTGGTCAGACCGTCCGGTGCGCAGCCGTCGGAGAAGCAGGCTCCATAGGTTATGGCCCTTCAGCGCCGGCGAAAGCCGCCGCACTGACTGAGTGCTAGCCGGTTGCCCCTAGGTTGGGGCCGCGCCCGATGGTCCAGTCGCCCGACAGACACGGCGAGAAGGGCAAGAGCGACGCGGGCCTAGGCAGTGGACGCGGGAACGCTGGAAGGGATGGAGATGTGACGGGATCACCCCTTCGGTTTCAGTCCCAGGAATCTGGCCATGAACTCGAACCAGGTGTAGAACCCCATCGCGGCCAGGATCAGTCCGCAGATGAGTCCTGCCTCAGAGATGAAGGTGGCGAAGAGGTCGGGCATGTAGGCAGCGCCATAGTTGATGAATCCGTCGCTGAAGTCTACCACTGAGGCGAGGAGCATCATAGCAAAGCCGACGACGATCCATTGCCAGGACGTGGTGGCGATCTGTGGGTACCTACGCCCAGCGCGTACCAGAACCGCCAGAAGAGCGATCATCGCGATGACCTGGATTCCCTCCAGCAGGACCTTGAACCAATCGGGCGATTGCACCAACATCAGTGAAATACTCCTTTCCTTTCTCTAGTGCTCTGGGGCGATATTGCCTATGCCCCCCTCTCGACCGACGCTACGTGGTCAGTGTGATGCCGTCAGTCTAGCTCCGCTGCGCTCGAGCTTCAAAGCTACACGTGTCCTCACCCATGGCCCGGCAGAGAGACTCGGTGACCACGACCTCTTCCAAGCCGGCAATGCAGTTGAGCAGACCCTGGACGAATCCGGCCAGGAAGTGGCAACGCACTGATTGTGAGGGAAGATTCCTGCAGAAGGGGCAGGCCAAGACATCGAGGCGATTGCCTTGCGAGCTGACGATGGCAAACGGGCTGACGGCCGGGCCTACGATCAGTTCTATGCCCTGAGGTATGGAGGCCGGAATACTCATGCTCGCATACCGTCTTTGGTAGATCATCTCTCCCGCTCGCCTGCCCAGGGCGTTCAGAGCCTCGCGCCGGTCGTTCTGGGACAGAGTCTGCTCGAAGTCCATAACCGGACCGACCACGTCAGGATAGGCGTCGATGACGGTCTGGAGAACCTCTTCCAAGGGCACTCCTTCCGGCTCAGGGGCTGGTGGTGGTTCCTTCTCCTCCTTCAGCGTCTGGGCCAGTTTCCTTGCCGCCACGTCAACTGTGAGGTTCAAGAGTGGGACGTTCATGTTGCGGGTACACAGCACGCACAGGCAGCCCTCGCGTAGGGGTTTGACTACCATGCGTCCTTCGGAGTAGAGAAGGTCGATCTCTTGGACCTTGAGGCGTCGAGAAGTAACCAGTCCTGCTGTAGTCTGGCTGATGGTCCGGCCGACGGTCGAGAGATCGCCTTCGGCAAGGAGATCTGACAGGGTGGAGGCCAGGATTCGCCCATCCCCGTCGCACACGAAGCAGCCAGTCACTCCTAGCACAGCCCCGATGTCTGCAAGTATGTGTTCCATTGTCCCTCTCTCTCTAGGCCTCAGGCCACAGTGCCGAGTCTGCCTTGCACCTCAGTGGCCAGGAGTGCTGGCGAGGCCTTCGAGGTCAGAAGCAGGCCTATGAAGTAGTGGGGTTGTTCGACGATGAGCATTCTGTACTTGGTCATCGTGACCACCCCCCAATCGAAATCACCAAGGTCCAGCGTGTCACCTATGAACCCGGCGGCAGTGCCCACGAAAACGGCCACCGCGCCCTCTTTCTCAGCATCGGCGTCCAAAGTGTCGGCCACCACTGTACCATCTGCCGCGACGATAACCGATGCTTCAACCGAGGGCATCTTCGCTAGGTCTTCAGCCAGGGTGCGCAGATTGTTCTCCACCCACTTTCCTCCTTCGCTGAGTATATGAACGCTACAAGAGTCAATACCGCTTGCCCTCTCGAGTCAGCATAGCTGGCTTGGCATGTGTTGTCGATAGGTAGATGGTACCGTCTTCACTCAAGCGATGGTCCGCCACGTACCGGCTAGCGGTCCACAACGCATGGAAAAGAGGGCGGTTTGCCTATGCCGACCCTGAGACGTGGTGCGGAGTGATACGCGGAGTTTTCCTTTGGCTCCTGACCTCGTCGGCAGGTACCCGATCAAGTGTGCCCCTTGCAGCAGATGGGATACACTTGGCTCGCTGTCCTCATCGTTTCAGTAGGAGTGGGAGCGTCGACGTTGGGGTCTGAGTAGTGCTTCCTTGGGCTTGGCGCCGTGTGGGGCGATGGCGTGGCCCGGTCTGTTAAAGGCTCTCTCCCTCCTTTTCTTCCGTCATCATACGCCAGATCCCGAAGTCACCTACCGTGGCTTCGGTCTCGACTGGCTCGTACCACCTCTTTCTGGTGCCGACCTTCGAGCGCGCCCTCCAACCCATGCTCTTGGGCTCTGCCTCGATCCGTGACAGGAGGTCGCCGATTCTCTCACTGATGAGTTGGGACTAGTCCTCCGATAGCGCCTCGACCCTTGGCAACAGGTCTCTCATCCCCTGGAGGTTGGTGGTGAGCGTGTACCAGAACCCCCAATCAGTGGAAAGAAGGCTGGCTATGTAGGCGCTGTTGATTGTGTTCTCTCTGTCATCCTCGGCAAGCTCGTGGGCGAAGAGGAGCATCAAGCTGTCTTTGAAGTCCTTTTCACTCATGTTCACGATCTGTAGCTTCTCCAGAAGGAGGTCCGTGGGACTCAGGGTCAGAGGATCCAGCTCTAGCCTCTCTCGGAAATCCAGGCGATGGTTCGCCACCAGCAGCTTGTCGAAGAAGACGTCCACGAAGAACCAACCGTGCTCGTGGAAGTAGATCTGTCTCTCAGACGCTGCCGAAGACAGGGTGGCTCTCCTCTTGCTGTAGCCCAGATCCTCGAAGAAACCCTGCATCTGCTTGCGGAGCTTCTTGTAGGTCATGAAGTCGAGATCTGTAAACTCCTGCTCGCCTTCTCCCAATCGAGCCAGGCTTCGGCCTAGCTCCTGGTATGGCAGCGTACGCAGCCTGATTCCTGCGCCTCCCATGACCCGCAGAATGAGTCCTTGGCGCTCCCCCTCAGCGACGATTCTGCGTGCCTCCTCAAGGAACACCTCGGACGGAACAAGGCCTCCCCATTCCTCTGGCATGCGGATCTCTCTGGCATCCTCTTCCATGCGCTGCAGCCATACCATGTCCGATCCCCCTCCTCTTGCCAGCCGCTGCCATGATACTCACATCAGGTAGAGAAATCCCAGTCCCACAATGGACACCGCAACGAACTCCGCGATCACCGGTCGCGAGAGCTGAGCGGTGAGATGTTGTTTGGCTAGACCGCACACAACGTAGAAGATCAGTAGAAGGAAGATGCCGCCCCCAACGGCGCTGAAGCTCAGATGGTTAAGAGCCCAGGCCACCTCGCCGAGGATCAGGCCCACGACGAGAGCATAGATCCAGGGACGTCCGGTAGACAGTGCAGGGGACTGGGGCCGGAGCAGCTCCAGGGCCAGACTGATAGCAAGGACAGAGATGGCCGTGGCCGACAGGAGACTGCGCGCCCGCGCACCATAGATGAGGGTACAGAACACGAACATGGCTGCATACACGCTCAGGCTCAGTCCCCATCGTGCCACGCCAGCGTAGCGCTCGCGGTCTCTAATGGTGGCGGACTGCCCGACGACCAGCAGAGAGAGAACCAGCCCGGTCACTGCCAGTGCGGAGAGCCAGAACGGCATGCTAGGAGAGAGGGGTAGGACGACCGACGAGAGCAGAACAAAGGAACAGGGCAATCCCCAGAATGTGAGACCGTATCCCCAGCCACTTCTTCTGGCCTGGGGGTGGGACCGGACGATGGAATCCACACCAGCACCGGTGAGAGTCACCAGGAGTCCGGCGACAAGCCAGCGGCTGGAGAGGTAGATGGTGGTAGGTACCCCAAGAGCCACGAAGGATATGGTTCTCGTCGGCAGCTCAACGAGGTGGGAGACGACAAGTCCAAACAGAACGAGACTAACCAGGATGCTCAGTCTGTCGTAGCGAGGCATGTCGCAAGTACCTTGCACGCGTTTCGAGGGGCCTGGTTCATGGGCCACTCCCACGGTTTCCCAGGGGTCTGAGTGATTGTACAGTGGGCCGTTGTGTTTGTCAAACCTGTGCGGTATAATCGGCTTCAGCATTGAGCAGAGGGTATGGTGTGGTCGCGCTATTCGGGGTCCTGGGCTTGTTCGTCGGAGCCTTTCTGAATCTTGCCGCTGACAATCTCCCCCGGCGTGCTCGAAGACTGAGCAGGCCTCGTTGTTTGCATTGCCAGAGGGAGCGGTCCTGGCTGCAGTTTTCCTCGTTCATCAGCTTGCTGCTCAGCGGAGACAGGTGCGCCGGCTGCGGTGCCCGCCGCAGTTGGCGCTGGCCGGTGCTGGAGCTGACTACCGCACTGTCGTTTGGCCTCCTTTGGCTCCGCTATGGTTCCTCTGTTCAGTTGTGCCTCATCACGTTGTACACGTGTGCGCTGTATCTCATCTTTGTCATAGACCTGGAACAGAGGCTGATACTGCGGATCGTCATCTTGCCTGCTATCGGACTGGCAGTCGTAGGCAGCTTCTTCTATCCGGGTATGGGACTGTGTCGCGCACTGCTGGGGGGTGCGCTTGCCTTCGTGTTCTTCTTCTTGGTGGTCATCATCGGCAGGTTGGCTTTCGGCAGGGCGGCCATGGGACGGGGTGACGCAAATCTGGCAGCCTTCGTGGGTCTTATCACGGGGTTTCCTGAGGTCATCCTGGCGCTGATCATCACTGTCTGCCTCGGAGGACTGGTGTCCCTCGTCTTGGTAGTGAGTGGCACCAAGGGCCTTCGTAGCTACATCCCCTACGGGGTGTTTCTGGTTGTCGGTGGCCTGGCTACTCTCCTGTTCTTCGGCGAGATACTTTCTCTGTATTTCGGGCTCTTCTAGGTCGAGCGAGCAGCTCAGTTCCCGTCGATGCCGAGCTATCTTGCTGGGGTGGCAGGGCAAGAACCCATCGCGCTGAAAAGAAGGGGACGAGGAGTGACACGATGCGAACAATCACCAACGAGCAGATGATGGCACGGGGGGGCAGGCTAGGCCAGGTAGCTACTCTCATTGGCCTGGTTATGGTCTTTGGTGCGCTCATCGCGTCTTTTACCCAATACAGGATGATGTCGGTCGTTCTCGTGGCCCTGGGGGTGGTGATGTACACTCTGGGTAGTCGTGGTCAGGAGCAAGCGATGCGCGGTCCCCAGCTTATTCAGAGGCTGACTGGTGCCCTTGCAGAGTTCGACGACCGCTATCGCTTGTACAACCACGTCCTGCCAGTCGATCATGTCCTGCTCACCCCGCACGGCGTCTTTGTCCTCATCGTAAGAGGGGTAGATGGCGGGATAAGATGTTTCAAGGACAAGTGGGTGCGGGACATGAGTCTGCGCCGGGTGCTGCGGTTTTTCACAGAAGAGTCGCTGGGCAACCCGACGAAGGAAACGCAACAGGATGTGGAGAAGCTACAGAAGTACATCGAGGAGCAAGCGCCGGATATCAACACAGAGGTCCAAGGGCTGGTCGTCTTTGTCAACCCTGAGGCACGCCTCGAGGTGACAACGGCCTCTGTGCCCGTTCTGCCTCTGCGGCGACTGAAGGGGCACATCAGGAGAGCATCCGCGCGCGGAGAGATGTCGCCTGAGATGCTGGGGGCGTTGACCAAGCTCTTCGAGGAGGCGCCCCGTATCTGAGATGGCGGCCTGGCCCAGCCGCTCCCTGTCATACTCCTGCAGGACGCCGTTACACAGTGGTGCCCGTGAGTTAGCTTGCATCGTCGTGTAGGCTGTGGTAGCAGCGGCACAGCCGTTTTCCCCCTAGGACTGATCTGAAGATGAAGTACGAGCCCTACAGAGCCACGTCCATGATCAACAGGCTTCGCCACGTCGATGACTGGTTCTGGGCCTCATACACGGTCAACCCCTACCGGGGCTGCGCACACCGATGTATCTACTGCGACGCCCGGGCCAACCAGTATGGGCTGTCCGCGAGCTTCGATGGCACGGTGTTTGTCAAGGAGAACGCCGCAGAGGTTCTGGATAGACAACTACCGAGGCTGAAGCGAGCTGTGGCGTCGATGGGTGGGGTCTGTGACAGCTACCAGCCCATCGAGAAGGAAAAGGGTGTCACCAGGAGTGTGGTGGAGGTGCTGTGTCGCCACTCTTTCCCGGTGCAGGTTCTGACGAAGTCGGACCTGGTGTTGCGCGATCTGGAGCTCTACCAGGAGGTGGGGAGGCGGTCATGGGCTTGCGTGTTCTTCACGATCACCACCTTCGATGAGCACACCGCGGGCAGGTTCGAGCCAGGGGCCTCTCCACCGGAGCGGCGGCTGGAGGCCATGAGGGCAGTGGCCGGTGCTGGATTGACAACAGGGGTGGCCATGATGCCCCTGCTGCCGGGGATATCGGACGACGATGGGAACATGGAAGACGTGGTCAGGAGGGTCAAAGACGCAGGCGGGCAGTTCGTGCTGGCTGCGGGATTGACTCTCAAAGAAGGAGCCCAGCGGGCGCGGTACATGAGCTTCCTGGAGCAGCACTATCCCCAAACCGTCTCGCTTTACCATCAACTATATGGAGAGGGTTATGAGACGCGAGGTGACTACGCTCCTAAGCTGCTTCGACGCGCGAGGGAGATCTGCACGAGGCACGGTATCGCGGACCGCATGAGTCGGCCGGTGCTGCCTGGCGATGCTCTGGCGGCGAACAAGCGCATAGCCGAGAAGCTATTCCTGAGGGCCTACGATCTGTTTCTGGAACAAGCCACGGGCTATCGCCAGTGGGCGTATCGCAAGGCAGCCTGGGCCATAGATGAGATGGAAGACGATGTGGGGGACCTGTATCGGCGGGGAGGCGAGAAGGGCCTGCAGAACATCAAGGGCATCGGCAAGAGGCTGGCCCTGGAGGTAGAGAGGTGGCTGCAGTCCGCTCCAGGTGAGGTGCAGACGTGAGAACGGGCACGGCCAGCCTACCCTTGCACTACGGCCGGGCGCCTCGCTGGCTGTTCGGTCGCATGAAGAGGCTGGCCGGTGAGATCGCTGGCGTCATCGTGGAGGAGCACGGTACCGAGGACCTGCTGCGCCGTCTGTCGGACCCCTTCTGGTTTCAGTCCTTTGGATGCGTACTGGGATTCGACTGGCACTCCAGTGGCCTCACGACCACTGCCTGCGGAGCGCTGAAAGAGGGTCTACGCGAACGCCAGGAGGAGCTGGGGCTGTTCGTGGCAGGGGGAAAGGGGGCGCCCTCCCGCCGCACGCCTCAGGAGATCGAGGACCTTGGTCCTTCGCTGAGCCGCGATCCGGCGGAGTTAGTCTACGCCAGTCGAATGGCGGCCAAGGTTGACAGTGCAGGTTTGCAGGATGGCTACCAGATCTACCATCACACTTTCGTTTTCAATCGTCAGGGGACGTGGTGCGTGATACAGCAGGGCATGAACGTTTCCACCCGATTCGCGCGCAGGTATCACTGGTTGAGTGATGGGGTTCGGGACTTCACTTGTGAGCCTCACGCCGCCATCTACTGTGATCAGGAGGGCGACGTGCTGAACATGGTGGCCAGGGAGAGCGAGGCGGCCCGCCAAGCCAGCACCACCCTGAGCCAGGCGTCCCCCGATCGGCTGCTGGCTGAGTTGAACAAGTTGCAGCATCTGGAGTTGCCTGCGCATCACGAGGTGCGGTTGAGCGAAGTGCACCCTGATAGGCTGCGCACGATCTTTCTCAAGACCTATGAGACGCAGCCCCAGAACTTCGAGACGCTGCTGAGTTTGCAGGGTGTGGGGGCCAAGACGATCCGGGCGCTGAGCCTGATCGCCGAGTTGGTGTACGGCGCCACACCGAGCTTTCGCGACCCAGTGAGATACAGCTCTGCCCACGGCGGGAAGGACGGCCATCCTTATCCCGTCGACCGTGCGAACTACGACCGTTCCATCTACACACTGGAGCAGGCCCTGCGCAGGGCTCGACTGGGAGACAGGGAGAAGCTGGCTGCCCTGCGGAGGCTCGCCTCCTGGGGTGAGCAGACCAAGCCGGCAACGTGAGCTCGCCCAGAGCGCCGAGGGGAGTCTGTGAACGATGCCCGAACTGCCTGAGCTGGAGATTCTCAGGCACGAGCTGAAGCAGCACGTGGTGGGTCGCCGGGTGCGGGAGCTCGTTTTCCCCGAGGGCGAGGAGGGTGGTTGCCCCGTGGGGGAGTGGAAGTTGGCTGTGGAGGGGGCTGCCATCGTGGACGTCCGGCGGCGAGGAAAGATGCTCGTTCTGGAGCTGGACAGCGGGTACTCGCTGGTGGTCCATCTGATGATGGTGGGACAGTTGCTGCTCTCCAGCCTCCACGACGGAGAGCCCAGCGACGTCCGTTTGACCCTGGTCTTCGATTCGGACCAGCTCACGCTGGGTCAGGTACACCTCAAGTTCGTTCGCCTGACGCCCACGGAAGAAGTCGAGTTGCTCCCGGAACTGAAGAAGCTGGGCCTCGATCCAACGTCTGTCGAGTTCACCACAGAGACGCTAAGGGAGATGCTTGATCAGCGCCGAGGCAAGATCAAGTCCTTTCTCCTGGACCAGCGGCACATCGCGGGCGTGGGCAACACCTACGTCGACGAGATACTCTTTGAGGCTCGCATCGCTCCCTCCAGAGTGGCCTCGTCTTTGGATGAGAAAGAGGTGCAGCGGCTGCACGAGATGATCGTGGCCACCCTGGAGCGAGGTCTGGAGTTGGGCGGGTCCTCCGAGATGGCCTTCGTGCACCTGGACGGCAGCAAAGGGGGATTCCAGGAACGGTTCCAGGTGAAGGGCCGCAAAGGAGAACCTTGCTACGTCTGTGGGACCCCGATAGAGAAGGTCTCCATCGGAGGCAGAGGCACCTACCTCTGCCCCCGTTGCCAGAGATGACCGACCGTCCTCGGAGGTCCGCACCCGCAGGCGTCTTGGCGCTGGAACCACAGAGGCGTCTTCGATGGTGTGCGGCGTGTGGTGGCAGGCAAATCACGGGGAGGGCTGTGACTGGCTGGAACGGGCGGTGTGCCACTGTAGTGGGCACCGCCTAGAGTCTCTCGAACTCCTCGCAGCCCTCTGTGCACGTCCTGGGGTCGCCGATCTCCTCGATCTTCGCCGTACAGACGGCAAAGACCGTAACCCTGCGCTGGAGGCGAAACCGGGACCTCACCTCGGCCTCCAGGGCCAGGTTCGCGCACGGGTTGCGCTCGATGATCTCTGGCACTGGACACGAACGGCACAGCTTCTCGTCCCAAGGAGCCGAAGCTAGATTGCGCTGAAGGAGACGGCACTCTTTTCTTGGTGACCTGCGGTGGCTATCCTCGTAGTAGAACCTGCAAGCACGGGACATGCGCTACGTCGCTCCGTCACCTGGGATCAGGCCGCACTTCCTCATTTCTCTGTGGAACAGATCGATGTGCTCCTGGATCATCTCCCGGATGGGCAGGCCATAAGGACACTTCTCCTCACACTCGCCGCACTCGATGCATTCCTCTGCGCTCTCAACCTCTTCCGACAGGCCGGAGAAGATATTGGCTGCCGGCATACGCTTGATCACACTGTCCAGGATCATCAGGCTTTGGATGGAGACGCCCTGAGGGCAGGGCTGGCAGTAGCCACAGCGACGGCAGAAGCGGTTCCCCAACTCGGAGCGCATACGCTCTATCGCCGCCTGCTCCTGAGGCGTCAGCCCTTGCGGCGCCTCCGCGATAGCGATGATCTCTTCCATCTCGGCCGCCCGCTCGATGCCCGGGATGGGAAGGACCTGGGGAAACTGCCGGAGGTATTTGAAGGCCAGAGTAGCATCGTCCAGCGCTCCTCCTGCCAGCGGTTTCATAGCGATGAACCCCACCTCCCTTTCCTGGGCCACAGGGATGAGCACGTCGGCCGCTTCCCTGGCGATGAAGTTGAAGGGAAACATGATTGTCTCGAAAAACCCGGATTGGACAGCCTTCAGAGCCACGGTCATGGAGTGGGAGCTCAGGCCGATGTGTCGCACGACACCCAAGGTTTGCGCCTGCCGGACTAAGTCGAGGGGGCCCCCTGGGGCCAGGACCTTCTGGTAGTCCTCCTCGGTGCTGACGCAGTGAAACTGGTAGAGGTCAATGGTCTCCACCCCCAACCGCTGCAGGCTCAAGGCCAGGTGCTTTGCCACCCCCTTGCCGTCTCTGGCCTGGGTCTTAGTGGCTAGCACCAAGTCCTCGCGCCGGTCACGCACCGCTTCTCCGATGCGTTCCTCGCTGGTAGTATAGGCATTGGCAGTGTCCAGGAACGTGACTCCCAGGTCGAGGCACTTCCTCACGACCAGCACTGCTTGATCGTGGGAAAGGCGCTGAATGGGGATGCCCCCGAATCCGATCTCGGAGACCACCATGCCAGTAGCGCCCAGGCTGATCTTGCGCATGCTTGCTACTCCGGCTCCATGTTTTTGGTCTGGTTCAGGGATCGTGCCGCGCCAGTTTGAACGCGAGATGCGTGTTGCCCATGGTAATGACGGAACGGTCGCTGATCGGACTCGCCGCCGAAGGCTCCACCCTTTTCCCGTCGACGCACGTCGCTGATGCGCTGTGCAGGTCAAACAGGAGGAAGCGGTCCCCTTTAGCTACTAGGCGGGCGGGTTGGCGGGAGAGGGTGGGGTCGTCCAGTCTGATATCGCAAGAGCTGCCTGTGCCGATGAGGTTCTCGCCCTGGACGACCATCTGATGCTTCCCAGCATCGGGTCCGTCACTGACTACAAGCCAGCCGGCTGCCATCTCGTGGGCCAGTGAGGGCCAGTATTCCACCGACGCTGAGCCGCGACCAAAGGTAGCCTCCGGCGCATCGAGGCGTCCTCTGACCTGTGTGCGCTGCCTAGTGGCAGTCGATTTCCGCAAGAGGAACCAGTAGATGAGGAAGACGGCAAGCCCCAGGAGGATTACCGCCCCAAGGGTCAGCGTCACTGTCCCATTCACGTGTGCGTCTCCTTCTCGCTGGAGAGTATACCACGGCGGCAGGTCCGACACAAAAACACGGAGGCTGGCGCGGCGCAGGGAACGCGGCCTGCTGAAGTGAGGGCAAGGCTGGGCGAGGTCCCTAGCCCCCCGACTGAGAGCCCGGAGGCCAAGCTCACTTCTATGGCGGAGTTGGACGCTGCGCGTGCCAGGCCCGGCGTCCTACACGCTGGAGGCCGCGAGAACCATCATCAGGTAGATGGCCCAATGGATGAGCACTGAGGGCAGGACCGACTTGCTCTTCAGGTCGATGTAGCCAAACGCCG
>DAOUEW010000071.1:0-2019 GCA_034430275.1 Anaerolineae bacterium | reverse complement strand
GGTGTACGGGATCACGGTGGAGTACCACCGGAACGGGTAGCGCCACGCGTCTCTCCAATGTGGCATGGGGCCGTGAGGTCCACCGGAGTTCCTTGCGGGCACCGACAAGCAAAGGGCCGTCCCGCAACGGGACGGCCCTCGTATCTCTTCGCCGGTGATCGTGCCCCTACTCTCTCGTCCTCCACCGCAGAGTGGCGTACCCTGCCAGGACACCTTCTCAGTCCGCTGAGCTGCCCTCCCACTCCCACTCAGCGCCTTGCTCGTCTCCTCGACAGGTCTTCCCGCGTGTCAGGGCGGCCTCGTGCCAGGCCTGCAACGCGATTCGCGAGGTGGACGCACTCGTAGGCTTACGCGTTGTGATGGGCTGTGATACAATGTCAGGGATCAGAGATCGAGCCACGAGAGGAGTCAGGCACGGGCTCATCCCGAGGCACTGGTTGTGCGCTGCCTCGGAGCGTCTCCTCCAAGAACCCAAGGGGTGATATGATGCGATTTCGTAACTTCGGCCGGCTGGACTGGAAACCGTCGGCCCTCGGTTTTGGCGCCATGCGACTACCGACGATCGACGGCGACCCTGGCCACATCGACGAGCGCGAGGCCACGCGCATGATCCGCTACGCCATCGACCGGGGCGTCAACTACGTGGACACGGCCTACCCCTACCATCAGGGGACGAGCGAACCCTTCCTGGGGAGAGCGCTCCAGGACGGATACCGGGAGCAGATCAGGCTGGCTACCAAGTTGCCGTGCTGGAGGGTCGAAGGCGCCGAGGATTTCGACCGCTATCTCGACGAGCAGCTCGAGCGGCTGCAGACCGCATACATCGATTTCTACCTACTGCACAGCCTGAATGCAGGAAGCTGGCCCAAGGTGAGGGACCTCGGCGTCCTTCGGTGGGCAGAGAAAGCCATCGCTGACGGCCGTAGCCACCACCTGGGCTTCTCCTTCCACGACAAGCACGAGGTCTTCAAGGAGATCGTCGATGCTTCCGATCTGTGGCTGTTCTGCCAGATTCAGTACAACTTCATGGACATCGACTATCAGGCGGGCACCGAGGGTCTCGAGTACGCAGCCGAAAAGGGTTTGGCTGTGGTGATCATGGAACCCCTGCGCGGTGGGCTGCTCACCAACAAGATCCCCCCTCCTGTTGAGGAGCTTTGGGACAGTGCTCCGATCCAGCGCACCCCAGCCGATTGGGCGCTCCAGTGGGTCTGGAATCATCCGGAGGTCTCGGTGGTCCTCAGCGGCATGAGCACTATGGAGCAAGTGAAGCAGAACATCGCCAGCGCCAGCCACTCGGGCCCTGGGACGCTTTCGCAAGAGGATCTGGCCCTATTCGACCGCGTGCGGGACAGGTACCGAGCGCTGGCCCGCATCCCATGCACCGGCTGCCAATACTGTCTGCCCTGCCCCAACGGCGTCAACATCCCGCGCATCTTCGAGATCTATAACGATGCCAAGGTCTACGGCGATGAGCAGGCCGCCCGGCTATCATACTCGTGGGTCGAGGAGGAGCAGCGGGCCGACCTGTGCCTTGAATGTGAGGAGTGCCTGGAGAAGTGCCCACAGCAGATCGAGATCCCCACGTGGCTGGCCAAGGCCCACGAGGTGCTCACCTCCGAGCAAGGCCCCTAACCACTCCCGCGTGGGAGAACTCGTCCGGCCAGCGTCACTCCAGAAGAATGACAAGGGCCGTCCCGCAACGGGACGGCCCTTGTATCTCTTCGCCGGTGATCGTGCCCCTACTTCTTCGTCCTCCAGCGCAGAGTGGCGTACCCTGCCAGGCCGGCGAGGCCGCTTCCCAGCAGCAGAACGGTGCCGGGCTCCGGGACGAACTCTTCCTCCACTACCTCGCAAGTCTCCGCATAGATGTTGGTGGCGAAGACGGCCCCGTCCATCGGATCGTCGGGGGGCAGATCGTGTGTCTGCTGCCACATTCTCCAGACCCACTCCCCCTGGACGGCCGAGGCAGAGACTTCGCTTGGCCCGAGTGCTGGTTGCCCTCCACCCCCGGAGCAG
>DAOUEW010000070.1:0-2509 GCA_034430275.1 Anaerolineae bacterium | reverse complement strand
GGAAATCACAAGTGGGACGGACAGCATTCACCTAGAGCAGAGCCTGACCTACGTGTGCTGCGCCGAGCTGGAGCTCACCCTCGAGCAAGACGGGAACACGCTCCGAGTCATGGAGACCAACGTTGGAGAGGTTTGTCGCTGTGTGTGCGAGTACTCGATAGGGGCAGAGGCTACTGGGCTTGGCCCCGGAGAGTACGACGTTGAGGTGTGGGGTGTGGAGTACGAAGACCTACACGCTTCGGAACTACTCGGGGGAGCGCAGGTGACGTTAGGAAGAGGGAGTCGATGAAAAAATTTGGGGAGACCACTAACGTAGCCGTGACTTTCGTGGTGGACAACTACGCCGACGTCTTCGTGGCTTCGAAGCCCGGTGTGGAGAGATATGGCTCGGCCCGCAAGCCCCTGCTCGCCGAGCACGGTTTGTCAATCCACCTCCGGTTGGGGTCCGAGGGGCACGAGGTGCTGCTGGACGCAGGCCACACGAACGTGGCTGTCCCGCACAACCTTCCGCTGCTGGAGATAGAGCCCAGGGGCGTGGACGAGGTGGTGATCAGCCACGGACACCGCGACCACACGGGCTCTGTGGTGGAGTTTCTTCGGGAAAGGGGCGGGAGGACGCCAGTAGTGGTGCATCCAGATGCCTTCCTGGAGCGGTGGCGGGTTCTAGCCGACGGTGGCAGGGAGGGACCGTGGCAAGAGGACGCGCAGGCCTGGGAGCAGGCAGGTGCCGAGATGGTCTACGTTGAGGGGCCGCGACAACTTGCGAACGGGTGCCTGGTTACGGGAGCCATTCCCCGGCGGACGGGATTCGAGCGAGTCTCGGATCGCCTCTTCTACAGCGATGGGGGGAAGCTGGTACCAGATGGTATCAAGGATGATCAGGCCATCGTGGTCAACGTCAAGGGTAAGGGGCTGGTAGTCATCACCGGTTGCGCGCATTCGGGCATCGTGAATACTGTGCTCTACGCCCAGGAGGTCTCTGGAGTGGAGAACGTGCACGCAGTGGTAGGCGGCTTCCACCTGTGCGATGCAAACGAGGAGACGATGCAGCGCAGCATCGAAGCCCTGAAGAGCGTGCGGCCACGGTTGATCATGCCGGCGCACTGCAGCGGTCTCGAGGCCGCGCGGCGCTTCGCGGCGCAGATGCCGGAGGAGTTCGCGTCGGGTGCTGTGGGCACAACCTTAAAGTTCTGAGTTCGAGGCGCGAAAGTGCTTGACAGACGGACCTAGATGTTGTATACTGGCCGAAAGGTTGTGGAAGCGGAGTGATTGCTTTGGTGAAAGACAACACCTCAAAGAGCATTCTAATCCTGTCCGACGTAGTTCTCGTCCTGATTCTGGGGGAGGAGCCATAGGGCGTTGGGCAGGTGTAGCCATCACCGGAGAGTAGAGTAAACCAGAGCCGCCCAACGGGGCGGCTCTGATGCTATGTGCAGATCTAGAGAAGCTGCACCGTACGCGAGCATAGGTTCTTGGGAATGGGCACAGATCTACAGACGAGAGCACATGTCGCCACGCTGGACTGGAGGATTCTTGCCAGCAGCCGCACGCTGCTAGGCCTGGTTATTGTCGTCGTCATTATGGTCCTGCTTAGCAGGACACGCTGACGGTTGGGATGGCAAAGAGAAGCCGAGGCTAGACCAGAGCACGAGGAGAAGACACGAGAAGCCGCCCAACCGGGCGGCTTCGGTGTTTCTTGGCCACACAGAGCTGTGAAAACGAGAGGACGCGGGAGGAATAATGAGACGCACAGGGGCACAGATCGTCTGGGAGATGCTGAAGAGGGAGGACGTGGACGTCGTGTTTGGTCTCCCTGGGGGCGCGATTCTAGATACCTATCACTGCCTTCAGGAGTATGGTATCCGGCACGTCCTCGTCCGACATGAGCAAGGTGCGGCCCATGCGGCCGATGGATATGCCCGGGTATCAGGACGAGTGGGGGTGGCAATGGCGACATCGGGGCCAGGGGCGACCAATCTGGTCACCGGGATCGCCACCGCCATGATGGACTCGTCTCCAATGGTCTGTATCACCGGCCAGGTCGCTACCGCGCTCATAGGCTCCGACGCCTTCCAGGAGTCTGATGTCACGGGGATCACTCTGCCCATCACCAAACACAACTACTTGGTGACCGACGTGGACGATCTCGCGGACGTGATACACGAGGCTTTCTACGTCGCGCGCAGCGGCAGACCGGGTCCTGTTCTGATCGACCTTCCCAAGGACGTCCAGCAGGCCGAGACGGTTTTCGTACCCCCGAATGGCGATGTTCCCATGCCGGGGTATCAGCCGGTAGTACCGGTGGATCCCGCTGCAGTGCGAGAGGCCGCCGATCTGGTCAACGAGGCGGAACGCCCCGTGATCCTGGCCGGGCATGGGGTCCTGATGTCGGGCGCGGCGGAGGCGTTGAGGACATTCGCCGAGAGAACACAGGTGCCCGTCGCTGTGACCTTGCTGGGCAAGGGCGCGTTTCCGGGCCACCACTCTCTATCGCTGGGCATGATGGGCA
>DAOUEW010000069.1:0-6429 GCA_034430275.1 Anaerolineae bacterium | reverse complement strand
GGCTGGACCCTCGCGGCAGATCAGCGAGCAGAGGCGCCAGTTCCGAGAGCATCTCTACGAAGTACTCCCCTTCGTTCAGCGGGCATCCTCCCGTCACTCTTCTGTCTCCGAAGCTGGCGGCACCTCGTCCTCCGCTTTGCCGGCCGCCTCTTCTGCCTCACCCTGGGCCTCGGTCTCTGGCGAGGGCTTCGCCGCACCAGAGGCGTCCGCTTCCGACTCCTCCTCTGCCTCAGCGACTCTGGCAGCCACCATCTCTCGGATGGCCTCTTGCTGTTCTGGGGCTACCTCGACCCCGCGCTTTTCGGCCTCATCCACGATCCACGCCGCTACCAGGTCGTCGATCGGCCCACCCAGCAATGCGGAAACGCCCTGTAAGAACTTGAACAGGGTGTTGGGCAGGGTGTCCAAGAACCGCTCCACCGTTCCTTCAACCCCCTCGCCCCGGGCACCAGCGCCTCCAATCTCGATGAGCCGAATCTGCTCGATGTTAGCGAAGGCCTCACCGAAGGACTCGGCCACCTCAGGGACGCGCTCGAGCAGCGCTTGCCCCAGCACCAGCCGCAGGGCACCTGACTTGTAGGCATTGAGCGCCTCAGCGAGCTTCCGTCTACCTTCGGCCTCAGCCAACAACTGCGCCTTAGTCACGTCGGCGCCCGCCAGACCCCTGGCCTTGTTGGCCGCGGCCTCGGCCTCACCCATCTTCCTGTCCACATCCGCTTCGGCGAAGCCGGTGGCCCTGGTCGCCGAGGCCTCCTGCTCAGCGCGGTAGAGGGAGGCGTCAGCCGGACGACGCTCCTCGGCATCAAGCTCCTTGTCCCGGCGCTCGGCCGCTGCCTGGGCGGCTTCGGCTTTTCTCTGCTCCAGTGTCTTGTCCTGCTCCGCCAGGGAGATCGCCTGGGCCCTTTCCGCCACGGCACGTTCCCGAGACACCTCCGTGTCGTACTTGGCCTTGGCTACGTTGGCCTCTTTGGTGTATCCCGCCTTCTCCTTCTCTGCCTCCTGCTCCTTCTCAGTGGCCTCCTGATCGGCCTGCGCCTCCGCCCTCCTGGCGTCACGCAGTTTGGCCGCAATCTCGGGCCTCCCCAGGGCCTCCAGATATCCCTTTTCGTCGCTGATCTCCTTGATGGCAAAGGAGACGATCTGGAGACCCATACCGGCCAGATCGTCAACCGCCACTTCCAAGACCCTCTGGGCGAAGGCCTCCCGGTCCTTGTAGACCTCCTCCACCGTCATCAGCCCGATGATAGCACGCAGATGGCCCTGGAGGGTCTGGATAGCCACGTACTGGATCTCCTCCGACGTCTTGTCCAGAAGCTGTTCGGCAGCCGTGGCGATGGAGGTGTCATCACTGCCAATCTTGATCTGCGCGATACCGTCCACGGTGATGGGAACGGCATTGCTGCTCAGCACGTTGTGCACCGCTACGTCCAGCGTGATCAGGCTCAGATCCAGTTCCTTCACCTCGTGCACGAAGGGCAAGACTATGGTCATGCCGCCCTTGACCATCTTGTAGTTGACCGTGATCTGCTCGGTCTCCGTCTGCACTTCCCACTCTTGTTCGCTGATCTGCGGGTGTTCCGAGGGTGGGGCGGATTCGTCCCATCCGGCTTTGAGCTTCTTCACGCGGCGGACGACGGTGACCTTGGTGCGCGTGCGCACACCATACACCAGGAGCGCCCTGTTGGGTGGGACCTTCCTGATGAACCGCAAGACCCTGGCCAGGGCCATCAAGAAGACCACCACCAGGACGATCAGTGCCACGGCAACGAGCAGGGTGCCGCCTCCCAGCAGACCCAGCAAACCCTCGACAATGCCCACGTCAGCTACCTCCTTCTGCTGATGCCAACCGTGACCTACATTCTCTTGACCACAACCATCCCGCCCTCCATGCCGAGAACCTCGACCTCAGTATGGGTGCGGATGGGCAAGCCGTCCTCAGACCGCGCTGGAACGTTCATCCTCTGGCCCTTGACCACGAGAGCCACCTGGCCCGGCTTGCCCTCTGGGATGGCGATGATCACCCGTCCCACGAGACCCAGATAATCGGTGGCCTGAATGGACGTCGAACCCTGCTCCCCGTACAGGAAGCGGAGGAAGAGCCACATTACACTGGCCGTCAGCAGGGCCACGCCGCTGGCCGGCGCCAGACTGACGGCATCGGACAAACCCAGGCCCTTCCCGATCAGTCCACCGGCCCCAAAGCCGACGGCGAACATGGCTACGGTGCGCAGAGAGAAGGGACTGGGGCCCTCTACTTCGTGCTCCAGTCCAATCTCGCCGATTTCGGGCAGCTCGATTCCGCCCACCTCGACGTCTGCGGCATCTGCGCCCCCGAGGACGCCTTCCAAGACGTCCCCCAGGCTGCCTATCGCATCGGCCACACTATCGCTCACGCCCTCCAAGGCGTGGCCGGCGTCCGCGCCGAAGTCAACCAGCTCACCAACGAGGAACGTGATGGCGATGTAGCCGCCGCCGACAATCAGCAGGGATAGATAGAAGCAGGTAAGCATTCCGGCAGTTCCTGGTGAGCGAAGCAGCGACGCTATGTCAGCACCCCAGTGTGACGGGCGGAGCGTGCCGCTATTATAGCACGAGCCGCTGCCAGTGTCGAGGTTGGCTGGTGACGACACAAAAGGCCCGCTTCAAGGAGAGGGCCTTCTCTATGGGCATGGGTACGCTAGGCCCCGACCAGGGCTCAGTCACCGAAAGACGAGTCTGCCATCACCGCAGCTAATGCACGTCCATCGACTCGGCCACGCAAAGCAACTCCGCGAGAGAGTAGTCATACCAATGTATGGAAATGATCAGACCACCCCTTTGCCGCTCCACGCATCCCGGACTTCTCCCCGCTCCGTCATGGCGCCGCCAATGCGTAGAGGGGGCGTAATGTTGGACCAGGCGGCCACTGAGGGATCACCGAGCAGGTCCCCTGTCACTATTCGAAGACCTCCAACTCCGGATGCGTCACCGCCTCATCCACGATGGGTCCCTTCACCGCGAACCCGAGGGCCAGACTACTGCCTCTCACGGTGAGCAGCCTGTCCCCTGGCAGGATCTGGTACTCCCTCAACGTATCCAGGGGCAGGGTGATGTAGCCCCCCTCCTCGATCGTGGTCCAGCAGTAAGACCTACCCCCTGCCTTCACTACTGTTGCCTGGCGCATCTGAAACGTGCGCAGCCTGGAGAAGCCATCCAGAACTCTAGACAGTGGAGATCCTGCCAGCAGGGCCGGGGTGGACAGCGCAAAGCCGCCTGACCGGCGGCTCCCACTCATCAGGATGACCTTGTCGTACTCCCTGAAACCGTATTCGTGCATCGCCTCTTGGGGTACGGCGATCTTCCCAGCTTCGCTCACTATCGACCAACCATAGGTGTGCTTTCCACCTTTGACGAGCTGCGGCATCTCCTGGCTCTCCCTACGGGATCTGCTCGGCCCAACCACTCGACTCGGCCGCTGAAACCCCTCGCGCCAAGTCACTCATCCAGACCAGGCGCGAAGTGTTGTGCTGGGCCTTGATCCAACACGCAAGATAGAACATCTCTTGCATATAGATTGTATCACGGGGAGAAAGCATTTTCAATGGCGCGGCCGACGGCGACCGAAACCGTACCAGGAGGGAGCCGACGGGAGAGTCGAGAGACAGGCGGCCACGGTCGTGGTGGTGCCCGAAAGCACTATCTCAGAAGAACAAGCGGACTTAATGTACCCTGGTGATGCGCCACCAAAGCTCCATGCCGAAGTAGTCCCACGAGATCGGCGCTGCTTCGTCACAGCCCTGGTTTGGCGATTGGCCGTAGTACACCTCGTCCCTGTGCCCGTAGTTCACGTCCGGGGCATACTCCGCATCGATGCGACCCAGGAAATCATCGTCCCAGAAGTCATCCTCGTACCCTGTGGCCATGATGTAGAGGTTCTCGTCTGGCGGCATCTCGAACTCGACGATGAACCGGGCCGGCTCCTCCTCGCTGGGGTACCAAGGCGCCCACCAGTCGGGGTCCTCGCGGCTGACATCTTCATAGAGGTCCAGCCAGGCGGTGCCGCTGTAGGGGTACCTTCGCGAGCCACCAACCCACTGCACCTCCCGCAACGACGTCCCATGGCCCGCCCAGAGCAGGAACCACTGTTCGGAATCGACGCCAGTGGTCTCACAGGGGAAAGCCAACAACTCGGTGAACTCCACACGCATCAATACCGGCGTCTCGTAGACGTTGTTGAGCTCGCCCTCCTCTGTCTCCTCAATGGTGTTGTCGGGATCCAGGATCAACCGCAGGTCATAGATGGGCAAGGAGTCGAAGACCAGCGCAGAGGGAAGGAGCTGACTCTCTCCGGGAGCGATGCTCACATGGGGCCAGGTCATGGTGTCGAGGAACTCGCCATCGAGGCGCTCGGCGCGGAAGGTGACCGTTTCGTTCTCCAGGAACGCTGCACGGTTGAACACCTCGACCCGGAGTTGGTTGGTGCCAGGGTCCAAAGTGATGTCGCTGATCACGAGATCGGGGCTGTCGCCGGCCTCGGGGCCGACCAACACGTCTATCAACACCGTCAACGCGATGCCGCGGTCCACAACGGTATGAGGACCGGGGACGATCTGGCCCGGCAGAATGGTATCCCAGCCATCGAAGATCATCCCGTCGCCGCCGAAGATGCGACCGCCGTAGGTCAAACTGTCGTGGGGACCCAACTCGACCTCTACGTGGGTCGTGAGGGGAGCGTAGTTGTCGGTGCAGCTATACGCTACACAAGACGCAGCCTCCGTCTCGATAGCAGCGAATAGTCCGGCCAGATCGTAGGTGTAGCCGGGGTCCAGGTATCTCTCTGTGTCGTCGGTCGAGTCGAAGGTCGGAGGGTCCGACCTCCAATCGGGCAGGAGTGTCTCATCGTTAGCCCTGAAGGTCCCACTGATGGGGCCTCCCCTGCGGCTCATACCAGAGGTCTCCAATGACTGAAAGGTGACGCGCACGCTCCGCTGGCATCCCCGGCCCTCCCAGGCCTGACTGTTGCTGGGAGGTGATTCGTGGTCCGGCACTCCTGTCGACCCGCTGTAGACCGTAACCTCAAACTCTAGCCTTTCACTGCAAGCGGGAGCAAGTTCGCTGATGTCCAATGTGTTGTTGTCTGGACCCACGCTCCTCCAGAAGCTCCCATTGACGTAGATCTTGAACCCCGTGATCAGATCCTCGTCCCCATCCCATCTCCACGTCAAGGTGAAGGGACCCTCGTCGCCATAACCAAGGCCTACCGGGGCCAGTAGGGGCGCCTCGAAGAGCGCCTCTTCGCACGATCCATCGCAGATGCGGTATTGCACGCGGAAGTAGTCACCCTCCGGCCCCGGATCCGAGAACACCTCAATCATGTGGCCATCCCAATCCACTTGGTCGTGGAAACTCTCGAAGGATCCCAGGTCCGCCAGGGTCTGCTGTCCCAGGATGCCCATGAGAGCATAGCAGTGCGCATAGACCCTGAGGTCTTCGTCCTCGGCCAGGGCCACGAACCGGCGGCCCAGGTGCTCGCCGATATTGAAGTGCCTTTCCTCTCCAGGGCTGAAGTACTCGTGGTCGTCTTCGGGAAACCTCTCCTCGCCTCCGTGCCCGAGCGCGACATAGCAGTAGACCCGGCTGTAGTCCTCGAAGATCTCGAACTCCAGAGCCTGGAACTCCACCATGGGCCCGGCCTCGATCGGTTCGTCAGGCGGCCAGAAGGGCTCTATGTCCCACTCCCCAAAGCCACCACCCGATGGCTCGTCAGTGTCCACGGTGCCGTCACCGTCAGCGTCGTCCACGTCAGCCGCTGGGCAGCCAGCGTCCTCGATCAGGCCTTCCTCTTCGGGGCACTCGTCGAACTCATCCGGGGTGCCATCTCCGTCGCTGTCTGGAACGTCGCCGCCCATGCCGCCAAAGTCGTCACCGACCCCCGGATCATCGGGTAGGATGTCGTCCTCGTCAGCGGTGCCGTCGAGGTCCGTGTCCGGGCAGCCATCGAGGCCGGGCACGCCCCACTGGTCGGGACAGGCGTCGTCGCCGTCGGGCACCGCATCGCCGTCCCCGTCGGGACAGCCATCCAGTTCAGGTAAGCCTGGCTCCTCCGGGCAGGTGTCCGCACTGTCCGTCACCCCATCGCCGTCCGAGTCCCCAGACACGGTGCAGCCATCATGCTCAGGTAGGCCCGCTTGCGCAGGGCAGGCGTCCTCAGCGTTGGGCACGCCGTCTCCATCGCGGTCGGGACACCCGCCAGTCGCAGATGGCCCTGCCTCATCGGGGCAGGCATCGCCCCCGTCGAGGATGCCGTCGCCGTCTCCATCACTCTCGCTGGGAGACGCATATCCGTCACCCTCGGGCAGGCCCGCTTCGTCAGGGCACGCGTCCGTAGCGTCCGGGATGCCGTCTCTATCCCCGTCAGGGCAGCCGTCGGCGGACTCAGCTCCCGGCTCA
>DAOUEW010000068.1:0-13257 GCA_034430275.1 Anaerolineae bacterium | reverse complement strand
AGTGTAGCGGGCGCGTTGGCTTTGCCAATCCTGGATGGCTGCATCGATGTTCATTCGCTGTAGGAGGACCCGCTTCTCGTACGCTTGCCTTGGGATGGCCACACCATTGACGGTGGCCACCGGAGCGGCTGGCTTGGCGATCAGTTCCTGGTATACTCCGTATCCAAGGACGGCGGCGATGAGGCAACCTACGCCAACGGCCAGCCCGATCAGAGTCAGGCGCTGGCGGCGCTCCTTGTCACGGCGCGACAACTGCTTACGGGTAAGCGGAATATCCTTCTTGACCTTTCTCTTGGCCATTAGTCCCTCCGCTGGGCACGAAAAAAGTCCAATAGGCTATGGGAATCTGGCTTACTCACGGCGAAGGTGGCAAGACCGCACCACTCATTCGGATCGGTCACAGTGGGCGGCGCCTGGTGGTTCTCCCCAAAGAGGTCGGGATAGAGGAGGTGCGCAACAACAGATCCTCTGCCCTCTCCCGCGCCGTGCCTGGCCTAGCTTCCTCGGGCGTGCTCGCCCGTGTAGGGCAATAGCGCTACGTGCCGCGCCCGCTTGATGGCTATCGCCAGGCGGCGCTGGTGCCTCGCACAGACACCCGACTTGCGCCGCGGCTTGATCTTGCCCCGGTTGGTGATGTATTGGCGGAGCAAAGGCACATTCTTGTAGTCTATGTGACGCACCCTGTCTACGCAGAAGGCGCAGACCTTCTTGCGGGTGAACTTGTACGGCCGTCTGCCACCTCGTCTCGGTCTTGATTCGCGTCTATCGGCCAAGGTTAGTCTCCCACTTCTGCGCTATCGGCGTCTCGCGCTTCTTGTTCGTCAGCAAGTTCCGGCGCGGCAGGCTCTTCCTGCGGCTGCGGCGCCGCCTCCTCTGCCGGCTCTGACTCCAGCTCCGCTTCAGGCTCCTCCGCGGGGGCGGGCTCTTCCTGGCGTGCTGCTTCTGCGACCCGGGCCGGGACCTCGTCGGTCCTCAGCAGAAGGTAGCGCACCATCTCCTCGGTCAAGGCGAACCTGGCCCTGAGCTGCGAGACCGCCCCTGGATCGAGCTCGATGTAGGCCAGAATGTAGTGGCCCTCGCGGAACCTCCGGATTTGGTAGGCCAGGCGTTTCCTGCCCCACGATTCGAGGTGGAGCACCTGTCCACCGCCGTCGGTGATGATCTGGCTAATCCTATCCACGACCGCTTCCAGGTCTTCCTGCTCCACTTCTGGGCTAACGATGTACATCAACTCGTAGGTAGACAATCAACGGCTCCTTTCTTCGGGCTTGCCCCCAGTCCTAGCTGCGGGCAGAAAGTCTCCCAGTATCTTTTCATAGACACAACTTATTAGTATACCATCAAAGCCCGCGGCAGTCAATCTGCCGGAACGCCGTCCGGGCGCACGGTAACCGCGTCCGACCCGAGCGCTGGCTCGACGGGACTGGGGTCGTACGGTGGCACTGCGCGAAGGGAGTCCAGCCTGCCCCACCGAAAACCGATATCCCACGCAGAGGCCCGTCAGGGGCCTGGAACCCAGCGCAGGGGAATACCCCCGTCCCCTACATCGGTGGGGAATGGGCCGCTGGAGGCACTAGGATGACGACACCACCCTCCAGGTGCTGCCGTCCGGTCCGTCCTCCACGACGACTCCCAACTCGGAAAGCCTGGCACGGATGCTATCCGCCATCTGGTACTCTTTGGCTGCCCGCAGCTCCATACGCACCGACAGGAGGAGCTCCACCAGGTCCTTGGCCTCGGGGCCTGCCGGGGTCTGCTGGAGCGAGCCCAGCTCCATCTTTGCAGCCGCAAGCTCATCGCGAATGCTCGCAGCCAACTCCAGGAGGGGCTGGGGACCAATGCCCAGTTCTCGCTCGCGGAGCGTCAATCCCAGCACGCTGGCCAGCTCTTGCAGCGCCCGCTGGCTGGCAGCGAGGCCCGCTCCTGCTATGCCAGAGTCTCGGGCCTGGTTGATGGCGCGCCCTAGATCGAACAGGTGGCCGATGGCCCGTGCGGTGTTAAAGTCATCGTCCATGGCCTCGATGAACTTCTGGCGCGAGTCCTCAGCGACGGCCTGCAGTTCGTCTCCCCCGCTAGCAGCTCCTTCCGACACGGGCTTCAGGGCAGTGCGCAGCCGTTCCAGGCCTCGATCTGCGGCCAGAATGCCCTCTTCGCTCCACGTAATGGGGCTGCGATAGTGCGACGATAGGATGAAGAGACGGATAGCATCCGGGTTGTATCTACGCAGGGCTTCCTCGCAGCTAATGAAGTTGCCCATGTGTCGAGTCATCTTCTCCTGTTCTTCGCTGGGGCGGAGCAGGCCGTTGTGCAGCCAGTATTTGACAAAGGGCACCTTGCCCGTGTAACTCTCGGACTGGGCGATCTCGTCCTCGTGGTGGGGGAAGATCACGTCTTCGCCTCCCCCATGGATATCTATCTGGTCGCCCAGGAACTGGTTCGACATGGCGGAACACTCGATGTGCCATCCAGGCCGCCCCTTGCCCCAGGGGCTGTCCCAGCTAGGTTCTCCCGGCTTGGCGGCCTTCCACAGGGCGAAGTCCAGCTCGTTTTCCTTTCTGGAATCGACCTCAACTCTCGCTCCGGCCCGCATGGCCTTGAGGGATTGGCCGGTGAGTTTGCCGTAGTCGGGGTCGCTGGAGATGCGGAAGTAGACGTCGCCATCCACCTGGTAGGCGTGTCCCTTTTCTATCAACCCCTGCACCATCTCCTCGATCTTGGGGATGACCTCGGTCGCTCTCGGGTAGTGGGTGGCTCGCTGGACATTCAGGGCATCCATCTCGTCCAGGAAGCGCACGCTGTACTTCTCCGCCAATTCCTTCACAGTCACGCCCAGCGAGTTGGCAGTCTGGATGATGCGGTCCTCGATGTCCGTGAAGTTCTGAACGTGCTTCACCATGTACCCCCGATACTCCAGGTACCTCTTGATGACATCGAAGGCCAGGTAGGACATGGCATGCCCTACGTGGCAAGGCCCGTAGACGTTGGGCCCGCAGACGTACATCAGCACTTCCTTGCCCTTCAGGGGTACGAACTCTTCTTTGCTTCGACTCAGGGTGTTGTATACTCTGAGGGTCATCTCAATCGCTCCCTTCCTGTAGTGATGATCGGCCTGCTACCAGGGATACCGCGCGAGACGGCATCCCGCAGGACAGATGCATTTGGCCATCATCACGACGAGAAGGAGGCCTGAGAATCTCTCGCCCTTTGGATACATCTCTCTCTACCCAGCAAGGCCACGATAGCAGCCAGGTTTGGACCGTGGAGGCTTCCCGTAAGGCCTGCCCTTAGAGGGAACATGACCTGTCTGGCCCTGAGGCCAGCTTGCTGCTTGAGCGCCTGCCTCAGATCAGACAGAATAGCGTTCGCCTGCTCGACGTCGAGCGCCTCCATGGATTCCACTTTCTCCACGAAGGCATCGAGCACATCGCTCGCCGACGCGTCGCTCAGGATCTCCCTGGCCTCCGCGGTGTACGACATTCCGTCCATGAAGGCGAAGCCGACATGCAGCGGCAGCTCACTTAGACTATCCACTTCCTCCCGCACGTTGTCTACCAGGAGCGTGATCCACTCCTGTGGCGAATAGACCGTGCCCGCGCTGCGATCAGCTTCACCAAAGGACGCTGCCAGGAACGAGGCTGCCTCCGGGGCGATACGCTCCACGGGCAGATGGCGTATGTACCACTTGTTGAACCAGTTCAGACGTTCCAAGTCGAAGATGGCAGGGCTGGTGGAGATCCGCTCCCATGTGAAAGAGTCGCCTAGCTGTTCTGCAGTGAGCAGTTCTTGCGTGTCGCCGGGCGACCATCCCAGCAGGGCAAGGTAGTTGACCATCGCCTCGGGAAGGTAGCCCCTCTCCCGAAAGGAGGACGCGGAGGTGTCTCCCAGTCGCTTGCTCAGCTTGCCGCCGTTACTATCCAGGATCAGGGGTAGATGGATGAAACGAGGAGGATCCCACCCTAAGGCTTCGTAGAGAAGGATGTGGCGGGGTGAGCTAGGTATCCACTCGTCGGCCCTGAGCACGTGGGTGACGGCCATCAGAAAGTCGTCCACCACGTTGGCCAGATGGTACGTGGGATAGCCATCGGACTTGAGGATGATGAAGTCATCCAGGGAATCGTTAGGAAAACTGATCTCACCGCGCAGGAGATCGTGGAACAGCGTGCGCCCGTGGTCGGGAGTCCTGAACCGTACCACGGGCTCGATGCCCTCGTCCCGGTAGCTGGCGGTTTCCTCGGTGGTCAATTCGCGGCAGCGCCCGTCGTAGCCAGGGGGCTGTCCGCGCCGCCGCTGTTCCTGGCGCATGGCTTCCAGCCGCTCGGGGGAGCAGTAGCATGGATACGCACGCCCTTCATCCACGAGCCGCTCTGCGTGAGCGCGGTAGATGTCCAGTCTACGCGATTGGTGGTAGGGTCCGACGTCCCCGCCCTTCTCGGGACCCTCGTCCCAGTCCAGGGCTAGCCACCGGAGGCCGTCGAGGATGGCTTGCTCAGCGTCTTGACTACTGCGAGCCACGTCGGTGTCTTCGATGCGCAGGATGAAATCTCCATCGTAATGTCGGGCGAACAGCCAGTTGAAAAGGGCCGTGTGCACGTTGCCGAGGTGGAGCTCACCAGTGGGACTGGGAGCGAAGCGAACGCGGACTCTCTCACCCATGATCTTCGGCTACCAGTCGCTGGAAGGTATGGACGATCATCGCAGCGGCCTCGTGTGGTGGAATCCCGTGGGTGTTGATGATGAGGTCGTAGAGAGTTGGATCCAGCCAGTCGACCTGGTGGTACTGCCGGAGATAGTCTCTGCGCGCTCCGTCGCTGGCCTTGAGTCGCTTGGCTGCCTCTTTCTCATCGACGCCCTCCCGCCCGGCCAGAACGACCACGCGATGATCGAAAGGGGCGACGACCTGAACGTGGAGAGCCCCGGGGGCGTCGCGCAGGAGCACCTGGCTGCCTCTTCCCGCTATGACCACGTTTCCCTCGCGGGCCAGGTCGCGGATCACCATTCCTACCATGTCGACGTAATCCTTGAGTGTAACGGAGAAGGAGGGCACAGCGGGAGAGAAGATGCCTCCGTATGGCCGGCTCACGGGCCGAGCGGCCTCTCGTTTCCAGGCCTCAGCCGTGCTGGGTACAGCAGGCATGGCGTTGACGGCCCGAAGTATGCGCTCAGCCAGGTTCCGGCGACCCTCGAAGGCGATCTCCTCCAAGGCGATCTTGGGCACGCCAGCGTCTTCGGCTGCCCTGTAGATGATCTCCCGGTCTATGAGGCGGAAACCGAGCATGTTGGCTACGTTGGCTGCGATCTCACACCCGTGGCTGGCCAGTTGCCTTGACACCGTGATGACGCTCATGCCGAACGAAACCTATCTCCTGGAGTGGCGGTTCTGAGGCTGGGCGAAGATCATCCGGCCCTGTGCTGTCTGGAGCACCTTGGTGACCGTCACGTCCAGACTGTGGTCGATGTGCCTGCGCCCGTCCTCCACGACCACCATGGTGCCGTCATCCAGGTATCCCACACCCTGGTTCGGCTCTGTGCCTTCCTGGATGATGCGTACCTTGAGGGTCTCCCCGTGCAGGACGGCGGTCTTGACCGCGTTGGCCAGTTCGTTGATATTCAGGACCCTGATGCCCTGCAACTGTGCTACACGGTTGAGATTGTAGTCGTTGGTGATGATGGGGCACCGGAGGTTCTTCGCCAACCGCACCAGCTTGCCGTCCGCATCCCTGATTTCCTCTATGTCCATGTCGGTGATACGGATGGGTACCTCAGAGTCCTGTTGCAGTCTGTTCAAGATATCGAGGCCCCGACGGCCCCGCTTGCGCCGGAGGGCGTCCGACGAATCGGCTATGTACTGGAGCTCGTCCAGTATGAACTTGGGCACGAGCAGCGTCCTCTCGATGAAGCCCGTCTGGCTGATATCGGCGATGCGACCATCGATGATGACACTCGTATCCAGCAGGACGACGTGGTCCTCAGGCCGCCCTTGCTTTGTCCTTCCGATCGTGGAACTCGAGATGGCCAGCAGGTCGTCTGCGCGCATGATCATGATACCCATGCCTAGGAGGCCGAAGATCACGCTGGCCAGAAGTGGCATGATCGTTCGTAGGTTGGAGGGCAGGAAGGAGAGGCTGAAGGCGATGGGCAAGGAAATGACCAATCCGATCACCAGACCGACGGTTCCCATGAGGAGATGGCGGGCTGGTATCTGCTTCAGTTTCCTGCGCAGCCAGAGGATCGGTCTTATGGTCAGCCAAGGCGTGAGGAGCAGGCCAAGCCCGGCCCCCGCTATGGCCAGTGCCAGAGCAGGGCGAAGGTAGGGAACGCTGAAGGCATCGGCGGCCCCAGACCTGGTAGCAATGAAGTCACCTATGCCCCAGCCCAGGGCCGACATCAGGACCATCCCCACAAGTCGCAATACGAGTTCTCCGCGTCCCATGCGGTACCTCCAAGTCACGTGCGAAATGATTCCGCTATAACAAAATGAGTGTACCATAGAGTACACTCATGTCAGAGATCCGCCCGCCCGTGTTGACCGTCTTGCGCTTGTGGCCCTGTTTATGAATAGAACCGATCAAGAAGATGAGTCCACACGCCGCCACTTCCTCGTCGGGGATGGCGCACTCCTCAGCGCAAAGCCGGATCGCACTATTCGGGTGTTACTCGTGCCACGCAGTGTCTCTCGGCATTTAGGTGGATCGATACGAATCGAAACCAGAGAGACTGGATTTGACCTAATACTACCAGATTCCTTGCCGTGTGTCAAGGTTACGGCGCCGTTTGGCTGGCGCCACAGGCTCAGTGTCACCTCCCTCCTAGCTACAACGTCCGTGAGTGCTGACATGCGGGTATCGGAAGCGGATGCCACCCTCGAGGCCGATTCTGTGCCTCGGCCTAGGGACACGAGCTTCCAGTACCAATCGGATGTGGGAACTGCTATAATGTCGTTTGTCTGCCACCAGGGGAGGAACCATGCGCCTGGTTATCACAGGAGCCGACGGACAACTGGGGAGAAGCTTGCAGGACTCGCTTGCGAGCAACGAGTTCCTTCTCGTTGACCTTCCAGAGTACGATGTGACGGAGGGGGCGACCGTAGAGGCCATCGTCGATTTCCAGCCGGAACTGGTGATTCACGCCGCAGCCATGACAGACGTGGACGGGTGTGAGAAGGACCTGGAGATGGCCTACAAGGTCAATGCCCTCGGTACCCGCAACGTCGCTCTGGCCTGCCAACGGTGTGGCGCCGCCATGCTGTACGTGAGCACGGACTACGTCTTCGACGGCACGAGTGATGAGCCCTATCTGGAGTACGACGAGCCCCATCCGCTATGCGTCTACGCCAGATCCAAGGCGGCCGGGGAGCAGTCAGTTCGGGACCTGCTGAACAGCTTCTACATCGTGCGCACGGCCTGGCTCTACGGTAGAACGGGCCACAACTTCGTGGAGAAGGTGCTGGAGCTGGCCGAGCGACAGGATGAGCTGTTGATGGTGGACAATGAGTTCGGTTCACCCACCTACGCCCCGGACCTGGCCCAGGCCATCGCTAGCCTGGTGTCGAGCGGTCTTTATGGTATCTACCACCTCACAAACGAGGGGGCGTGCTCGCGATACGAGTTTGCGGCAACGATCCTGGAGTTCGCTGGGAAGGACCGTGCCGCTGTTCGCCCCACGAGCGTCTATCGCCGGGCGGCCAGAGTCCCACGCCGAGCCCTGTTGAGGAACTTCTCAGCGGCGACACAGTTGGGCATTGTCTTGCGACCCTGGCAAGCAGCGCTGCGTGCTTACTTCGAGGAGAGAAATCGTGCGTGACACCGTCGACGAGGCCATTTTCGAACGTTTCCCTGACTACATCCGAGCGATAGTGGTCGCCAGAGGGATCGATAACCAGGGGGCGCAGCCGGAAGTGGAGGAGATGCTGCGGGAGGCCGAGGCACGCTGCGAGGCTCTCTTCGCCCAGGAGAACCTGACGACCCATCCGCATATCGCCAATTGGAGGGAAGCGTACAAGACCCTGAACATGCAGCCCGGGAAGAACTACTCGTCCGTGGAGGCCCTGGCTCGACGGGCAAGGGGAGGCTCGCCAACGCCGTACATCAATACCCTGGTGGCGCTGATGAATGCATTCTCCCTCAAGCATCTGGTGCCCTGCGGTGGGGACGATCTGGATACTGCCCATGGCGATCTCGTTCTGAGACTGGCCAAGGGGGATGAGAGCTGGGTGCCACTGGGCCAGGAGAAGGCATCGCGCCCGGAACCTGGAGAGGCGATCTACGCAGACGAGCAGCAAGTGCTCTGCCGGCGCTGGAACTGGCGACAGGGGGATGGCACCAAGGTTCTGCCCTCCACGTGCAATGTGCTGATCAACGTGGACTGCCTCCCGCCGGTGGGCGCCGATGAAGCCGAGAGGCTGGTGGTCGAGCTGAGTGAGCTCGTGGGGCGATTCTGCGGGGGCACAGTTTCTCATCTCCTGATCACGATCAGCGACCCCTCCGTGGAGTTGGGTTGACGTGGAGGAGCGTCCCCTGATCTCCGTGGTCATCCCCAACTGGAACGGGGTACAGCATCTTCCTACCTGCCTGGACTCTCTGCGAGGCCAGACCTATCCGCGATTCGAGGTCATCGTCGCGGATAACAACTCCCACGATGAGTCGGTGGCCCTGATGGAGAGGGAGTATCCCGAGGTACGGGTGCTGCTTCTGAAGGAGAATCTCGGCTACACCGGGGGCGTCAACGCCGGAATCGAGGCCGCGAGCGGTGAGATCCTGGCCATACTCAACAACGATACCGAGGTGGACCCCCGATGGCTGGAGGAGCTCTGGACAGCTTTGGAGAGGCATCCCGAAGCGGGGTCTGCGACGTCCAAGATCCTGCTCTTCGACCAGCGAAAGATTCTCAATTCGGCTGGGGACTTGTACAGCGTAGCAGGGCTTCCCATCAATAGAGGCGTGTGGGAGGAGGATCGGGGCCAGTTTGACAACGAGGAGGAAGTCTTCAGTCCCTGCGGAGGGGCGTGTGCCCTACGCCGTTCGCTGCTCGACGATCTGGCCTCGAAGGGACAGCACGGGCCTTTCGACGATGGTTTCTTCTCCTACTTGGAGGACGTGGACCTGGGCTGGCGGGCGCAACTGGCCGGACACAGGTGTCTCTACGTGCCCGGAGCAGTGGTCTACCACAGGCTCAGCGCGACCGGCGGCGGCAAGATCGCCAGCTACTACACCGGCCGCAACACCATCTACGTTCTGGCCAAGAACTACCCCTCCTCGCTGTTCAGAAAACACTGGTGGCGCATTCTGCTTGCCCAGTGGAGGATCACCTGGGAGGCGCTGCGGTCCTGGCGCGGCGAGGCGGCCAGGGCACGGATACGAGGGCAGCTTCGCGGTGTGTGGGATTCACCGCGGATGCTGCGCCAGCGGAGGGCCATCCAGCAGAGCCGGGTGGTCAGTGACGAGCACCTGGAATCGATACTCATCAGCTAGGAGCAGTATGGATATGGAACGTCCATTCCTGTCTATAGTCGTTCCCGCATACAACGAAGAGCGGAGACTGCCACAGACCCTGCCCCGCATCGTGGAGTTCCTGGAGGCCCAGGACTATCCGAGCGAGGTGATCGTCGTCGACGACGGCAGCGGGGACACTACCGCCAGCGTGGTGGAGGGTATCGCGGCGGAGGCCCCCATGGTCAAGCTGATCAGGAACGAGCATCGGGGCAAGGGATACGCCGTGAAGACCGGTGTGATGGCGGCCCGGGGCGACCATATCTTCCTGTGTGACGCCGATCTCTCCATGCCTATCGAGGAGGTAGCCAACTTCCTGCCCCCGGCGCTGGAGGAGTACGACGTAGCTATCGGCTCGCGCGAGGTGGAGGGTGCCAGGAGGTACGACGAGCCGGGCCTGCGGCACCTCATGGGCCGCGTGTTCAACACCCTGGTACGGGTACTGGCGGTGAGGGGTTTCCAGGACACCCAGGCTGGTTTCAAGTGCTTCACCCGCGAGGCCGCTCGCGAGGTCTTCCCTTACCAGACCATGGACGGCTGGGGCTTCGACGTGGAGATCCTGTTCATCGCCCAGAAGCGAGGCTATCGTATCGTCGAAGTGCCCATCAACTGGTACTACATGACTAACAGCCGGGTCAGCCCCGTCGGAGACTCCATCCGCATGTTTCGCGAGATCCTCCAGGTGCGTATGAACGACTGCCGAGGATTGTACGACAGGAGCTAGTCTGGAGCGGGCGTCATGACGAGCTACGAAGAGATCCTGAGCCATCTAGCGCCCTGTGGCCTGAGTTGCCGCAAGTGCTTCGCCAACACCAAGGGCGACATCGCCATGCTCAGTACGCAGTTGCGGGAGCGGCTGGGATCTTTCGGCATCTACGCCGAGAGGTTTTCGGGCTTCCTACCGGCCTTCAAGGAGTACCCCGCTTTCGAGTGGTTGCTGTCTTACTTCGCGGAAGGGCATTGCAGCGGCTGTCGGGAGGGGACCTGCCTGTACCCCAGCTGCGGCGTGACCACCTGCTACCAGGAGCAAGGTGTGGACTTCTGCTTCCAGTGTGGCGAGTTCCCTTGTGACAGGACCAACTTCGACCCGCATCTGGAGCGCAGGTGGCGCCAGATGAACGAGCGCATGAGGGAGATCGGGGTGGAGGCGTACTACGAGGAGACGAAGGATCTGCCCCGCTACGTGTGACCGCTAGCCTTCTGTTGGGTCGTTCATCTCGGGTCGCAAGCTGGTCGAGCGCGGCACTCTGCCCAACGGTGTTCTTGGATGGCAGGAGATGGAATCCGGGGACCGTCCTCCAACCGACTATCGTCGCACACGCAAGCGCAACGAACTCTGGCTGCTGATCGTGGCCATCGTCGTCCTCGTGGTGGTCGGAGGTGGGCTGATAGGTGTAATCTTTGGCTTCAGCCAGTTGCTGACAGCGGTGCCCTGCCTGCTGGCCGGGGCTGGCCTCATCGCCGGGCTGTACTTCTTCTTCGTTGTCCTGGAACGGTGGAACGAAGGGTAGGCGGGGCAGACATCTAAGGCACCGGGCCCTTTCTTCTGCGCTGGGTGCTCGCCGCAGGGTGCAAGGCGCGGGTTGACAAGCGATCCAGAATCCTGTATACTATCGTCAAACCGAATAGGGAAAAGACCACGATCAGGAATAGTAGGCGCCGCAGCGGGGTGCAGAGAGTCGGGGTAAGGTGCGAGCCCGATACCAGCGCCGGGGCCGAATGGACCTGGGAGTCGCAAGCCGAAATAGCCGCCACGGTCGGCTAGAGTAGTACTTGCCGGAAGCCGCCACCGTTATCATGGCCGAGGGTATCGGATCGAGGTCTCGAAGATCGGCGGTCCCGTACCTGCTAGAGTGAGGCTGGCTCACGGATACTTCCTGCCATCACGGCAGGTTTTTTGTTATCTGGAGCTACCTAAGTAGGGTGGTACCACGCGGGTCCACACGACTCCCGTCCCTTGGGGCGGGAGTCTTTTCGTTTCGACGGAGAATATGTCGGTTATGGCTGCAAGGACGAACAGGGGGAGGCGCCTATGGAAAAGAGTCGCTAATGGCGTGTCGGTGGATACACGCGCTGGAACTGGAGAGCAGAGCACCTAACAGCCATGAGATGGGTGCCCAGAGAGCGGATCGAAGAAGAGTATCGAGGAGGAAAAGAGCATGGAACAGACGAAATACTTCCTGGGGGAGGAGGCTCTCCCGACGCATTGGTACAACATCCAGGCAGACCTGCCTGAGCCGCTGCCGCCGGTCATGCACCCGGGGCGGATGGAGCCGGTCACCCCGGACGACCTGGTCCCCATCTTCCCCATGGAGCTGATCAAACAGGAGGTGAGCCAGGAGCGCTGGATAGAGATCCCCGAGCCGGTGCGCGAGGTCTACAAGCTGTGGCGCCCGACGCCTTTGTACCGGGCGCGGCGCTGGGAGCAGGCGCTGGGCACCCCGGCTCGCATCTACTACAAATGGGAGGGCGTGAGCCCACCTGGTAGCCACAAGCCGAACACGGCGGTGGCCCAGGCCTACTACAACAAGCTGGAGGGACAGACGCGGCTGACCACGGAGACGGGAGCCGGGCAGTGGGGCAGCGCGCTGTCGTTTGCGTGCAACGTGTTCGACATGGAGTGCAAAGTGTACATGGTGGGCATCAGCTACGACCAGAAGCCCTACCGCAAGAGTATGATCGAGGTCTGGGGCGCGAGCATCGTGCGCAGTCCCAGCGAGGAGACCTCCTTCGGGAGGAAGCTGCGGGAGGAGGACCCTGCGCATACGGGGAGCCTGGGGGTAGCCATCAGCGAGGCGGTGGAGGACGCCGTCACCCACGACGGCACCAAGTACTCCCTGGGGAGCGTACTCAACCACGTCTTGCTGCACCAGTCGGTCATCGGGCAGGAGATGAAGAAGCAGTTTGAGATGGCCGACGACTATCCGGACGTACTGATCGGCTGCATCGGCGGTGGGAGCAGCATGGGTGGCTTCTCCTTCCCCTTCGTGCCGGACAAGATCCAGGACGGAAAGGACCTCCAGTTCATCTGTGTGGAGCCTATGGCCTCCCCCTCGGTGACCAAGGGGCTGTACAGGTACGACTTCGGCGACACCGCGGAGACGACGCCCCTGCTGAAGATGTACACCCTGGGCCACAGCTTCATCCCCGCGCCCATCCACGCCGGGGGCCTGCGCTACCACGGCATGGCGCCGCTCATCTGCCACCTCTACGAGCTGGGGATTATGGAGACCCGCGCCGAGCACCAGGTCCCGGTCTTCGAGGCCGCCGTCAGCTTCGCCCGGGCCGAGGGCATTATCCCGGCGCCCGAGCCTTCTCACGCCATCAAGGTGGCCATGGACGAGGCCCTCAAGTGCAAGGAGAGCGGTGAGGAGAAGACCATCGCCTTCAACCTCTGCGGGCATGGCCATTTCGACATGGCGGCGTACGACACCTTCTTCGCCGGTCAACTGGTCAACTACGAGTACCCTGTGGAGAAGGTGGAGGCGGCGCTGGCTGAGTTGCCCCAAGTGCCGGTGGAGTACCAGTAGGTGGGAGGGCTCGAGGTACGGCAACAGCAGAAGGCAAGCAGGGGAGAGACGGAGCCTTGGATCTCCGTCTCTCCCGGAGCCCGCTCGGCCGGGAGGGGTAACATGAACGTCGCCGATGTCGTGCTGCGCATTGTGCACTCCAAGGATCTCATCGGTCACGAGGAGGTGGATCCTAGCCGCGTGGAAAGGCTCATTAGGCGCTTGCAGAGCGATGGCGTGCTGAAGAACCCGCCGGTGGTGGC
>DAOUEW010000067.1:0-9302 GCA_034430275.1 Anaerolineae bacterium | reverse complement strand
TACTTCTCCACGCCGCATCGCTCCCAATCTCCTGCCGCACGGTGGGCGTTGACGTAGTTGGTCGGCATAGGATGGCTGCCTACGACCACGGGAAGGCCCACGTAGTTCTCGATGTACTGGATGAAATCCTCCAGATAGGGGCAGGGTGGGTATCCGGCCAGCAATCCCGACGCCAGGACGATCTCTTCGGCGCCATACTTCTTCAGCTCGGCCGGGGCAAACTCCAGGCGTTCGCCGGGGCATCCTCCGCAGGTGATGAACCCCACAACCTCGAGTGGTTCGTCTCGGGGATACTTCTTGAAGGCGCCTGACCGCTCCTCAATAGCCATGAAGCACTTGCCGCCGGTGCACGTCCTGTTCCTGTCGCAGATGATGATGCCGATCTTGCTCATTGCACCTCTCTCTTTCCAGATCCCCTCATGGTAGCGTACCGGTCAGTTATAGTATAGCTGGTGAACGGAAGCAAGCCCACGGCCCCGACGCGTCCTTACAAGACAAGTCTGGGGGAGAGGAGTGCGTCGAGAGCACTTTCGCCGCGGCTGCCACCAGGGTTCCGACCAGGACGTCGCACGATCTCTGATCGGTCAGAAAGCCTGGTGCGCTGTGCGGGCAATGATCTCGTCCTGAAGCGCCTCGCCGAGGTCGCAGAAGTAGTCGCTGTAGCCCGCCACGCGGACGATGAGGTCCCGGTACTGCTCTGGGTGCTCTTGAGCAGCGCGCAGGGTGGCGGCGTCCACGACGTTGAACTGCACGTGGTGGCCGTCCAGATTGAAGTAGGTGCGGATCAACTGGACGAACTTGTCTAGGCCCGTGTCGTCGGCCAGCAGCTCCGGCGTGAACTTCTGGTTGAGCAAGGTGCCGCCGGTGCGGGCGTGGTCCATCTTGGCGACCGACTTCAGCACCGCCGTGGGACCTCGACGGTCCGCCCCTTGTACCGGGGAGACGCCTTCGGAGAGGGGCTGCCACGCGCGGCGCCCGTCCGGCGTGGCTCCCACCACAGAGCCGAAGTAGACGTGCACGGTGGTGGGCAGCAGGTTGATGCGGTAGGTCCCGCCTCTGGTGTTAGGTCTACCATCCACCGCGTCGAAGAAGGTTTCGAACAGGGTCACCATCACCTGGTCGGCGTAATCGTCGTCGTTTCCATACTTGGGGGTCCTGTTCAGCAGCAGTTGGCGCAGGCGCTCGTGATCTGCGAAGTCTGCCCTCAGCGCCTCGAGCAACTCCTCCATGTCCAGGTCCTTCCGGTCGAAGACATGGTACTTGACCGCGGTGGCAGCGTCAGTGAGGCTGCCCAGGCCGACACCTTGGATGTAGGTGGTGTCGTAGCGGGCGCCACCATCGTGGTAGTCTTTCCCGGTGGCGATGCAGTCGTCGATGAGCAGGGAGAGGAACGGCGCGGGCATGTAGGCAGCGTAGAGCCGCTCGATGACGTTGTTGCCCCGCACTTTGATGTCCACGAAGTGCTGGAGTTGCTGCCGGCAGGCGGCTTGCAGGTCTTCGAAGGTGGCGAAGCTCGCTGGATCGCCGGTCTCCAGGCCGATTTTCCGGCCGGTGCGCGGATCCATACCGTTGTTCAACGTGATCTCGAAGATCTTGACCAGGTTCAGGTAGCCCGTGAGGATGTAGGCCTCCTTGCCGAAGGCGCCCACTTCCACGCATCCGCTGGCCCCGCCGTCCCGGGCGTCCTCGATAGTCTTGCCCTGGCGAACCAGTTCCTGGACGATGAGGTCGGTGTTGAAGACCGACGGCTGGCCGAAGCCGGTGCGCAAAATCTGTGCCGCCCTCTTGACGAACCTATCCGGCCCCTTCTTGCTGACCTGGATGCAGGTGCTGGGCTGGATGAGGCGCATCTCTTCGATCACGTCCAGGATCAGGTAGGTTAGCTCGTTGACGCCATCGGAGCCATCTCGTTTCAGTCCGCCGGTGTTGATGGTGGCGAAGTCGGCGTAGGTGCCGCTCTCCTCCGCGGTGACGCCCACCTTGGGCGGGGCGGGCTGGTTGTTGAACTTGATCCAGAAGCACTGGAGCAGATCCTCCGCTTTTTCCCGATCCAGAGTGCCCTCCTCCAGCCCTTTCTGGTAGAAGGGATAGAGATGCTGGTCCAGCCGCCCAGGGTTGAAGGCATCCCAGGTATTGAGCTCGGTGGTCACGCCGAGGTGTACGAACCAGTAGTACTGTAGGGCCTCCCAGAAATCCCTGGGAGGGTGGGCCGGGACGCGCGAGCAGACCTCCGCGATGTGCTCGAGCTCCAGCTTCCTGCGTGGATCTTGCTGCTCCTCGGCCAACTCCAGAGCCTTCTCCGCGTGACGCTGTGCGAAGCGGATGAGGGCATCTGCGCACAAACGCATCGCCAGCAACTCTTCCTTCTTGTGATAGGCCTGGGGATCGTTCAGGTAGTCCAGGTTCTGAAGGCTGCGCTGGATGTCGCTCTTGAAATCCTCGAACCCCCGGTGGTAGATCTTGCCGTCGAGGACGGTGTGGCCGGGTGCCCGCTGCTCCATGAACTCCGTAAAGACCCCGCATTCGTAGGCCGCCTTCCATTCGTCGGTCATCTCCCGGAAGATCAGGTCCCGCATGGATTTGCCCTGCCAGTACGGGATGATGGTTTCCTCGTAGAGACGCCGGGCCTCGGGCGAGACGGCGAACGAGGTCTTCGGGCGTGTGTCGAGGATGTCCAGGTCCTCCAGGCTATGGCAACACAACTCCGGGTAGGTAGGGACTGCCTTGGGAGCGGGTCCCTTCTCGCCTACGATCAACTCCCCATCGTTGATACAGATCGTCTTATGCTCCAGAACGTGTTTGAAGGCCAACGCGCGGAGAACGGGAGCAGACACCGGACCCAGGTCCTGCTTGAAGGACTCCGTCATCAACAGCGCACGCTCGGCGGAGAGGGTGGGGACGGCATCCAGGCTCTGCTGCCTCAACTGGGCTGCCCGCTCACTTATGGACATGCCATCAACCTCCGATCTGTACCTGAAGGCCGAACTCGCGTAGGGTTCCGGCGATGGTGGCCAGATGATCGTCCGGCGGTCGTTGTGTGTCTGGCAAGGAGAACGCCCTGCCGAGGCTTCGGTACTTGTGCATAGCGGTGTTGTGATAGGGGAGGAGGTCCACCCGCGCCAGGCTGGGAAGAGCGGCCGCCAACTCGGCCGTGGCACGAAGGTTCTCCTCGCCGTCGTTCACCCCGGGGATGACAGGCATACGCAGGATGATGTTCTCGCCGTGCTGGGACAGGGCCTGGAGATTTCTCAGACTGGACTGGTTGGAGACGCCCGTAAACAACCGGTGTTTCTCGTCGTCTATCAGCTTGAGGTCGTAGAGGAAGAGGTCGACGCAGTCTCGGATGTCGTCCACAGATTGCCAGTCCGAGTGCCCGCAGGTGTCCACAGCGGTGTGCATCCCTCGCTCCTTGCACGCTCGCAGCAGCAGGAGCAGGAATTCTGGCTGGAAGAGAGGCTCGCCGCCGGAGAAGGTGACTCCTCCCCCCGATTGGTCGTAGAAGGGGACGTCCCGCTCGACCTCGGCCAGGACCTCGGAGACCGTGACCTGTCGACCCACCATCTCGCGTGCGTCGGAGAAGCATACCTCCACGCAATCTCCGCAGAGAGAGCAGGCCTCGGGATCTGTGGTCACTTTGTCTTTCTCCCAACGGATCGCCCCCTCCGGGCAGACCGGGATACACTCCCCGCAGCCGAGACAACGGTCCGGCCGGTAGAGGAGTTGAGGTCTCGGATCCTGGCCTTCGGGATTATGACACCACGAACACTGGAGGGGGCATCCTTTGAGGAAGACAGTGGTGCGAATGCCGGGACCGTCGTGGATGGAGAACTTCTTCACGTCGAAGATGATGCCCGTGGTCAAGAGTCTGGCCCTTTGTCGCCTGGCTGAACGATGGAGGGTGCACCGACAGCCCTCGTCGGCCATTCCCGCGCGCGCATGGAACTGAGAGCGTTTGACACTCTCAGGTGCGATTGTAGGTCACTTCTGGCGAGGCGGCAAGGACGGTCGCTCATAGGGCGGGTCTGAGACCCGCCCCTACGTGCCCGGCTCGGTCTGGCGACAGGCCTATCTCGGTGTGCTTTCTCCACATTCCACGTGCAGAGAGTGGCAACTGACCAATAGATGACGTACACTTGGTCGTCGTGAGTGGGTCCGGGAGCCTTGACTCGTTCTACTGGTCCAATGGTCTGACCCGGCAGCGTTCGAGTTGGCAACGGTGGGAGGCTGCATGAAAACGCAGGAATACGTGGAGCTGGAAGACCGATACAACGCCCAGAACTACAAGCCTCTGGACGTGATCCTGGAGCGGGGTGAGGGGGTGTGGGTCTGGGACGTGGAGGGTAAGCGGTACCTGGATTGCCTCAGCTCCTATTCGGCCCTCAATCAGGGTCACAATCATCCACGCATCCTCAAGGCCATGGAGGAGCAGGCGGCCAAGCTCACGCTGACCGGCCGGGCCTTTCGCAACGATCAGTTGCCGATGTTCGCCAAGGAGGTGTGCGAGCTCACCGGCTACGAGATGATGCTGCCCATGAATACAGGCGCCGAGGCGGTGGAGACGGCGCTCAAGGCGGTCCGGAAGTGGGGCTACGAGGTCAAGGCGGTTCCCGATGGACGGGCGGAGATCATCACCTGCGCCGGGAATTTCCACGGGCGGACCATTACCATCGTGGGTTTCTCCACGGAGGAGCAGTACAGAGAGGGGTTCGGGCCCTTCACCCCAGGTTTCGTCACCGTGCCTTATGGCGATCCCGACGCTTTGGAGGCCGCCATCACGCCCTACACCGTGGCCTTCCTGGTGGAGCCGATCCAGGGTGAGGGTGGTGTCATCGTCCCGCCCCCAGGTTATCTGAGCAAGGCGCGAGAGATCTGCGATCGCTACAACATCCTCTTCGTGGCCGACGAGATCCAGACTGGCCTCGGCCGCACCGGGAGGTTCTTTGGGTGCGATTGGGAGGATGTTCGGCCCGACGTGGTGGTGATCGGGAAGGCATTGTCTGGCGGGTTCTATCCTGTCTCGGCGGTGCTGGCCGACCGTGCGGTGTTGGGGCTATTCAACCCCGGCGATCACGGCTCGACCTTCGGCGGCAACCCCTTGGGCGCAGCCATCGCCCGCGAAGCGCTCAAGGTGTTGGTCGAGGAGGGGCTGATCGAGAACGCGCGGGAGCAAGGAGAGTACCTGCTGGGTCGGTTGCAGCGGGTGGAGAGCGAGCACATCGTGGAGGTGCGCGGGCGCGGCTTGCTGACGGGCGTGGAACTGAAACGCGAGGCAGGGGGCGCCCGCCGGTTCGCAGAGGCCCTCAAGGATCGAGGGGTGCTGTGCAAAGAAACCCACGAGAGCGTCCTCAGGTTCGCCCCGCCTCTGGTGATCAGTCGTGAGGAGCTGGACTGGGCGCTGGAGCGCATCGAAGCGGTGCTCACCGACCTGTGACAACGGCGGGCAGGATTCCTCATGACACGCCCTTGGGTGAAAGGACCTGGTCCGAAATGACCTGCCCCGGAGGGTTCTATCTTGAGCGACAATCAGAACCATGACCTGGCCCGTTTCGTGGAGCGCCAGACTCAGGCGATGATCTCTTTCTGCCAGAGGATCGTACAAACGCCGAGCCTTCCCGGCGAGGAAGGTCAGGTCGCTGCTCTGGTTAGGGCCGAGATGGAAGCCCTGGGCTACGACGACGTGTGGATTGACGATTGGGGAAACGTGGTGGGCTTGCTCCGTGGCAGGGGCGTGGGCCGCTCGGTGATGTTCAACGGCCACATGGACCACGTAGACCCCGGCCGGGCCGACGAATGGCCGCACCCACCCTACGGCGGCCAGATCCACGAAGGTAGGCTGTGGGGTCGGGGCGTGGCCGACATGAAGGGTCCCCTGGCGGCCATGGTCTACGCAGTCGGGCTGCTGGCCCAGGAGGTCCTGCGGCCGCCGGGTGACGTGTACGTGGCCGCGGTGGTGCAGGAGGAAGTAGGAGGCCTGGGCACCAGGAAGCTGGTCGAGACCGTACGTCCCGACGTGGCTGTGGTGGGCGAAGCGACCAGCAACCAACTCGCCCGAGGGCACAGAGGCAGGATAGAAGTCGTCGTGCGCGTGTCAGGGAAAGCGGTCCATGCCAGCGTGCCAGATCAGGGTGTGAACCCCCACTACGTGCTGGCACGCTTTGTGCAGCGACTGGAAACCCTCTCTCTGGCAGAAGACGAAACGTTTGGCCGGTCGAGCGTGGCCCCCACTCTTTATCTCACCGATCAACAGAGCAGCAACGTCATTCCCGGCGAGGGCCGCGTTCATCTGGATTGGCGCAACGTGCCCGGCGAGGGACCAGAAGAGGTCCTCGATCAGCTCCGGCCGGTGCTGGAGACCTGCCTCTCCGAGGTGGAGGGCAGCGAAGGCGAGTTAACCCTACATACCCGCGATCTGCGAACCTACACGGGCCGTACGGAGACCTTCCCCGCCGTGTTCCCCTCCTTTGGCCTATCTGCGCGGCATGAGTTGGTGCAACGAGGCCAGGCAATACTGGCCCGTGCTTTCTCTCGTCCCGTGGAGGTGGTGATCTGGCGCTTCGCCACCGACGGCGGACACCTGATGGAGGCCGGGGTGCCCACCATCGGCTTCGGGCCTGCTGAGGCGGAGCAACTGCACGTGGTGGGCGAGAGCGTGCCGGTGGCCATGCTCCAGGAAGGGCTGCTGGGCTACACCGCGCTGGCCCTCGAGCTGGGCCAGGAGAGCGGTTGAGCCAGCTCGAGCATCGACAGTGCGCCTGAACGTGATGGCGGCGTGACGGCGTGGCCCGCAGTCTGCTCTGGTATGAGATTGATTCTGCCGACGTTGCTCTAGAGCCTGGACCCAGATGGAGGTAACTCAATGAGCCGTAGCAGAGCTGTGGTCTATCCCTACATCCCCAACTCCGTACCCCAAGTCAAGCAGCAGATGCTGGAGGCCGTGGGGGCGGAGAGCACCGACGACTTCTACGAGGATGTTCCCGAGAGCCTGCGGCTGAGGAAACCTCTGGATCTCCCGCCGCCCTTGCTCTCGGAGTATGCCTTGAAGAGGCACGTAGAGGGTATCCTGAGCAAGAACAAGACCTGCGGGGAATACCTCAGCTTTCTGGGAGCGGGGTGCTACCAGCATCACGTGCCCGCCGTATGCGACGAGATCAACCAGCGAGGGGAGTTCCTCACGGCGTACGCGGGCGAGCCCTACGACGATCATGGACGGTTCCAGGCCCTGTTCGAGTACGCCAGCATGATGGGCGAGCTCCTCAACATGGACGTGGTCAACGTCCCCACCTACGATGGCTATCAGGCGGCTGCCACCTCTATCCGCATGGCAGCGCGAATCACGGGACGAGGCGAGGCCCTGGTCCCCGACACGATTTGTCCCGGCAAGCTGTCCAAGCTGCGGGACTACTGCCAGCCGGCCGTGGAGATCAAACTGGTGGATCACGAGAGACAGACCGGGAATCTGGACCTGGAAGACCTGAAAGCCAAGGTCTCGGGCAGGACGGCAGCAGTCTACATAGAGAACCCCGCGTATCTCGGCTTCATCGAGACTCACGGGGGAGAGGTATCCAGCATCGCTCACGAAAGTGGCGCCCAATTCGTGGGCAGCGTAGATCCCATGTCATTGGGTGTGCTCACACCGCCCGCCGACTACGGGGCGGACATCGTCTGCGGCGATCTGCAACCGCTGGGCATGCACATGCAGTTCGGCGGCGGGCAAGCCGGGTTCATCGCCACCAGAGATGAAGAGCGATATGTAATGGAGTATCCCTCTCGACTGTTTGGAATCGCCCCCACTCGGGTGGATGGGGAGTACGGGTTCGGCGACGTGGCCTACGAGCGAACCTCCTTCGCCGTCAGGGAGGAGGGCAAGGAATGGGTAGGCACGGCGGCGGCGCTGTGGGGCATCACCGCCGGAGTGTACCTGGCCTTGATGGGACCGCAGGGCTTGGCCGAGATTGGCGAAGGCATTATGCTCAGGTCACGCTACGCCGTGCAGCAGATGAGCAAGCTGAAGGGGGTCCAGGCGCCCGTTTTCCAGGGCCCTCACTTCCAGGAGTTCGTGGTTGGCTTCGAGGGGACGGGCAAGACCGTCGAGGAGATCAACCACGGTCTGCTGGTTCGGGGCATCCTGGGAGGAAAGGACCTTTCGAAGGAGTTCCCGGAGCTGGGCAACTGCGCCCTGTATTGCGTCACGGAGGTGCACACCAAAGCGGACATCGACAGGTTGGTGGAGGCGCTGGGGGAGGTGGTGAGCTAGCATGGAGGACATCACCAGGCACAGATACGAGGAGGGCAAGCCGAGGCTGCGGCGGTTCCATCAGGCGAGGTGGGATGAGCCGATCATCTTCGAGTTGAGCCGGCAGGGGCAGAGGGGTATCCTGGTGCCCGAGGTCGAAGATGAGATCAGGGACCAGGTTGGCGATGCGATGGCCTCGTTGCCCGACTACATGTGCAGGAAGCAGCCCCCAGGTCTGCCGGAGTTGTCACAGCCCCAGGTGCTGCGACACTACGTGCGCCTGTCGCAAGAGAATCTGGGGACGGACGTGAACATCGACGTGGGACAGGGCACCTGCACCATGAAGTACAGTCCCAAGATCAACGATGCACTGGCGAGGGCGCCGAAGGTTGCAGATCTTCATCCTTTGCAGGACGAGGATACCGTTCAAGGCGTCCTGGAGATAATGTACAGGTTCGAGCAGATCCTGAAGGAGATCTCCGGCCTGGACCGCTTTTCTCTGCAGCCAGGCGCTGGCTCGGCTGCCATCTACACCAACGTCTCCGTCATCCGGGCCTACCACGCGAAGAGGGGCGAGGGGGAGCGACGGGACGAGATCATCACCACTATCTTCTCCCATCCTTCGAACGCGGCCTGCGCCAAGACGGCGGGCTACAAGGTCATCACCCTCTACCCGGACGAGGATGGGTATCCTGATCTGGAGGCTTTGAAGGTAGCGGTCTCGGAGAGGACCGCAGGGCTGCTGATCACCAACCCCGAAGACACCGGCATCTTCAACCCCAGGATCGAGGAGTTCGTCAACGTGGTCCACGAGGCTGGAGGGCTCTGTTCGTACGACCAGGCCAACGCCAACGGCGTCCTGGGTATCACCAGGGCCGGTGAAGCGGGGTTCGATCTCTGCCACTTCAACCTGCACAAGACCTTCTCTTCGCCGCACGGGTGCGGAGGCCCTGCCGTGGGTGCCACCGGGGTGGCGCAGGAACTGGCCGGGTTCTTGCCCGTCCCTGTGGTAGACTTCGACGGCCGGAGGTATCACCTCAACTACGAGCTGCCGGACAGCGTGGGCAAA
>DAOUEW010000066.1:0-8777 GCA_034430275.1 Anaerolineae bacterium | reverse complement strand
TATTGGGGTATTGTTCGACTTCTGGGCACCTGTTTTCCCCCTGGGCTCCCGCGATCGCAGCCCCGACGCATAGGGACACCGCGAGCCACGTAGCCGCTGGCAACAGGGCCGGGATCAGTCGTCTCCATTGTTGCACCTTATGCCACCCTCCGTGGCGAGAATGCTTTGCTGCCCCACTCAGGCTGCTAGTATAGCACGCCCACCAACTCGAGGCAACATCCGGTGCCCGGAACTTATCCCACGCAGGTCCCGTAGGACAAGCTTTCAGCTTGACGTGGGCAGCCTCTCAGCTCTCCAGTACCTCCACAGCAAGCCCAAGCTGTAGATGCCAGCGGAAAGCAAGATCGTGTCCTCGTAGACCCCATACTTGGCGATCTGGACGAAGGGTGTGGACGGAATCGCGCAGAGAAGCAGCAGGACGTAGATCACCTTGTCCACCTGGGGCAGAGCGGTGGTCAGCAGGAGCAGGCCCAGCGCGGTCGTAGGGCACGGAAAAGTGCCAGGCATCAGCAGGCTCGTCAAGCTATGTCCCAACGCGATACCGAACAACGGATAGCAGAACACCAACAGCAGCAAGACCACTGTGACATACCTCTCCCACCGCACCGCCGGGAGAGAGAACCGCATCTTCTGCCTGAAACAGTCGACCGCAAACAGCGCCGACACGACGAGAAACGCAAGACCGACGAAGTAGTTCCCGTAGCTCTCGCCGGCCAGATCCCTCGCCAGCATCAAGTAGAATACGATGCCGTTCCAAAGGAAGGCCATCGAGAGATACAGCTTCACGAAGAGGCTCTGAAGCTTGCCGGGTTTGAGAAAGGTCCATCCGACGACCACAATCGCAGCGACGTAGAACACGACCTGGGCCGGTGCGATCCCAGCGCCATAGGCTTCCATGATGCTCCAGAACTCTTCTCTGGGTACCATTCGCTGCCTCCCCTATGATGCTGCCTCCGCAATCAAGTCGGCTGTATCTATACCAGTTTCTGCTGACAGTAACCCTCCGGCGCCCTGGTCGACGCAGGGCACCTCTCCATGCTCACCATGCGTTTTGTGTTATACACCCTTCGACCCGCCACAGCAATCCTGTGGCCCTCTGGACGGACGAGTCTCAGTCGCGCCGTGGCAGCATCTATCCGTGGATCGCTGCCCCGGGAGTCCTCTCGAGAGAGGCGTGAGGATGCGCCCAAAGGTGTCGGTCGTGCTGCGCTGGGGCTCACGTCCGGTCCCTGCCGCAATGGCTTGCAGGCCAAATGAGGACAGAAGATGGGAAGAGGTGACCCATCGCGAAGACGAGATGGACCACGGAGGAGAGGGCAAGCCTACGGCTCGCCCCCCAGAGGTGCGTTGAAGATCGATGAGAAGGCTACTGGCAGGAGATGTCTCTCTCCGCCATCAACTGCTGGAAGGCCTTTACCGCCGCCTGGCCAGTCACCAACTCAGCCTTGTCCTCGTCCGCGTTTGAGGGTTGAAGCTTGACGATCCACCCTTCGCCGTAGGGATCGTCGTTGACCAGGGAGGGGTTGGCAGTGGCCGCCTCGTTGATGGCCAGGATCTCTCCGGAGACTGGTGCGGGGATGGGTCCCACCCACTTCCCACTCTCCAGGGTGCCCATACTCTTACCCCGATCGATGGAACGGCCCAGCTTCTTGGGCGTCACCGCCACGACCTTGCCCGCCACAGCCTGACCGGGATCGGGCACACCTGCCGTCACCGTGCCGTCGTCTTCGAACCGCGCCCAGACCAGCTTGTCGCCAGCCAGGTAGTACAGATCCTCAGGGATGTTGCAGCCGTTGATTACCGCCATCGTTCCTCCTCCTATTCCTTCTCTTCGTCCGGAATCATCGCATCGGCCACCAGATCGACAACTCCCACCACAGACACGTCCAGCCCGTAGCGCTCCGCCAGCTCCATAAGCTGGAGCTTGCAGTTGTCGCAAGCCGTGGCCACGACCTCAGCGCCGCTCTCCCGAATCTGCTCGGCCTTGGGCTTTCCGGCTGCCAGACGGACCTCGTCGTACTCGGGGATGGTGATCACCCCGCCTCCGCCACCGCAACACCAGGCTTTCTCGCGGCAGGGGCTCAGCTCCACGAAATCCTCCGCCGCCGCCTCCAGGCAGACCCTGGGCTCATCGAGGAGACCGCCCTTGCGCGACAGGTTGCAGGGGTCGTGGTAGGTGATGGTCTTGGGATTCACCGATGGATCCAGCTTGATACGGCCCTCGGAGATATACTGAGCGAGCAACTCCACGATGTTCATGACCTTGAAGGGCAGTGGCTTGTGCAACCAGTGCTCGGCAGCGTACTTCATCGCCCAGTACGAATGCCCACACTCGCTGAGCAGCAGGACCTTGGCCCCCAGCCTCTCCATCTCGTCCACCAGCCGCTGAGCCATCTCGTTACGCTTGGCCTCCTCCCCTGAGAAGAGGGCGAAGTTGGTGCCATCGAAGCGCCGGGTGCTCAGGGTCCAGTCCTCGCCCACGGCGTGGAAGATCTTCGCCGCGGAGATGATCACGCTGGGGAATCTCATGATCTGGATCGGCGTGGGGACGAAGAGTATCCTGGCGCCCTGCTTGTCCAAAGGAATGGTCGCTTCGTCGTCGTCCACCGCGTCCTGTAGCTCCTCCTCGAACCATTCGATCCTGTCCAGGAACTGCTCGTCACTGATGGCCAGGGTATTGCCCTTCTCGTAGGCGTTGTTGGTGTGCTCCTCCAAGGCTGGCGGAATCCTTCCGGCCTCCGCCAGGAAGGCCCTGATGGATGCTACCATGGTCGCGTTGTCTATGCCAAAGGGACAGTACAGTGCACAGCGCCGGCAGAGGGTACACTGGTAGGCGATCCTCTGTAGCCGATCCAACACCTCCTCGTCCAGATCCTCGGCTCCCACCAGGCGTGGCGCGATCTGTCCCAGCTTGGTGTAGTACCGTTTGTAGACCTTCTCCAACTGCTGGGCTCTGGCGGAAGGGATCTGCTCCACGTCGCCCGTGCCAGCATACAGGTGGCAGGAATCGGCGCAGATGCCACAGTGGGCGCAGATGTCGAGCGACGTCTCCACCGGTCCCTTGACCTTATCGCCGAGCAACTCCACTACGTCTTTCGTTTGCACGTCTACATCATTAATAGCCACGCTCGATAGCCCTCAATCAGGGCCAGGGGACTCCTGGCCTACCTAAGCGTCCACTTCAGAGTCAACGCGCCCCCGATCACGTGCACCAGCTTACTGAAAGGGAAATAGATCAGGAAGACCTGCACCAGCAGGAAGTGCAGCAAGAACACCGGGTTCAACACCGGCACGCCCAAGCGGAGGCTGAAAAGATTGGAGAAGAAGGCCTGGTACGGCTCCAGCTCAATGTGCATCAGGAACCGCATGTAGTTCCCGCTGACGGCGATCGCCAGCAGAAGAAGCAACAGCAGATAGTCGCTGGGCACGGACAGGCTCCGCACCGGCATCCTCAGCCGCCGCATAAACAGCGTCACCAGCCCCAACATGAACAGAGTACCCGAGGTTCCTCCACCGATCAAGGCCAGCAGGTCCACCTGCTCCGGCGTGAGGCGCAGCAGATTCCAGAACCAGTCCAAGTGCAGAAACAGGCGGAAGTGACCCAGGACGAAGACCAGGATGGAGAGATGAAAGAGCCAGCTCACGATCCATAGGGGCTTTGATCCCCTGAAGACGCGGCGGAAAGAAACGATCTCCGTCACGATCTCGCGCAGGGTCCGCACGAGACTTCGCTGCCGGGGTGGAACCGTCAAAGGCACCGCGGCCCGGGGTCTGCGCCAGAACTGGAAGATCCGGTAGCCCATACCCCCGAAGAAGACTGCCGCCGTCAAGAAAGGGAGTACGTTGGAGACGAACCAAGCCAGCCAATAACCCATGTCCGTTATGCCCCTCTCACGTCCACGAAGGACCTGCTAGCGGCAAGCCGGTACCTACATCCGGCAAGCCACCTAGAACGAGATCACCGTATCAGCGTCCAGGGCCATGCCGTTGAAGGCAGCGCCCCCGATCATCTCCACGCCGTCGATCAGTTCCTCCATGATCAGGCCGTGCAGGTCCAGGCTCGGTTGGCAGACGTAGAACTTCACACCCAGCTCGAGGGCTTGGTCCATGAAGAACCTGAGGCTCTGACCCCCTTCTCCGCGTTTGATGGTGAGGTCCTCGGCGACACCTTTCTTCAGCAGGGTCGCCCCGTTCATGGTGAAGTAGATGGCGGCCTCGATATCCATAGCTGCGGCCGCAGCCGCCAGAAAGAACGGCGTGGCGCTCTTGCCTGGCTCGTCCACACCGTGCGTCTGGACGTACATGATGCTCTTATTTTCTTCCTCGCTCATGCCCAAACTCCTCTCGCCGTGTCTGTCGGGTCACCGGGGCGCAGGCGTCTAGCCTTCCCCATGCCCGCGCTCCCACAGCTCAGGTCCTAGATGTACAGAGTCACGTCGGCGTCGGCGGCGAAGTCCAGGAACGCCGTCGCGCCGGCCAGTTCCACGCCCTCTACCAGGTCCTTCTCGTCCACGCCCATCACCCCCAGGGTCATGGCGCAGGCGATGAGACGTACGCCCATCTCCTTGGCCATGTCCACGAACTCCGGGATGCTGGGCAAGTTGGCCCTGCCCATCCAGCTCTTCATGAAGGCCGTGGCCACGTGAGTCATCCCCGGGATGGTGCCGATGAAGTTAGGGACCTTCATCGGTACCGCCGGTATGGGCTCTGGCATAGCCGGGTTGCCTATAGGAGACACCTTGAGCGCATTCATCCTCTTCTTGTTGATGATGTCGAACCCGAAGAAGGTGAAGAATATCGCCACCTCCCAACCCATAGCCGCTGCCGTGGTAGCCAGGATCAGCGGGGAATACGCCTGATCCAGCGAGCCTTTAGAGGCTACCAGGGCCAATCTCTTCGTCTTCTCAGCCATGTCTATATCTCCACTAGCTCGTGCGACGCACGTAGAACTTGAACACGCCGCCTTCTTCCCGCACATCTAGCAACTCGTGACGAGTCTGGCGCGCCCACGCCTGCATGTCGGCCTTGGAGCCTGGATCGTCGGACAGCATCTCCAGCACCTGACCAACCTCTATCTCCTTGATGGCCCCTGCGAGCTTGACGATAGGCATGGGGCAGAACAGACCCTTGTAGTCCACCGTCTTCTCTACTGCGAACTCTGCGCTCATTTCCTACCCCTCCTCTTGAGGTGATACTTGCTTGTCAGGCATCCACCCCTGACAACTTGCGGACTCTATTCCAACGCCTCGGCCAGCGTCTTGCGCTGGGCCAGAACCTGAGCCAACACCTCCCGCAGCAAGTCGAGCGCCTTGACAACCCTCCCATCCGCCAGGGAGTAGTAGACGCTCACCCCCTCGCGCTCGGTGTTGACCATGGACCCATCCCTCAGTACCTTCAGGTGACGTGATGCGGTGGCACGATTCATGTCCAGTGTCTCCATGAGCTCACTCACGTTCTTCGGCCCCTCGCTCAAGGCGTACAGAATGGAGATCCTCCTGGGGTCGGCCAGGCACTGGCACAGTTCTGCGTGAAGCTGGTCTATCTCCTCTTGAAGAGCCTTGTCCACCTATCCCACCTCCTCCCGGGCGACCAAGAGAGGGTCCACGCTTCCTATCGATACGGATGTACATATCTCCGCTTTCACGTACATAATAACACATTTCTATCCCATTGTCAAGTAGATAAGTTGAGATATCGAGAGGAACCAGCGAGAAGAGCCAAACCTCTGACTGAAGCCGCAATGCAGGGGCAGCTCTGATAGCCGCCCCTACGGAGCACTTCCACCAACGAAAAAGCCGCCACATCCCGTGCTCGGAATCTGGCGGCCTCTGTTGCCTCTAGGGCGGAAGGGTTATTCTATCTCCACGTGGGGGCTGAGCCTACTCATCAACTGCTCTTTGGGCATCCAGCCCACCAGCGTCTCCACCGGCTTTCCGTCCTTGAAGACGATCAGCGTAGGAATGCCTCGAATACCGTAGTTCGTGGCGGTCTGGGGGTTGGTATCCACATCCAACTTGGTGACCTTGAGCTGACCGTCGAACTCAGCGGCGATCTCCTCTATGATAGGAGCAACCGCGTGGCACGGTCCGCACCATTCGGCCCAGAAGTCGGTGATCACCGGTAGGTCACACCGAAGCACCTCCTCCTCGAAGGTCTCGTCGGTCACGTGGATCAGTTCAGCCATGGGGTCCTCCTGCGTTTATCTAGTAGTCTAATGCTACTGGATTCCGCTCAAACCTGCAAACGCTTGGCCCAGTCTTCGAGGCCCTCCAGCTCCCGCTTCGGGTCGCGGACCAGCAACTCTGTGATGGCCAGGTGGATGTCCTTGCCCTCGAACAAGACCTTGAAGATCTGCTCGGTGATGGGCATCTCCACGTCGAATCTGCTGGCTAACTTCATGGCCGCCTTGGTGGTGTTCACCCCCTCGGCTACCATGGTCATGGACTGCTCCACCTCTCGCAGGCTGCGACCTTTGGCCAACTCTTGGCCCACGTAGTGGTTTCTGCTATGCGGGCTGGCACAGGTACAGATCAGGTCGCCCACACCCGCCAGCCCGGAGAAGGTCAGCGGGTTGGCCCCCGCTGCGACTCCCAGCCTGGTGATCTCCGCCAGGCCTCGGGTCATGAAGATGGCCTTGGCGTTTTCTCCATAGCCCAGCTCGTCGGCGGCTCCCGCGCCCAGAGCGATGATGTTCTTGAGTGCACCTGCCAGCTCCACACCTGTCACGTCACTGTGGGTATATACGCGGAAGCGGCCGGTCATGACCAGGTCCCGGGCGAACTCGGCCACCTCTTCTCTGGCGGCAGCGATGACGGTGCCAGACGCCATGCCAGAGGCTATCTCACGGGAGAGATTGGGCCCCGAGAGGACGCAGATCGCTTTGTTCGCTTCGCGGCCCAGCTCCTCGGCGATCACCTGCGACATGCGCAGGCCGGTCTCTGTCTCCAGCCCCTTGGCCGCGCTGAGGACGACCGTGTCCTCGTGGACGTGGGGCCGCACGAGCCTCACGTTCTCCCTCATCGTCTGGGCCGGGACCACCATCATGAGCATAGCACAGGAGTCCAGGGCCTGTTCCAGAGAGGAGGTGATAGTCAGATCGTCTGGGAGCGTAACGCCTGGCAGGAAGCGCCGGTTCTCCCGCGAAGCTCGCAGCGTGACCGCTTCTTCCTCAGTGCGGGCACAGAGAAAGACGCCGCGTCCTGCGCCCGCCACCATGGCGGCCAGCGTGGTACCCCAGCCCCCGGTGCCGACGACAGCGATGCGCTTCTCTTCGCCCACTAGATCCTATCTTCCCCTATCTTCTTGGCCGGCTCCCCTATGCGCCGCTCCGTCCCTTGGAGGAGTCGTTTGATGTTGGGCCGGTGGGACCAGAGGACGAGGAGTCCCACCGCCACAGCGAAGGCCAGATGCTCCACCGGCTGATGGCAGAAGAGCACGCCGATGAGCAGAGCCGGAGACATGAGGAAGACGATGAGCAGCGAGGTCACCGATGCGTACCGCAGCACCACGAACCCGATGAAGGCGCTGGAAAGACCTACAATCAGAGTGGGCCAGGGGGCCATGAAGAAGTAGGCGCCCATGGAGGTACCGGTCCCGGCCCCGCCGCGAAAGCCAATGAATATGGAGTAGTTGTGCCCCATCACCGCCGCGAACCCGGCCAGGGCCACCGCCAGTTCCGTCCCCAACAGCCACCGGGCCAGCAGGGCCGCAGCCGCCCCCTTAGCCAGGTCGAGGCCGATGCTCACGGCGGCGGCCTTCTTGCCCGCAGTGCGCAGGACGTTTGTCCCTCCGATGCGGCCGCTGCCGTACTGCGTCACGTCCACACCCCTGAAACGCCCCACGATGTAGCCGAACGGGATCGATCCCAGGAGATAACCAACCAGGATCACAGCCGCGTACTGCAAGACAGCCAATGTCAGTGACCTCCTCCTTAAACAACCCCCACGTTGCCCTGAAGTTGCCACCCACAACGTGAGCGGCGGCGCGAAGCTCTTCTTCGACGCGCCGCCCTCGCGGTGGATACGAGGGGATTATAGGGGCAAAGCCACTGCCATGCAAGGTCGCAACGGGACCCACGGCCCGCCGCACCAGCCCACTCCACTCGTCACAAGCGACCTTGTCCTCGACAACACAATGGCAACTGACCTTGACCAGGTGCTTGTCTTGGGACACTATAGAGGTGCAGCCCGCCTCTCAATTCGGGCAAACTCGGAGCGCCAAGGGCCTAATCGCGGTCCCTGACGTCGTTAGCCAGCTGGAAAAGGAGGGATCCCATGAATCTGAGGGAGCTATGGGACACCGTCGTGCTTAGAGAGAGCCTGGGCTACATCTTCCCTGGGTGCATTTCCCTGCTCGCTGTTGCCCTGCTGCTGAGGGATCTGGAGGTGGTCGATATCTGGAACGCGCTGGGAGTCTGCCCCAACAAGGGCCTAGCTGGGCTCATCCTCCTGCCGGTGAACAAGCCATGGATGCTCCTGGTCATCACTCCTCTGGCCTACACCGTGGGGCACCTTCAGAGTTGGATAGCGGACGTATTTGAGGGCAAGCTCCCCTGCTCGAATCTGGGCACACTCGCTCTCGACTATCTCATGGATGAAAAGAACAGGAGAAGGTACGACTACGCTGGCGCCGCATTTCAGGTTCTGGGGGTTCCGCCCGGCAGGCTACCAGCCACCACGGCGCATACGTCGCTGCGAGACTGGATCAAGAAGGTCAAGGACAAGCAGAGCAACGGTGACACGCCACGGTTATGTAAGGACCAGTGCGACCACCGAGAA
>DAOUEW010000065.1:0-4768 GCA_034430275.1 Anaerolineae bacterium | reverse complement strand
CGAGCTGCTTCCCTGCCTCGTCGTACAGCGAGACGACCGTGTCTATCTCGCGCCCGAGCTGGGAGGTCTGGATGGCGTAGGTCGCGCCCGCTACCGCCTCGAAGCATAGCCAGTCGTGGTCGCCCTTCGCGTGCAGGTCATGGCTCTGGGTCTCTCCTGGCTCGAGGGAGCTGGCCTCCTCCGCGCTGTCGTCGGGCTCCCAATCGTCGGCCACAAACGGCACCTGTGGCGTGGAGGTCGGGAGCTCCTGCGGCACGACGAAAGGCGTTGCCGCTGCCTCGCCCAATGTGGGCGAGGGAAGCGGAACCATGGTCGAGGTTGCGGTCGGCAGGATCGTTTCCAGTGGGGTTGGCGAATCGGCCTCCGCCGTGGGGCTCGGCTCCGTCACGCCCACCAGCGACTCAGGAAAGGCGTCCATCAAGTACAGACCCGCCAGGCTCCCAGCCCCGAAAGCCACACACGCCGTGACGAGGCTGAGTATTGCTGTCACAACCCACTGCTTCCTGGACAACTCGAACACCTACCTCACTTCGACCGTCGGCCGGCACCAGACCACGCTCGACCGTATCTGTCACCGATTGTAGCACCCGGCCAGCCCGCCTCGCAATGCCGCTCGGCCCACATCGTCACAACCCGCACGTGTCGCACCCGCGCACCTCAGACCATTGACTCCAGGCCCTAGAATGTGGTATAATATGTTAGAACGGCTACGGACGGGAGGTTAACACATGTTCCTGCCTTTCTATTTCGATGCCAGATACCTGCTCTTCTCGTTGCCAGCGCTCTTGCTGGCTTTGTTCGCTCAGTGGAAGGTGCAGTCCGCCTACAGGAAGTACTCGCGCATTCGCAACATGAGGAACATGAGTGGGCTGGACGCCGCACAAATGCTGCTCAGATCCAACGGCCTGAGCGACGTGGCCATCGAAGGCGCGCGGGGTGTTCTCGGGGACCACTACGACCCCTCCAAGAAGGTGCTACGCCTGTCAGCGGACGTGGCCCGCAACCCGTCGGTTGCTGCTCTGGGCATCGTGGCGCACGAAATCGGTCACGCTTTGCAAGATCAAGCAGATTACGCTCCGTTAAGGGTCCGCTCGGGCCTGGTGCCCATGGTTAACCTCGGCACCTGGCTGGGCATGATTCTCTTCTTCGTGGGCCTGCTGATCCAGTTCTCGGGGCTGGTATGGGTGGGCGTGATCTTCTTCTCAGGAAGCGTCGTTTTCGCCCTGGTCACCGTGCCCGTGGAGAGGGACGCCAGTCGTCGCGCCCTCCAGATCCTCAAGGCCGACGGGCTCGTGGGCACCACGGACATCCAGGGCATCCAGAGCGTGCTCTCGGCCGCCGCCCTCACCTACGTGGCGGCCTTGGCGCAAGCTCTCTCCCAATTGCTCTACTTCGTCTTTCTGGCTACGGGGATGAGCAGGAGGGACTAGTTTGGCGGAATGTCGGTGCAGTGACTCGGGCAGGCCAGGACAGCAAAACAAGGTAGCCCTTCTGGATCTTTCCCTTCCGCAATTACAGGACCTGGTTCTGTCCCTCGGTGAGGCCCCCTACCGGGCAGACCAGGTGTACAACTGGCTCTACTCGTCGCTGGTCACCGACTTCGAAGCCATGTCCAACCTTCCGCAACCCATGCGCCAGCGTCTGTCACAGATCGCTGACCTCCAGAACCTGACGCCTCTCACGTCCACACTCTCTTCGGATGGCCTCACCCGCAAAGTGCTATTCGCTTTGCCTGACGGCGAGACCATCGAGAGTGTGCTAATGCTCTACGATGAGAGGCAGACAGTCTGTCTCTCGACCCAGGTCGGATGCCCCGTGGGCTGCGCCTTCTGCGCCACAGGACAAAGCGGCTTCGTCCGCAACCTGAGCCCGGGTGAGATCGTGGCTCAGGTCCTGTTTTTCGCCAGGCAACTCAAGGCTGAGGGTCGGCGTATCACGAACGTGGTCTTCATGGGCATGGGCGAGCCGCTGCTCAACTACGATGCCACCTGGCAAGCTATCCGCACCCTCACCGACCCGCGTGGTCTGAACCTGGGCGCGCGACGTATCACCATCTCCACCGTGGGAGTAGTGCCCGCCATCAAGCGCATGAAACACGAAGGCTTGCAGGTGGGCCTGGCCGTGTCCCTCCACGCCCCCACCGACAGACTCCGACAGACTTTGATACCCCTCGCCAGGAAGTATCCGCTGCGTGAGTTGATCTCCGCTTGCAGGGACTATGCAAACCATACCGGGAGGCGGGTGACCTTGGAGTATGCTCTCATCAGCGGGCAAAACGACTCCCTGGAGCAGGCCGTACAGCTAGCACATCTTCTGAAGGGCCTGCTCTGCCATGTCAACCTCATCCCCTTCAACCCCGTCGACAGTTCGGGCTGGCAAGCCAGTTCCGCCGAGCGGGTCCGGGCCTTTCAACGAGAACTGAGCAAGCGAGGCGTCAACGCCACTACCAAACTCCGCAGGGGCCTGGACATCGAAGCGGGCTGCGGCCAGTTGAGATCCAGACGTCTGAGCACCCGTGGTGCTCAGAATTGCGTTGGGAGACAATAGACGGTATCATTGGTGATTCGGAGAGTGGTGCCTCCCGGACTCAGCTCACCTTCGGGTGCTCAGTCAGCGAGGTCGCAGGGACCAGAGTCCACGACAGAGAGGGTAACGAGCACGCTCCGAGTGTGTTATGGAGTTAGCGTGACACAGGCATTGTTGTTGACAGAGAAAAGCCAGTCCGTACCACTGGAACTGGCTCGATGGATCGGTATCAGATCGCCCCGGGGCTACCTGGGCGACTCAACTCACACTGCTGTCTTGCCCAGAGTGCGTAGACACCTGGCGCAGATGCGGACTTCCCGCGTCTTCTCGCCGTCGCGTATGGTTCGTTTGTGCAGATTCACTGCCCAGCTTCGCTTGGTACGATTGTGAGCATGGCTAACGCTGTGGCCAAACTGGGGCCCCTTACCACACATATCGCATTTTCTGGCCATTCCTCTATCCCTCGAGTCAATAGTCGCTATATATCATAGGATACCACGTTGGCCCAACTAAGTCAAACCGGCACTAGTCGTCTCGTTGTCGCCCGAACAGCACGCACCACCCTATGATCTCGTGAGGCCGAGATAGATGTCAGAAGAGCGTAGATTGGGCAGCATAGAAATCTCACCGGTGGCCATTGCCAGCATAGCTAGCGATGCAGTGCTGGGGTGCTACGGAGTCGTGGGCATGGCCTCCCGCACGTTCAGGGATGGGTTGGCGGAGTTGATCCATCCCGACGACAGCCCGAGGAAGGGAGTGCAAGTAGAGCTCGTCGAAGACAGGATCACTATCGATCTCTACGTGATCATGGAGTACGGAGTCAGGGTCTCCGAGGTTGCGCACAACATCATGCAGAGCGTCAAATTCAACGTAGAGAAGGCCCTGGGCGTGCCTGTGGCGGAGGTGAACGTACACATCCAGGGCCTGCGGATAAGCGACCCTGGTTAGCAGGCAGGTAAGACACGTTCGGAGGTTCACGCCATTGACGACGGATGAGGCGGCAGAGGCTGCGAGGGAGCCTGAGTGCACGGCTATGTGCAATGGGCGACAACTGAAGCAGCTTCTGCACGCGGGTACGAGTTGGCTGGAGAGACACGCCGCCAGCATCAATGCACTCAACGTCTTCCCAGTGCCTGACGGGGATACCGGGACCAACATGCTGCTCACCATGCGGGCAGCCCTCGCGGAAATCCCTTCCACGTCCGATGACTCGGCAGCCTCGGTGGCACATGCCATCGCTCATGGGGCACTAATGGGCGCCCGCGGTAACTCAGGCGTGATCCTGTCCCAACTGCTGAGGGGGCTAGCGAGCGGATTGAAGGAGAAGAAGCAGTTCGATGGCACCGATTTCGCAGCGGCGCTGAAAGAGGGGTCCACCACAGCATACAAGGGAGTCATCAAGCCTGTAGAGGGCACCATCCTCACCGTTGGCCGAGAAGCCGCAGATGCGGCGCAGGAGGCCGTCAACGACGGCGTCCGAGACTTCATCCCTGTGATGGAGCGGGTTGTCACCGCAGCCAGAGACTCCGTGGCGAGGACACCATTGCTACTCAGCGTCCTTCGCGAGGCCGGGGTCGTCGATGCCGGCGGCCAAGGGTTGTACGTCATCCTCGAGGGCGGGCTGCGGTATCTGAAGGGAGAGCCAATGGACGCAGACGAAGTCATCGAGGCAGTCCCCGCCGCCGTGGCCACGGCTCCCGTTGAAGGGGAGATGCAATGGGGCTACTGCACGGAGTTCATACTACAGGGACAGAACCTCAACCTGGATGAGATCAAGGAACGTGTAGCAGACTGCGGAGATTCAGCCCTCGTCGTCGGTGATGGCCAGACCGTCAAGGTGCACGTGCACACCCATAACCCCGGCGAGGTGATCGGCTTTGCCTCCAGCAAAGGAACGCTGCACGACATCAAGATAGACAATATGCAAGACCAGCATCGGGAGTACCTGGTGATGGGAGCCGACAGTGTCGCAGCGCACATCGATCAGAGAGCTGACGGTGTTGCCGTGGTGGCGGTCGTCTCAGGACCTGGACTCCGCGATGTCTTCGGTAGCCTTGGGGTACGCAACATCGTGCCCGGGGGCCAGACCATGAACCCCAGCACTCAGGAACTACTTCAAGCCATCGAGAGCCTCAAAGAGAACGACGTCGTGATCTTGCCCAACAACGGCAACGTCGTCTTGGCGGCCCAGAAGGCCAGGGAGCTCTCACAGAAGAACGTGGTCGTTGTACCCAGCGAGACC
>DAOUEW010000064.1:0-5284 GCA_034430275.1 Anaerolineae bacterium | reverse complement strand
GCGCGCGCCCGGAGCGCAAATGGAAGGGCAGAGAGGAACCGGGTGAGGTCGTGCTGCTGCCCACGGGTGTGGGAGTGGCCTGCGGGCAAGGCGCTCTGGTGCTGGAGGAGATCCAGTTAGCTGGGAAGAGGGCCATGGGTGCAGAAGAGTTCGTCCGCGGACAGAGGGAGTTCGTGGGTTCCGTGCTTGGTGGGTGACTGGCGTCACAACAAGGCGCGATCGGCTGACGAATGCTGGATGCTCAAGACGGAAAGGATGTAGTGCACGTACTACTCATGGAGTCAGAACGGGGGAGAAGACGATGAACCTATTCAACCGAGCCGTCACAGTTTTGCTTTTCGCGGCGTTGATGATCGCCATTCCTGTTGTGTTGGTGTTTCCGGATCCGGTGCTCGCGTGTCTCCAGCCTATTCTCGGATCTGTGTCCGGTGGCCTCAGTATCTTTCATCGAGTGGTTCTGGTCCTGGTGGGTATTGTCTGCTTCATCATCTGCGGGCTGGTCCTCTACCTGGAGTTCAGAAGGCCAAGGCGGCACACCGTCAGGCTCGTGAAGTCGGCTGGTGGCGAGGTGGAACTGGCTGTCGAGTCCATCGCGCAGCGTCTCGAGTACCGGGTGGATCAACTGGCGGATGTGGTCAAAGTCAGGCCCAAGATCATGCCGCGCCGCAAGGATATCGATGTGGAACTGAATCTGGAGACGACCCCTGACATCGACGTCCCGACCAAAACGGAGGAGGTCTGCCAGGTGGCTCGCGAAGTCGTAGAAGAGCGAATGGGGCTCAAGCTGCGCAAGATCAAGGTGAACATCCGGTATGCCCCACGCGCAGATGGCCCGTTGGCGAGCTGATTACGATCCTATGATGCCCTTGATGTTCATCTCGCCTGCCGGGATCTGTACTTCGGTGATCTCCAGATTCTCGTATTCCAGCAGGGTCATTACCAGGTCGTCGATCTGCTGCGCGAAAGCCTCTACGAAGGTGCCGGGGATGGGAAAGCCGTCCACGGACACCGACTCGACGACCACGTGAGCCTTGCCGTCTTCCACTTCGACCGAGGCCACCGCGGTTACGGGTGCCTCGACGGGGCTGACCATGGTGCCGTAGATCTGCATCTGACCATCGGTCAGGATGATCTGGGGATCGACGATGCTCTCTTCCATGTTCAGCGCTACGTACGAGGTCAACTCCTCCTCGGTGATCACCAGGACGAAACGTCCTTCGGAATCTGGGACCAAGCCTTGGCTCAGGGAGGAGATCAGATTCTCTGCCTCTGTGGTGGATACGGGTACGGTCCTCATGGGCGTTGGAACGACCTCGGAGGAAGTCTGGCAGGGAAGGCATGCCAGCGCGAAGACTGACAGAGCGACGATCACGACGAAGCCGGAGGCGCGAAACCGGGATGGCATCGATATCCTCTTGTGGTGCGGGTGAGTTCCGGCCCAGTATACTTATGCTTTCGGTATGTGTCAAGGGATAAGACATGGACATCGACGAAGCGAAGGCTGTCTTGGAGAGTTTGCTGTTCGTGGCCGACGAGCCAGTCTCCACGGCACGCCTCGCGGAGACGTTGCAGGTGGAGCGAGCCCTCATAGGCAAGGCGGCGAGGTCGCTCTCGGATGAGTACAAAGGACGAGGCTTGCGCGTTCAGGTGCACGACGACAAGGTTCAGATCGTGACCGCACCTGAGATGGCTCCCTACGTGGAGCGGTTTCTGGGGCTCCAGTATTCGGGCACGCTGTCAGCGGCGGCCCTGGAGACGCTGGCCATAGTGGCCTATCGCCAGCCCATAACCAGGCCGGATATAGAGGCCATTCGTGGGGTGAACTGTCAGGGTGTGTTGAAGAGTCTCTTAGCGCGAGGGCTGATAGACGCTGTAGATCGCCTGGAGACGGTGGGGCGTCCGCTGGTGTACGCCACCACTTTCGAGTTCCTCCAGCACTTCGGACTCGAGGATCTGGAGGAGCTGCCCAGGTTCGAGGAGATGGAGTCAGCGGATGAGGAATAGGCCGCTGAGGATAGCCATCGTTCTACTGTTAGCGATGGCCATCGTAGGGCTGGCTGGCTACGTGGCGCTGTCTCCGCTTCCCGAGCCCCTCGCTGCTGTCTTGTTCACCCCTACTCCCACCGCCACCAGCACAGCGACGCCCACTCCCACCTCGACTCCCACCCCAACGGCGACCCCCACTCCAACGCCCGAGCCACTGAGTGTAGAGTTGCGTGTGGAGCCCATGGAGCTCGCGCAGGGAGGCACGCTTGCCATCGAGGTGCAGTCCAACCGAGAGGTGACCTTGACGGGGACTCTGGGCGAACTGACACTGGACTTCGTCGAGCTGGAGGGCAGCTACTGGGCTTTAGCAGGGTTTGCCTCCTGGGCTGCTGTGGGTCCGGGGCAGATAGTCGTTGGGGCCAGGAGCACGCTGGGCGAGCAGGTTCTGGTCACGGACGTGGTGACGGTGACCTACGGGCAGTTCCCCAGCGAGGTCATCGACATCCCCACCGAACGGGAATACCTCCTCGATCCGGAGATAGTCAGGGAGGAAAGAGAACGCCTCGAGGCCATCTACGCGCAGCGCAGTTCGAGCAAGCTCTGGGATGACGTATTCGGGTATCCAGTGGACAAGCTGACCATCACCTCCGCGTACGGGGCGATACGGCAGTACGATACCGGACCCGGGCGGCACGCTGGAGTAGACCTGGATGGCGAGACCGGCGAGCCTGCGTACGCCGCTGCCAGCGGCAGAGTAGCTCTCTCCGAGGCCCTGCAGGTCAGGGGCAATACCGTGATCATCGATCACGGCCTGGGGATCTACAGCATCTACTGCCACTTGTCTGATCTCGTGATCCAGGAGGGAGAAGCCGTGTCCAAAGGCCAGGTGATCGGGCACCTTGGCTCCACAGGACTGTCCACGGGCACGCATCTCCATTGGGAGCTCAGGGTAGGCGGCGTCGCCGTTGATCCCTTCGAGTGGACGAGACGGAGAATCCTCCCGTGAGTTGTGGCGCGCTATGCCGTGACCTATAATCAGAGGGAGTGATTCTTTTGTTTCTCTGGCGCGGCGGCTCAGCGAGCCTTGGCTGCCAGGGGCACGTTCCCGAAAGGGGTGGGTGTGACTCTACCGTCTACCATCGCCATTGATGGCCCTGCTGCGTCAGGCAAGAGTACCGTAGGTGGTCTACTGGCGCAGCGTTTGGGGTATCTGTTCTTTGACACGGGTGCCATGTACCGCGCCGTGACCTGGGAGGTCTTGCAGAGAGGTCTGGACGTTGCGGACGAAGAGGCGATCAGCCGGTTGGCCCGTGAACTGAGAATCGACATCGTGAGACCAGAGCACGAAGATGGCCGACAGTATACAGTGCTGGCCGATGGCGAGGACGTGACGTGGGAGACAAGACGCCCGGAGGTTGACCGGCACGTCTCACCCGTGTCGGCGTACGCCGACGTGCGCCGTGCGCTCACGGAACAGCAGCGCCGCATAGGTGAGCGGGGCCAGGTGGTGATGGTGGGCAGGGATATCGGCACCGTGGTCTTGCCAAACGCCGATCTGAAGATCTATCTGGACGCATCAGTGGAGGTGAGAGCCCGACGGCGCTATCTGGAGCTCCTGGAGCGAGGAGACGAAGCGGACTACGAGAAGATCCTGGAGGACATGAAGCGCCGTGACCAGATAGATAGTGGCAGGGAGGTGGCCCCCCTCAAGGTTGCCGAGGACGCGGTTCGAGTAGACACGGATAACCTCGGCGTCGAAGAGGTGTTAGATGTGTTAGAGAAACTGGTCGAAGAAGCTTCAGTTGAGGGAGGCGAGGCCAGTCCTTGAGGAGGCAGTAGGGCCATGACCTTTCAGCGTTTCGCCAATCGGGTTCTCAGGTTCGTGATGGCGCTTCTCCTCGACTATGAGGTGGAGGGTCTGGAGCGTCTGCCCGCGGAAGGGCCGGTGATCGTCGTACAGAACCACATGATCTCCATCGATACAGTCATTGGGGCGGCGCTCGTGGACCGTGAGGTCGTGGGCATGTCCAAGGCGGAGAACTACCGCAACCCGGTTTTGGCGTTCTTCTTCAGGTTATACGGCACCTTCCCCGTGTTGAGAGGAGAGGTGGACAGGAAGGCCCTCCGAACCGCGCTGAGGGTGCTGAAGCAGGGCAAGGTGCTGATGGCGGCGCCGGAGGGCACGAGGAGCAGGACCAATACTCTGCAAAAGGGCAAGGATGGGCTCTCGTACATCGCTGTGAGGGCTGGGGCACCCATCGTCCCTCTGGCGATCTGGGGCCAGGAGAAGTTCTGGAAGCAGCTCTCCAGTCTGCGACGGACGAAGGTCGGTATTGCGTTCGGCCATCCCTTCATCTTCGAGCCGGAGGCGCGCAAGCTCACGCGGGAGCAGTTGAGCCAGATGACCGACGAGATGATGTATCGCCTCGCCGTTCTGCTCCCCGATGAGTACCGGGGCTACTACAGTGACCTCTCCACCGCGACCGAGCAGCACTTGACAGCCTATGATGGTCGGCAGACGAAGGGGCAAGACAACCCCCGAGGCAGGAGGCGGACGGTGTTCAGCAAGGGAGGTGTGAGGGGCTGAGCGGCGGGCGAATATCTCACGTGGACGAAGGCAGCCTGGCGGACGGGTTGGGTATTCGACCTGAGGACCAGCTCATCTCCATCAACGGACACGTACTTCGGGACGTCATAGACTACCACTTCTACGCCGCCGACGAGCGGCTGGAGATCGAGATCGAACGAGCCGGGAAGCGGCTCGTTCTTGCTGCTGACCGGGAATACGGGGAGGAGTTCGGCATCGGGTTCGCGGAGGACGTGTTCGATGGGATTCGCCGCTGCGGCAACCGGTGTCAGTTCTGCTTCGTGGACCAAATGCCTCGAGGGCTCCGACCCTCACTGTACGTCAAGGACGACGACTACCGGTATTCGTTCCTCCATGGCAACTTCATCACTCTCTCTAACTGGTCCGAACAAGACTGGGAGCGTGTGGCCGAGCAGCACCTGAGCCCGCTGTACGTCTCCGTCCACGCTACGGATCATGAGTTGAGGCAGCGGCTGATGTGCAATGCGCGCCTGCCCGATATCTACGAACAGCTCCATCGTCTGACGGGCATGGGCATAGAGGTACACACCCAGATCGTAGTGGTGCCGGGCGTGAACGACGACGAGCATCTGGACCGCACCGTCGAGGACCTGACGGCGCTGTTTCCTGGTGTTCGCTCCATCGGTGTCGTACCCGTGGGTCTCACCAGATACCACAGCGGCGAGGTCCGTCTCCTCACGGACGACGAGG
>DAOUEW010000063.1:0-4645 GCA_034430275.1 Anaerolineae bacterium | reverse complement strand
TACGGTGAAACGTCGCTCGATGCCGAGCAGGTCGTCGATGCTGATCTGGTCCGGGAGCGGACTGAGACCGCTGAGCAGGATCTCCATGAGGTTGGGGGCGCGCTGATACTCGATGATTCGAGGCTCGCTCTCAATGCCGGCCAACTCGGCGGCCACATCGATAGCGTCGGAGAGGTTGCCCAGGTCGTCGATGAGCCCTAGCTCGAGGGCCTGCTGGCCGGTGTAGACTCGACCGTCGGCTAGCTCTCTGGCCTCTTCCAGGTCCAGATCTCTTCCCTCCGCCACCACCTCGAGGAACCGCTCATACGCCTCGTTGGTGATTCCCTGCCAATGGGCGATCTCGTCCTCGGTTGGCTCGCGATAGGGGCTCAACTCATCCTTCATGGCCCCGCTCTTGATGACCAGCATTTCGATGCCGATCTTGTCCAGAAGCCGCTCGAAGTTGGGCACCGTGGAGATCACGCCAATGCTGCCGGTGAGAGTGACCGGATTGGCTACGATCTTCTCAGCCGCGCACGAGACGTAGTACCCGCCGGATGCGGCCGTCTCCCCCATGGACACGACGATGGGCTTGCCCAGCTCCTTGAGCGCGGTGTAGATCTCATCCGTGGCTACAATGCCACCACCTGGGCTGTTGACGCGCAGCACGACGGCCTTCACGGACGGATCTTTCTGCGCCCGCTCCAGTCGCTGAATGATGGATTCCGAGTAGGCATTGTCGGTAGTCGTGAGGGCCCAGTCTTGCTCCCTTCCGGAGACGATGGTGCCCTCGATGCGCACCACGGCGACGGAGTCCTCCCAGATCCTCCCGGCGCTGGTGACCCCGGAGACCCCCGAGAGCAGCCCTAGTCCCACGCAACTCAGAGGTGCCAGCACGCAGAGGAAGATGCCCAGACCGGCGCCAATCCAGACCCACTTGCGTTTGTTCATCAGACACTCCTTTCGCCACCGTTCTCCTAGTGCGGGGAGCATGCAGGGACCGTCGCCTAGCAAGCAAGCGACATCGCAAGTCGATTGTAACACAAAGGGAGTGCCGAGCCAACGGCGCCGAGGCCGCACCTCGGAAGTGGACTTCTTCGCCGATGATTTCCGGCGTTCCTTGATCTGTTGCGGCGGGCCGCGCTTTGTGGTAGCATACCACGGCGGTTGACACGGAGGGAGAAGATGGTTCAGCAGTGGAAGGGGCGGCAACGAGGCTGGGTATTGTCGGTGGCTGTGTCTCTGCTTGCAGTTTCGCTGCTGCTGAGCGGCTGCAGAGCTGCCAAGAAGCGCATCGCCATAGAGGTGGACGGCGCCAGGCGCATCGTGGAGACCCAGGAGGACACGGTGCGTGAGGCGCTGGAGGCGGAAGGCATCACTCTGGGTTCGCTGGACCGAACGCAGCCGGCGCTGTGGGATCCGACCACCGATGGGATGACCATCATCGTAACCCGCGTCCGGGAGGAGAACGAGGTCGAGACGAAGGTGCTGTCCTTCTCCCGCCAGGTGATGAGGGACGAGGCCCTGGAGGAAGGCGAGACCCGCCTCATGCAATTGGGGGTGAATGGAGAGGAGGAGGTTACCTATCTGGTCACCTACGAGAACGACCTGGAGGTAAACCGTATTCCTTCGGCTCGCAGGGTGACGGTAGAGCCGGTGGATGAGATCGTAGTGATCGGGGTGAGCGGGACTCTGCCATCGGTGCCCATCAGTGGGACGATCACCTACGTTTCCAATGGCAACGCCTGGATGATGCGAGGTGCTAGCGAAGGCAAACGTCCTCTGACCTTCACGGGAGACCTCGATCAACGGGTGGTGGCACTATCGCCCGATGGGACGCAACTGCTGTTCACTCGTAAGCCGGATTCGGAGGAGTCAGAAGATGAGGAGGCCAAGCCCCTGAATAGCCTGTGGGTCGTGGGCACCGTGGTGGTGGGCGATGAAGCGCAGGCTCTAGGTATCGAGGGCGTGAGGTACGCCGAGTGGTCTCCCGATGGGACTCGCTTCGCTTACTCCACCGCAGAGCGGATCGATGGCCGGCCCGGCTGGCGAGCGAACAACGACCTGTGGATCGCGTCCGCCGATGGGCGGGACGTGGCACAGGTGTTGGAGGAATCGTCGGGCGGCATCTACGGCTGGTGGGGGAGCGAGCTGGCGTGGTCGCCGGATGGTCGTATCTTCGCCTATGCCGATGCGGACGAAATAGGCCTCATTGACCTATCCAGCGGGGAGAGGCAGACCCTGCTCGATTTCTCCGCCTACCTCACCTACTCGGATTGGGTTTGGGTGCCCTCCCTCTCCTGGTCGCCTGATGGACGCTTCCTGGTGTGCACGGTGCACACGACATCGGTGGCCGAGGGTGAGGTGGCCGCTGAGAGCCCCATCTTCGACATCTGGGTCGTCAGCATCGACGGCTTGGTCAAGGTGCGCGTGGCAGAGGAAGTAGGCATGTGGGCGTCGCCCGTTTGGTCGCCGGCGGAATCTATGGCCGCGGATCAGCAGAGAAGCCGCATTGCCTATTGCACAGCGCTCAATCCTCTGGATTCTCAGGCCAGCGAGTACGATCTATACCTGGTGGATCGCGATGGTAGCAACGAGACCAAGCTGTTCCCATTGCACGGAGAAGAGGGGTTACAGGAGCCGGAACTGGCTTGGTCGCCCTGGGCGGATGGACTGCTCACGCTGCGGGAGGGCAATCTGTACCTGCTCAGCCTGTCCAGCGGTGCTCTGCGGCAACTCACCGCCGATGGAGGGGGTACGCTGCCTCAGTGGACGAAATAGGGGATGGGGAGAACCTGGTGTGTGCACGGCGCTGGGCCTCGGGTCCAGCGCTATCTGTACCTGCGGTAATTGGCGAGGCAGTGGTGGAGTCCCGCACCGCGATGGGGAAGATCGGCTGATCTGCGATCAGGGCGATTGGCAGGATGAAGGGTTCTGACCGCTCCAGGCGCAGCAGAATAGTATCGATCTTTGGCGGCAGAGAGGGTGCGCGCATCGTCTTGGGCGTGGTCCTCTATTCGTTGTGCCTGGGCTTCGTGGCCGTGCTTGGCCTGCTCATTTTCCCAGCGCACACGTACGACACAGAGGGAGTGTGGTACGGTACCCCACCCAACATGGCACAGGCGGCCGTGTACCCTCTGGGCGTGAATACTGCATTGGAGAGATACGAGGGCCCGGATCTCGACGCGGCCCTGAGCCTGATCGAAGATGGCGGCTTTCGATGGGTCAGACAGAGCTTCCCGTGGGCGGAGATAGAGCCGCGACGGGGGGAGTTCCGCTGGGAGTCGTGGGACAGGATCGTGTCCGCTACTCTGGAACGGGATCTGGAGATCATCGCCGTGCTGGAGACCTCTCCAGAGTGGGCCAGGGCCCCCATGGACGCTAACACACGCGACGCGCCCCCTCGGGATTTCGAAGACTACGCGGAGTTCGTGAGGGCCTTCGCCGCTCGCTATGGGGACCAGATCAGCTACTACCAGATCTGGGATGAACCCAATCTCCATCCTCATTGGGGAGAGCGGTACGTCGATCCCGCTGCCTATACACACCTCCTGCAAGCGGCCTACGGAGCGGTAGAGGAAGCCGATGTAGAAGCCCTGGTGCTAACCGCTGGCCTGGCCCCCAACGTGGAAGAGGGGGGCAGGTACATGAGTGACATCCTCTTCCTGCGCAAGATGTACGAAGCGGGAGCGAGGGGGTCCTTCGACATCGTGGCGATCAAGCCTTACGGCATGTGGTACGAGGCTTCGGACCGCCAGGTCTCTCCACTGCGCGCCAATCTCTCCCGGGCCATCCTGCTACGGGACGTGATGGTCAGCCACGGCGATGCGAGCAAGGCGGTGTGGGCGGTCGAGTTTGGCTGGTGCGCGCTGCCGCCTGAGTGGGAAGGACGGCCCGCTCCCTGGGGCAGCGACAGTGAGGAGACACAGGCCCGGCGCACGGTGGAGGCTATCGAGCGGGCAGTGGACGAATGGCCCTGGATGGGCGTTCTCGTCCTCCAGCACTTCCACCCCATGGCGGAAGCGGATGATCCCATCAGGGGCTTCTCGCTGGTCACGGACGACCTGGAGCCTCGGCTGACCTACGTCAGGATCAAGGAGTTGGCCCGGAGCGCGAGCCTGGCTGGTCCTGGTTGGTATCCGAGCGACACGTGGGCCGCCACCTACGATGGTTCGTGGCGCGAGGATGACGGCGTAGTTGGCAGAGGGGCCGAAGGTGACCAGGTTGTGCTTCGGTTCAAGGGTACCCGCCTGGACATCGTGGCCCGTGCGCCTCTGGAGCTGAGTGTGGTCACTGTGGACGGCGAGCCGGCCAACGCACTGTCGGAGGGTCGCCTCCTCTTGGATAGCGACTCTGCCGAGCGCAGGGTCACGCTGGCCAAAGGGATGGCGTTCCGAGAACACGTGGCGCGCCTCGTCGTAGGCCCTGGCGCTAGCGACGGAGGTGGCCTGGGCAGCTTCGTCGTTGTCCGCGAGGCCAGCTTCACGGAGTACTATGTGTCCCTATTGCTCCTGGCAGCTGTGGGGCTGGTGGTGACGTGGCGGGTGGTGCGCCTGCTGGTGCTGCCCACCTCGCTTGGCTGGTGGGGGTTTGTGGCTCAGTGGTACCTGGCAGTGCCCGTGGGGGTCCAGATCCTGTTGGTCACCGTGGTGCTCGGTGTCTATCA
>DAOUEW010000062.1:0-6146 GCA_034430275.1 Anaerolineae bacterium | reverse complement strand
TCGTCCTCACGCGTGAATCCTTCGCGGAGGTTGAACAACCGCTCCAGGTTCCAGATCCTCTCGCCAATGCTTGGAATCTGCTTGCCATCCAGAGGCTCGCCCGTCACCGAAGAGAGCAGGCTGGCGTAGTGTTCGGGGTTGAGGGCGAAGATGGTGAACATGCATAGCCCCAGCGAGTCGATGAGCGCGCTGAGGTCCTGGTACAGGATCACCAGAGCGGCCTTGCCGGCGGTGGCGAAACGGTCCACCGCATAAGGGGTAGCCAAGGCCTCGGGGCCGATGAAGTAAGCCCGCAGGTGGCAGGCGCCCCTGGTGGAGGTGGCGTAGGCCAGGCCCATGGACTTGAAGCCCCGGGGATCGTAGGCCGCCAGCTCCAGCCCCTTGACGCTCATGGAGAGCTCCGGGTGACCGAAGCGCGAGGCCAGCCGCAGCGAACCCTCGGCCAGATCCTTGCCAAAGCCCTCGTTGCGTCCGATGAGCTCGGTGCACTTCAGCACGGCCTGGCCGTTGCCGAAACGCAGCTCCGTGCCCAGTTCGTCCCGGATTCTGTCGCGGGTGGCCTGGTCCAGGTATCCTCTCTCCCACAGCTCCATGGCGCAGGCGATGGTGCTACCCGCGGAGATGGTGTCGTAGCCCAGTTCGTTGCAGTTGTAGTTGGCCTCGGTGATCAGTTCCAGGTCCTTCACCCCGCACATGGGGCCCAGAGCCCACATCGTCTCGTACTCAGGTCCCTCGCTGCTGCGAGTGGCGGTCCTGGTGCCTCTGCCGTAGGCCACAGAGCAGGTGGCGCAGCCCACGCTCCGCTCGTAGAGGAGTTCCTTGAGCGTCTCCCCGGAGACGGAATCGGCGTCCGGGAAGTATCCCTCCTGGAAGTTGCGGGTGGGCAGGGCGCCGAACTGGTTGATGATGCTGATCAGCACCGCGGTCCCGTACTCCTTGAGGGCGTTCTTGGTGATGGGAGCCTCGCTGACCATGGTCAACGCCTTCTTCCTGGCCGCCTGGAACCACTCAGCGTCCACCACAGGTGTCTTGTGGCTCCCCTGGACCACGACCGCCTTCAGGTTCTTCGAGCCCATGACACAGCCAGCGCCGCCCCTTCCCGCCGCCCGATCCATCTCGTTCATCACCGAGGCGTAGAGCACTCCCGTCTCGCCTGCTGGACCGATGCAGGCCACTGCCGCCTGGCTGGACGTCTCTTGGAGCAGCGTCTCGGTCGTTTGGTGGGTATCCAGACCCCAGACTCCTGAGGCGTCCCTCAGCTCGGCCTTCTCGTCGTCCACCCATAGGTAGCAGGGCTTCTCGGCGGCGCCCCCGACCACTATGGCGTCGAACCCCGTCTTCTTAAGAGCGATGGGGAAGCGACCCCCGGAGTTGGCGCTCAGGATGGTATTGGTGAGGGGCGACTTGGTGACCACTTCGTAGCGAGAGGAAAGCGCCGCCCCGGTGCCATTCAAGGGCCCGGTGACGAAGATCAACCTGTTCTGGGGCGAGAGAGGGTCTGTGTGGGCCGGAAGCTCCTGCCACAAGATGGCGCTTCCCAGCCCGCGTCCGCCAACGTAGTCGCGGGCCAGGTCCGCTGCCAGAGGCTCTGTCGTAGTCGTTCCGCGAGTAAGATCGACTCTCAGGATCTTCCCGTGGTAGCCGCCCCTGGTCATCAGAAGTCCTTGTCCCTTCTGTAGCGCCTGAAAGGACACGTGCGGCATCTCTGGATGTAGATCTCCCGAACCTCTCTCTTCTGCTTGCTCGTCTGCTCACTGGGACAGATGGTGCAGGGGATGATCTTGGCCTCGACCCAGGCCTCTGGATTGGCCCTGATCCAATCCATGGTCGCCAGTATGGTCAATGGCGCGCTGGTGCCTATCCTGAACCGGAGGGGATCCAGCAGCTCGGGCTCTCTGGCCGCGGCGTAGGCCAGCCTGACCACGGTCATGGCATCCGAGATGCCTCCGGCAGCCTTCACGCCGAAGTCTGGACCCACCGCCTCTCTCATCAGGCGAAGATGCTCCGGCGTGGCGCCCATCACGTCCATGCCGGTGGAGTTCTTCACGAAATCGGCTCCCGCCTCCTTGACCAGCGCGGAAACCTGCACGATCTCTTCCTCGGTCAACTCGCCGGAGCGGATGATGACCTTGACCAGCTCGCCGTCGGCACCATCGACCACCGCCTCGATCTCTGCTCGAGTGTAGCCCGCGTCCCTCTTGAAGCGGCCTACGTTGATCACCATGTCCAGCTCCAGCTTGCCGGGACCCTCACCCCTGATGCTGCGGCTGGTCTCCACTACCTCCGCCGCCTGCCCCCGCTTGCTCTCCAGAGAGGACTTCCCCAGAGGGAAGTCTATGACGTAGCACTCCTTGACCGGGCTGCCCTTGAGCAACGTGGGGAGCAGATCCACCTCGACGGGGTTGACACAGACGGAGGCGAAGCCGTAGTCCAGCGCCCACCCCGCAATCTTGGTGATCTTGGATTCCTGGGTATCGGCTTTGAGATCGGTAGCATCGAGCAAGCTGGCTAGCTTCTCTGGCGTGAGCCGATGGACGATCTCTACCAGGTCTTGGGGTGGAAACTCGACCAGGGGAACCGTGGGTTGCTCCTCGAGATCAGCGGAGAGAGACCGCTCAGCCATCGCTTCGCCTACTCGACGGCGGCATAGGTGTAGTGAGGAACCGGTCCCAGATACCGGAGCGGCCAGTACGAGACCCAGGCCTTGCCGATGATGGCGTTGCCATCCAGCATGCCCCAGCTACGTGAATCGCTGCTGTTGCTGCGGTTGTCGCCCATCACGAAGTACTCGAACTCCCCGACGACCTCAGGCCCCCACGATCGCTGGCCGCGGTTGGAGAGGTATGTCTCATCCAAACGTACGCCGTCGATGAAGACGACGCCGTCCACTACCTCCACCTCCTCGCCCGGCAAGCCGATGACGCGCTTGATGAAGTCCTTGTTGGGGTTGGCAGGCGAATGAAAGACGACGACGTCACCTCTCTCTGGCGGATGGATGTAGTAGACGAGCTTGTTGACGATCAAGAACTGGCCGTCGTGGAGATTCGCCTCCATGCTATGGCCTTCGATGCGGAAGTTCTGGCAAGCCACCCGCACGAGAAGGAAGATGATCAGCGTCATGAAAGCGGTCTCGATGACCTCTCTCAGGATCGCCTTGAGGCTCACGCGTTCCTCTTCCTGCTCCGGCAGTCCTTCCAGCACAGTCCTGTACGTTGGCCCCTTCTGTAACTCGTCCATGGTTACTCCCCAAGATCAGTATAGTACATTGCCACCAGGGAGGCAACTCTCTCCGGCGGCGACCAGGTTGTCGTGGGTCCCGCGGTCTGGTATACTGGGCCGAATCTCGGCTGGCCCCACTGGGCAAGCTGCTCTGGACACCGTGCGTCAGGTTTGTCCAGCCGTCGGCTTCCATGCTGAGGGCACCGGTCTCGCGTCTGTGAGACTGTTGCGCGGAATCGGGGGATCCGGGGCGGCACCCTCAAAGCCGCTCGTGCCTGCGTGCTGCCTTCCACTGTCGCCGCTTGTTCTCCGTGACCGAGGTCTGGCACACGCGAGTGCGATTGGCATAGGCAGATGAACGTGAGAACCGAAGAAGCGTGGCGTCTCCGCTTAGCCAACTTCGAACCCGTGATCGGCTTCGACTATCCTCTGGACACCCTGGTGATCAGCCTGACAGGCGACCGCTGCGAACTGGACTGCGCCCACTGCGGTGGGCACTATCTCCAGTCCATGACTCCCATCTGGAAGGCCGACGCACAGGAGGCGACGAGTTGTCTCGTCTCCGGGGGATGCGATAGGGAGGGCCGGGTGCCCGTAGCCAGCCACCTCGACGAGGTAGCGCGGCTGTCCCAGGGCAGAATCATGAACTGGCACGTGGGTCTGATCGGCAAGAGTGAAGCCGAGATCATCGCTCCCTACGTAGACGTGATCTCCTTCGACTTCGTGGGCGACGACGAGACTGTGCGAGAGGTGTACGGGCTAGAGGTCGGCGTCGAGGAGTACGTAGCCACCTACCAGCTTCTCCGTTCGTACGCCACCGTCGTGCCTCACATCACCGTCGGCCTCCGGGGCGGAAAGCTGTCGGGGGAGTATCGAGCCCTGGAGATCCTGGCAGAGCTGGGTGTAGCCGGCCTGACCTTCATCGTCTTCATTCCCACGCCGGGCACCCGCTTCGCTGAGTGCGATCCCCCCAACCCCGAGGAGGTCGCGGAGCTGTTGGTGGAGGCCCGCCTCCGCTTTCCTACAGTGCCCCTGCACCTGGGCTGCTTGAGACCCCGCGGTCTCTACCGAGAGCGGCTGGACCCTCTCACCGTGCAGGCCGGCGTGAACGTGATCGTCAGCCCCTCCAGGGCCGCTATGGCCCTGGCACAGGAGTTGGGCCTAGCGGTGGACAAGAGGATGGAGTGTTGCGCGGTGAGGTTCAAGAGGGAAGTGCATCATGAGCGATCTGTTTGACATCTGTGTCATCGGAGCAGGCCCCGGAGGATACGTGGCCGCCCTTCGCGCGGCGCAGTTGGGCGCGAAAGTGGCCTTGATCGAACGTGAGCGCGTGGGCGGGGTATGCCTGAACTGGGGCTGCATACCCACCAAGGCCATGGTCAGCAGCATCGAGCTGCTGGTGGAGATTGAGAGAGCTGAGGAGTTCGGAGTCATCGTCAGCGAGCCAGGCTTCGATTTCTCCAGGATGATGGCGCGCAAAGACCAGGTAGTCGAACAGTTGGTGACGGGCGTGGAGAGCCTACTGCAAGCCCGCAAGGTAGAGGTGATCGCCGGAAGTGGCCAGTTGATCTCTCACACCAAGGTCAAGGTCTCGGACGGCTCCACCGAGATGGTGGAGGCGCGGAAGATCGTCGTGGCCACAGGCTCGGTGGCCGCCAAGCCCCCGGTCCCTGGCCTGGACCTCCCTGGTGTCCTTACCAGCAACGAGATCGTCTCGCTGGAAAAGCTCCCTGAGGATCTGGTCATCGTGGGCGGCGGGGTGATCGGTGTCGAGTTCGCCACCATCTTCAGCGCGCTGGGCACCAGGGTCACGATCATCGAGATGCTGCCCTCTATCCTCACCACGGTGGACGAGGAGTTGGCCCGCCGCCAGCAGCAGGCGCTGCGCAAACAGGGGGTGGACGTGCATACCCGCTCGCCGCTCAAGGAGATCCGGCAGGGAAGGGGAGGTCTCGACATAATCTACGAAGGATCAAAAGGCGAGGAGACGGTCCAGGCCGACACGGTGCTGGTGGCCACCGGCAGGGTGCCATACAGCGAAGGGCTGAATCTGAAGGAGATTGGAGTAAAGACCGAGAAGGGTGCCATCCTGGTGGACGAGCACCTGGAGACCAACGTGCCCGGCGTCTACGCCATCGGCGACGTCACGGGGGGCTACATGCTGGCCCACGTGGCGAGCCACGAGGGCGAGGTCGCCGTGGAGCACGCCCTGGGTAGGGACTCAGCTATCAGCTACAAGGTGGTCCCCAACTGTGTGTTCACTATGCCCGAGATCGCCGGCGTGGGACTGATGGAGCAAGAAGCCAAGGAACGAGGCATCCACTACAAGAAGAGCAGGTTTCCCTTCACCGCTAGCGGGCGCGCGCTGGCTATGGGGCAGACCGCGGGTCTGGTGAAGATGATCTGCGACCAGGAAACTGGTCGAGTGCTGGGTCTGCATATCATGGGGCCGCACGCCACCGACTTGATCGCCGAAGGAGCACTGGCCATCCAGTGCGGAGCGACCGCCGAGGACGTGGCGGCCACGATCCACGCCCACCCGACGCTTGCCGAAGCCGTGAGAGAGGCCGCCCTGGGACAAGGTGAAGGGCCAATCCACGCGATGACGTGAGGGAGACATGGACCAAGACCTGGCCAAGCTTCAGGAAGCGATTGGCTTCCAGTTCGACAACGAGACCCTGCTGAGGCAGGCCCTCGTTCATCGCTCGTTCCTCAACGAGAATCCCGATTTTGGGCTGGAGTCCAACGAACGGCTCGAGTACCTCGGCGACGCCTTGCTGGACTTCGTGGTCGGTGAGTACCTATACTGTCGCTACCCCGAGATGAACGAAGGCGAGCTCACCAGCGTACGCGCGTCCCTGATTAAGGCCAGCACTCTGGCGCGGTTCGCTCGATCGATGGACCTGGGGCAGTACGTCTATCTCTCC